>NZ_CP046622.1:2194062-2507500 GCF_009755665.1 Variovorax paradoxus
TTGCAACGGCCGAGCTCCACCATCAGCGCAGCCCCAGCGATGCGAGTGCCCGCCGCCTCGCCGAAACCAGGGTGGCGGTGAACTACGAAGTGGCCAGGGAGAAGTGCAACCAGCGGCAGGGCGGCGACAAGGCCGCATGCCTCTCCCGCGCCAGCGAAGAAGAATCGAAGGCGAGGGCGGGCATCCGGACCGGCGGGTAGCGGCGCGCCCAGTGCTCAGGCCGTTGCGCTGGCCCAGTATTCCCGCGCGGCGGCCTTGATGGTGCGCATCGCCTCAGGGTCGCCATGCCAAAGGGCCGAGAGGTAGGCCTTGCCCTGCGCAAGCGACACATCGGGCGGCAGCGGCGGCACGGCGGCATCGGTGACCATTTCAAGCAGCATGGGGCGGTCGGCTGAAAAGGCGGCGTCCCATGCGGGCCCGATCGCTTCGGGCGTGTCGACGCGCAAGGCGCCAAGGCCCAGCATTTCTGCGAAGCGCGCATACGGAAAATCAGGCAGCACCTGCGAGGCCTCGAACTTCGGATCGCCGCCGAGCACGCGCTGCTCCCAGGTCACGAGGTTGAGGTCGCGGTTGTTGAGCACCATCACCACCAGGCGCGGGTCGGCCCAGTCGCGCCACATGCGCGCGAGGGTGATGAGCGCGTTCAGGCCGTTCATCTGCATGGCGCCGTCGCCCAGCATCGCGACCACGGGCCGGTCCGGGTGGGCCAGCTTGGCAGCAATGGCGTAGGGAACGGCGGGGCCCATGGTGGCCAGGCCGCCGGAGAGACTGGCCTTCATGCCGCGGCGCAGCTTGACGTCGCGGGCATACCAGTTGGCAGCCGTGCCGCTGTCGCACGTCAGCACCGCCTGTTCGGGCAGCCGCGGGGAGAGTTCCCAGAACACGCGCTGCGGGTTGACCGGCGATGCTTCCACGTGGGCGCGTGCCTCGAGCACCCGCCACCATTTGGCCACCTCGGCTTCGATGCCGCGGCGCCACGGGCCGTGTTCCTTGTGCTCCAGCAGCGGCAGCAGGGCGGCCAGCGTGGCGCGGCTGTCGCCGACCAGGCCCAGCTCCGCGGGGTAGCGCAGGCCGATGGCGCGAGGGTCGGTGTCGATCTGCACGCAGCGCGCCCGGCCCTCGGGCGGCAGAAACTCCGCATACGGAAACGACGAGCCCACCATCAGCAGCGTGTCGCAGTCTTCCATCATGCGCGAGCTCGGCCGCGTGCCCAGGACGCCGATGGCGCCGGTCACGAAGGGGAGGTCGTCCGGCACCGCGGCCTTGCCCAGCAAAGCCTTGGCAACGCCCGCGCCAAGCCGTTCGGCCACGTGGATCAATTCGTCGGTGGCGTGCAGGGCACCCGCACCCGCGAGGATGGCGACCTTGCTTCCGGCATTGATGATTTCCGCCGCGCGCTGCAACGCGGGCAACTCGGGCACCACCGCGGTGGCGGTGACGCCAATGCCGCTGTGAACGGTGCCGTGCTCGCGTGGCGGCACCGGCACGGCGGGCAGGTCCTGCACGTCGTTGGGAAAGATCACGCAGGTCACGGCGCGGCGGTCGCGTGCGATGCGCATCGCGCGGTCGATTAGGTGGCGGGCCTGCTCCGCACTGGAGGCCATCTGCACGAACTCATGCGCCACGTCCTTGAACAGGGAGACAAGGTCCACCTCCTGCTGGTAGTCGCCACCCAGGGCGCTGCGTTTCTGCTGGCCGACGATGGCGACCACGGGCTGGTGGTCCAGCTTCGCGTCGTAGAGGCCGTTCAGGAGGTGGATTGCGCCGGGGCCCGATGTGGCCAGGCACACCCCCACCTCGCCCGAGAACTTGGCGTGCGCGCAGGCCATGAAGGCGGCCAGCTCCTCATGGCGGCTTTGAACGAATTCGATGGAGCCGTCGGCGCGGTCGAGCGCGCCCATCAGGCCGTTGATGCCGTCACCGGGGTAGCCGTAAATGCGCCGCACGCCCCAGTCGTACAGGCGTTGCACCACGAAATCGCTGACTGTCTGCTTCATTGAAACTCCATGTGCCGGACGCGCCGGCGGTTGCCATCGGTTGCGGATGAAGCGTCCTTCGGCGGCGAAGGGCGTCCACGTTGCGCGATGTTCCGCGGTCCGCGGACGGCGGGTGTCGTGCGATCCGCCCCAGGAGGCGTCGGCGCAATCCCACAGCGCGAGAGTGCCCCGCAGCGTTGCGCCGCCGCCAGACTGCTCCCACGCGCAGGTCCTGCGTCCTCCGACCCACGGGGCGGGGGGCAGGCGCAGGATGCAAGGCATCTTCACCATTTCAGGAGAAAGCAATGCCAAGAGGTGACAAGTCGTCCTACACGGACAAGCAGAAACGCAAGGCCGAACACATCGAGGAAAGCTACGAGCACCGCGGTGTCGGCAAGGCCGAAGCCGAAAAGCGCGCTTGGGCCACCGTCAACGCAGAGACCGGCGGCGGCAAGAAGAGCGGCAGCGGCCGCGGCAAGGCCGAGAATCACGCGCCATCTCGCAAGGGCGGCCACAAGGGCGGCGCCGCCGCGGCATCGCGCACTGCCGCCGAACGTTCCGCATCCGCCAAGAAGGCCGCCGCGACGCGTAAGCGCAATGCTGAGCACCGCAGCGGCTGACCCCGGCAATCAAGGAGATCCGCAATGACTCGAGTTTCTGAATTGATGACTCGCGGCGTACGAACCCTCGCGCCCGCGGACCCGGTGGCGCTGGCCGCCCAGGCAATGGACGAGCTGGACATCGGCGCCATTCCGGTGTGCGACGGCCAGCGCCTGCTGGGCATGGTGACCGACCGCGACATCGTGCTGCGCGTGGTGGCGCAGAAACGCCCGCTCGACACTTCGCTGTCGGAGGTGATGACGAAGGACGTCAAGTGGTGCACCGAAACCGACAACGTCGAAACGGTGATGAATGAAATGGCCGGCTACCAGGTACGCCGCATGCCGGTGGTCGACCGCGACCGGCGGCTCGTGGGCATGCTGTCGCTCGGCGACACGGCCGCCAAGGGCGACATCGGCAAGGCGGGCGACACGCTCAACATCATTTCGCAGCCGGCCGAGCCGGACCGCTCGAAGCAGTCCGCCGCAAGCGGGCCCAGCGGCGGCGGCGCGTCTTGAGTTCCTGGTGCCGGCCGGCTCAGCGCCTTGCAGGCAGGCGGATGCGCGGGCCGGGCGTGGTGCGAACCAGCAGCGCTTCTTCCGCCTGGCGCAAGAATCGTTCGTTGCGCTCGGGCGTTTGCGAAGCCACGCAATCGCGCGGGGCAATGGCTTCCAGGTCGCGCATGCCCGCATCGGCCAGCGTGGCCCAGATGCACTGGTCGCTGGCCACGCCCGTCACGATCAGCCGGCTTGCCTTCAGGTAGGCGAGCAGCAGCTCGAGCGGGGTCGCGAAGAAGGCGGACTGCTTGGGTTTGAGCACAAAGTAGTCTTTCTCGCCCGGCAGTAGCGCTGAAGTGATCTCGGCGCCGGCGCCACCGGAGGCGAGGGACATCTCCACCAGCTTTGGAAAGTCGGAGCGCCAGCGTCCGCGGTTGTCGTTGACGTAGATGGTGGGCACCCCGGCGCGGGTGCATCGCGCCTTCAGGGCCGCAATGCGTCCGGCAATGGCATGCGCACCGGGCAATAATTTTTCCGCATCGGGAAAATCCCAGCAGCTGATCATGTCGATGATCAGCAAGGCGGTGTGGCCGGCGGCGGGCGTGGGGGGCGAGGGCAGGGGGCGGGGAGGAAGAAGATGAGGCCATGGGCCGGCAAAGCTCCAGTCAGTCCAGTCAGCGCAGGCCTCACGATTCCCAAAGCGCCTGGCCGGGCCCGTAGGAAAGCTGCGCGTGGCCGCGAAAGCCGCCGCCGAGTCCTCTGGTGCCTGGGCGGCGCGTAGGAGGCCTCTTTCACAACGACGCGCGTTATCCCGCTCTGCCGGAGCGCGAGGTGTTCGACCATGGGCGGGAGCTGTCGAAATGCACGGTTCGCCGCCGTGCGCCCCCGCCAATCGTTCACAAGGAGTCATTCCGATGAACACTTCCCCGATGAGTACTTCCGGTTTCACCCGGCCCTTCGCCATCGTGACGGGCGCTTCGTCCGGCATAGGGCTGGAGCTGGCGCGCTGCTGCGCCAATGAGGGCTTCGATCTGTTGATTGCGGCCGATGAGCCCGAGATCGAGGACGCCGCGGTTCAATTGCGCGGCCTGGGCGTGGAGGTGCAGCCCGTGCTTGCCGACCTTTCCACCACAGAGGGGGTCGACCGCCTGCTGGCGGCCGCTGGCCAGCGCCCGGTCAACGCGCTTCTCGCCAATGCCGGGCGCGGTCTCGGCCACGCCTTTCTCGACCAGAACTTTGCAGACGCGCGGCACGTGCTCGACACCAACATCACCGGCACGGTGTATCTGATCCATGCCATAGGCGGCGCAATGCGCGCGCGCGGGCAGGGGCGCATTCTGATCACCGGCTCCATTGCGGGCTTCATGCCCGGCAGCTTCCAGGCGGTGTACAACGGCACCAAGGCCTTCCTGGATTCTTTCTCCTTTGCGCTGCGCGAAGAGCTGAAGGATAGCGGCGTGACGGTGAGCTGCCTGATGCCGGGGCCGACCGACACCGAGTTTTTCGACCGCGCCGACATGCTCGACACCAAGGTGGGCCAGGACGACAAGAAGGCCGACCCGGCCAAGGTGGCGAAGATCGGCTTCGAAGCCATGATGAATGGCGAAGGCGACGTGGTCGCGGGCTGGAAGAACAAGCTCCAGGTCGCTGTTGCCAACGTCACGCCATCGGCGTTGCTGGCCAAGCAGCACCGCAGGATGGCCGAACCCGGAACGGCGGACCCACGCTAGGCCGGGAGCGCGTGCCATGGACACTTCTTTCAGCTCGGGAGTCGCCCTCGTGGACACCGTCCTCAAGAGCACCGGCGGCAGCGTGGTGGTGTGGAGCGCCGATCCGCAGGCCTACGGCAGCGAACACGAACGCGCCACGCGCAGCAACTTTGCCGAGCGCCTTGCGGCGCTGAAGCAGTTTCGCTTTGCCGGCGAATACGACGCCTCGCGGGCGCACGAGAACACGCCGCTGTACTTTGTGCCGAGCGACACCGTGCCCAGCACGCAGCTGGCGCGTTCGCTCGGCATCTCGACGCTGCATGACCTGTTCGGGGGCGTGGTTCCGTACCCTTTCGTGGCCACCAAGGCCATCACGCATCCGCTGGTCGGACGGGCCGCCGCCTGTCCTGAAGGGTGGGCGTCCGCATTTGCGGCCGACATTTCGCATGCGGCGCTCGACGGGTTCTCGGCCTTCTCCGCCGAGGATGCGCGATGGGCCGGGCGCCGCCTGCTCGAAAACGGCCCGGTGCGGGTGAAGCCGGTGTGCGCCACCGGCGGGCGGGGCCAGACCATGGTCACCGACGCCGATGCGCTGGACCGCAGCCTGGCCGCAATGGACGAGAGCGAGATTGCGCTGCACGGCGTGGTGATCGAAGAGAACCTGGAGCGGCCCGACACCTTCAGCGTGGGGCAGGTGATGGTCGACCACATGATCGTGAGCTACTTCGGCCGCCAGCGCATGACGACCGACAACGCGGGCCAGAGCGTGTACGGTGGTTCCGACCTGACGCTGGTGCGCGGCAACTTCGACGCGCTGCTTGCCAAGACCAGCCCGAGCCCGGCGCTGTGCCTCGCCATCGAACAGGCGCGGCGGTACCACCAGGCGGTGATCGACTGCTTTCCCGGCTTTCTTGCGTCGCGCGTGAACTACGACGTGGCGCAGGGCGTGGGTGCGGGTGGTGCATGGCGCTCGGGCGTGCTGGAGCAGTCGTGGCGCGTGGGGGGCGCAACCGGCGCCGAGATGATGGCGCTCGAGAGCTTCTGGCGCGACCCGGCGCTGGAGCGCCTGCGCGTCTCCTGCTTCGAGACCTATGGCGCGGCGGCGCCCATTCCGGCGAAGGCGGCGGTGCACTACCGCGGCATCGACAATCGGATGGGGCCCCTGACCAAGTACGCATTGATCCAACCGTATGCCAGCGACACGACATAACGTCATCGATATTCCCGTAGACGGCCAGCACATTGCCGGAACGCTGGTCGCCGCTTCGACGATGGTGCCCGGTGTCCTGCTCGTGCACGGCTGGGATGGCAGCCAGGAGCAATACATTGCGCGCGCGCACGACATTGCCGCGCTCGGCTGCGTATGCCTCACCTTCGACCTGCGCGGCCACGCGCGCCATGCGGCGCTGCGCAAGGAAGTCACGCGGGAAGACAACCTGCGCGACGTGCTCGCGGCCTACGACACGCTGGTGAGCCACCCCACGGTCGATCCGAACGCGATTGCCATCGTCGGCAGCAGCTACGGCGGGTACCTGGCGGCGCTGGTCAGTGCCATGCGCCCGGTGCGCTGGCTCGCACTGCGCGCGCCGGCGCTTTACCGCGACCGCGAATGGCTGGCGCCCAAGGGCCAACTGAGCAGGTCCGACCTGGTGGCCTACCGCCGCACCCTGGTGGGCCCGCGCGACAACCGCGCGCTGGCCGCCTGCGAAGCCTTCACCGGCGACGTGCTGATCGTCGAATCGGAGCACGACCAGATCGTGCCGCACCCGGTCATCGAGAACTATCTGGGCGCGTTCAAGCGCGTTCGTTCCGCCACCTACCGCGTCATTTCGGGCGCCGACCACGCCTTGTCGAAGCAGTCGTCCCGCCAAGCCTATGGGCAGCTCCTGGTGTCCTGGATGACGGAAATGACACTCGGCGCCAGGGCCACCGGCGCCATGACGCGGGCCGTTTCCGAAAGCCCCGCATAGAGGTTTCCACATGAACACAAGCAAACGACTTGCGCCGGTGCTACGAACCGGCCTGATCGCCGGAACATTGGCCAGCTTTGCCTCGACGGCCGCGCTCATGCTGTGCGGCCGGCGCGAGGCCGGCAGCGCGGTCGCGCCGACCAACGCCACCAGCCATTGGCTATGGGGCGAGCAGGCGCTGCAGGTCTACCGGCCCACGCTGCGGCACACGGCCCTGGGCTATGCCACCCACCATGCGAGCGCGATTTTCTGGGCGCTGCTCTACGCCTGGCTGCATACCGAGCGGCGCCCGCCGCAATCGGTGCCTGCCGCGCTCGCCAGTGCCGGCGCCGCAACGGCGGTGGCCTGCACGATCGACTACACGATCACGCCGCGCCGGCTCACGCCGGGTTTCGAGCATCATCTTTCCAAAGGCTCCATGGCCGTGGTCTACGGCTTCTTCGCCCTGGGCATGGCGGCCGGATGCCTGCTCGCGCAGCGCGGGCGCGAGTAGTGGGCGCTGCTACGCGCACACAGGCAGCTTTCCTACGCCGCGGTGTTTCGAGTCCCCCCATCGTTCAGCTTCCACCAACCTTATTCGGAGCCCCACGATGCCCACCTCTACCAAGCGAGCAGCACCCGATGCATGCAGCCTTCTCGATTCCGACCACCGCAACGTCAAGAAGTTGTTCAAGGAGTACGAGGAACTGACCCATTCGCGAGCTGCCAGCGCGCAGCAGAAGAAGCGCGAACTCGCGACCCAGATCTGCACCGAACTGACGGTGCATGCGCAAATCGAGGAAGAAATCTTCTACCCCGCGCTGCGCGAGGCGCTCAGCGAAACCGATCTCCTGGACGAAGCCGAGGTCGAGCATGCCAGTGCCAAGGAACTGATCGCACAGATCGAATCCGCTACCGACGTGGACGAAAAATTCGACGCCAAGGTCATCGTGCTGGGTGAATACATCGACCATCACGTGAAGGAAGAGCGCAACGAGATCTTCGTCAAGGCGCGCGCCGCCAAGGGGCTCGACCTGATGGCCATGCGCGAGCAGCTCGCGGCCCGCAAGGAAGAGCTGATGGAAGAACTCACCGGCGTGGCCGCCTGAGCCCGCCTGGGTCTCACGCAGCCTATTCACCCCACGGCACCCGGCCGCCCGCCGGCCGGGTGCCACGCTTTTCATCGGCCTTGGAGGTCACCATGACAAATATCGTCTCCCGGCTTTTTCCCACGGCGACCAACATGATTCGCCTGGACCATACGCACGTGCTTTCCACCTTTCACCAGTACAAGGCGAGCGCGCCGAGCCGCGTGAAAAAGGGACTGGTCAACACCATCTGCACGGCACTCGAAATTCACGCGCAGCTCGAAGAAGAAATCTTCTACCCCGAGATGCGCAAGATCGACGATGAACGCATCGCGGAGGCGATCGACGAACACTCCGAAATGCGCCGGCTCATCGGCCTGCTTCGCACCATGGAGCCCGAGGCGCGCGACTATGACGAAACCCTGTCGGCGCTCATGCGCGACGTGATGCATCACGTGGCCGACGAGGAAACCATCTTGCTGCCGGCGGCTGAAAAGCACTTGGCGGACAAGCTGGGCGACCTGGGCGCGCAAATGACCAAGCGCCGGCTGCAGCTCGCGGGGCCGCGCACGGGCGAAATCGCTCTCGACATGGGGCGCGCCGCCTCGGGCAACACAGCGGCCATTGCCATGGTCGGGCTGGCCGCGGCGGGGCTTCTGCTGGCACGGCGGTCCGGCCACCTGCGCCGGCATGCACGCGCCTGACCTGGAGGGGGCGGCTTCATGCCCGAAGACACCAACATTCCGTTGCCGTCCGCGCCCGAATCTTCGCGCGCTGCATTCCAGGTGCTGGCCGAGCGCGTGGGAGTGCTTGCGCCGGGGGCACCGCTGTCGGACGAACTCATGAAGTTCGCCGAAGGCGTAATGCAACTCGCCGCGGAGGGCAAGGTTCCGCGCAAGCGCGAAGGTTCGTAGCCGGGCGGGGCTACAGCATGTCGCGTAGCCGGTAGTACATCATCCCCAGCACGAGTGCGGGGGTGCGAAGCAGGGTGCCGCCGGGAAAGGCAAGGTGCCTGATGCGGGCGAACAGGTCGAAGCGCTCCGCCTGCCCCGCAATGGCCTCTGCCGCCAGCTTGCCCGCCATGCCAGTCAGCGCCAGGCCATGGCCGGAGAAGCCTTGCAGGTAATAGATGTTGCTGCCGATGCGCCCAAAATCAGGCGCCTTGTTCATGGTGATGTCGACGAAGCCGCCCCAGGCGTGGTCGATGCCGAGGTCCGACAGCTGCGGAAACACCATGAGCATGCTTTTGCGGATTTTCTCGATCAGGTTGCGCGGGGTGCGGGCGCTGTAGCTGTCGCCGGAACCGAACAGCAGCCGGTGGTCGGCGCTCAGGCGGAAATAGTCGAGCACGAAGTTCGTGTCCGAAGCGGCCGGCCGGCCGCGCATGAGCGCATCCGCGCGGGCCTTGTCCATTGGCTCGGTCGCGATCATGTAGGTGCCCACGGGCATGATGCGCGATGACACTTCGGGCGCCACGTCGTCGCCGTATTCCGCAAGGTAGACGTTGCCCGCCAGCACCACGAAGCTGCACCACACCTCGCCCTGCGCGGTCTTCACCACCGGCCGCGTGCCGCGCTCGATGACCTGGGCCGCAGAGTTCTCGTGCAGCTGCGCGCCGGCGGCCCGCGCTGCGGAAGCCAGGCCCAGCGAATACTTGAGCGGATGCAGGTGGCCCGAAAACGCGTCGAAGGTGCCGGCGTCGAAGCGCTTGCTGTCGACCCATTGCGCAATTTCCCCGGAGCCCAGCCATTGCAGCGGGTAGCCGTGGATGCGGCCCACGTGCTCCATCCATCGCCGGAGCGCGCGCGACTTCGAGGGCTTGACCGAAAGGTTCAGGTAACCGGGCTGCCAGTCGCAGTCGATGGCATGGCGGGCCATGCGGTCGCGCAGCAGGTTCAGCCCTTCGACGGAGACATTCCAGGCGCGGCGAGCGTCTTCGGGTGTGAATTGCTTCTCGATGGCGTCTTCGCCGTCGGAGCCGAAGCCGACAATGGCCTGCCCGCCATTGCGGCCCGAGGCTCCCCAGCCGACGCGCTGCGCCTCGAGCAGCACCACCGCGTAGCCGCGCGAAGCCAGCTCCAGCGCCGCGGAAAGGCCCGCGAGGCCGCCGCCCACCACGCAGACGTCGGCGGTGGCAATGCCTTCGAGCGGGCGCGCAGCTTCGAACCGCTCGGCGCGCTGCACGCTCGCTTCGTAGTAGGAGTTCTCGACGACGCCGAGTTCTTTCCGCAGCAGCAATCAGGTCACCCGGAAGTTGAGAAACTGCCAGGGGTCTTCTTCATCCTTTTCTTCATTGAAGAGCGGGCTGCGGTCTTTGAGCGGCGTCCAGTCGCCGTACACGCCCGCCACCTCTCCCAGGTAGGGCATTGCGGCTTCCAGGACCACGCGGTGATCGAGGTCGTCGGGCTCCACCAGCCCGGCGTCGGGGTTGCGCAGCGCCCACAGCATGCCGCCCAGGATGCCGGCCACCACCTGCAGGCTGGTGGCGCTGTTGGCGGGCGCCAGTTCGCGCGCCTGCTCGATGGTGAGTCGGGAGCCGTACCAGTAGACGCCCTTGGGATTGCCCATCAACAGCACGCCGAGCTCGTCCATGCCTTCGGCGATTTCGTCGCGGATGATTTTCTGGCGGTGCTGCAGGCGCCAGTTCTTTCCGGCCACCTCGTGCAGCGAGAGCACGGCGTCGTCGCACGGGTGGTAGGCGTAGTGCACCGTGGGGCGGTACACCACCTCGCCGTCCTTGCGCAGCGTCAGGTGGTCGGCAATGGAAATCGATTCGGCATGCGTCACCAGAAAGCCGTGGTAGGGCCCTTCGAGCGGCGTCCAACTGCGCACCCGCGTGCCGATGCCGGGCCGGCCGAGGTAGATGGCCGCATCGCTGCCGAAGCCGTGCCGCGCCGCATCGGCTGGCCAGTGCTGCTCGTGCGTGCCCCATCCGAGTTCGGCCGGCTGCAGGCCCTCGTCGACGAAGCCCTGCACCGACCAGGTGTTGACGAATTCGTTGCGCTGCTTGCGCTGCCTTGCCGCCTGGGTGTCGCGCTCGGCAATGTGAATGACCTTGATTTCCAGCTGCCGCGCAAGTGCGGCCCAGTCCTCGTAGCTCGCGGGCATCGATTCGAGCTGCGCATGAGTGTCGGCCGCAATGTTCAGCAGCGCCTGCTTGAGCAACGCGGACACCAGCCCCGGATTGGCGCCTTGGGTGATCACGGCCGTGGGCCCGCTGCGCTTGTCGAGGCGCCAGGCCAGCACCTCTTCGCGCAGGCTGTAGTTCGAGCGGCGGGAAGGCGGCACGCCGGGGTCGTCGTAGCGCCCAGGCCATGGCTCATTGCAGGTGTCCAGGTAGAAGGCGCCGCGTTCGCGGCAGAGCTTGATGAGCGCAAGGCTCGAAACATCGACCGACAGGTTGACCAGGAAATCGCCCTTGGACAGCAACGGCTCGAGCACGGCGGCCAAATTGCCTTCTTCGAGCCGCGCAGGAATGACCTCGACGCCCAGTTCCTTGGCAACGCCGCTGCGGTCCTCGCCCGGCTTCACGATCTTGATGTCGGAGACCTTCAGGCCGAAATGGCGCAACAGCAACGGCAGCAGCGCCTGCCCGATGGAGCCGAAGCCGATCATGGTGAGCCTGCCGTCGAACCGCGCCAGCAATTCATTCTTCTTGGTCATCCGCAACCTCGCTGAGTGGCACCGGCGCTGGCCGCCGGGCTGTCTGCTGCCTGGTTTTCCGTTCGTGTTCAAAAATGTGGTGCCACCAGTTGCGTCCACGCGTCAGCTTGCCTTTGCCGAAGGTGTAGGAGGACTCCATAAACGGTCGTTTTTGCTGGCTCATGGTAGAAACCGGCCACCCTGCGCGCGTCGCGCATCGCACCGTCCGATGGCAGAAAACTCCAACCCGAGAATTTCCGGAATTTCCGAAGAAATAGCCCGCACCGCCTGGCCGCTTTGGCTGGTGCTGGGCGTGGCGTTGCTGCTTTTGGGCGGCTGCGCGGGCCTGCCGTCGGGCGTGGAACGCAAGCCGTCAATGGCCATCACCAACGGCACCGACACGACGCTGGGGCGCCTTGTCACGGCGGCTTCACCGCCGGGGCAGGGCTTGAGCGGATTTCGGCTGCTGCCCATGGCGCAGTTTTCGCTGCATGCGCGCATCGAACTGGCGAAGCGCGCGCAGCGCTCCATAGACGTTCAGTACTACCTGGTGCAGAACGACGAAACCGGCCGCTACCTGCTTCGCACATTGCGCGACGCGGCGGAGCGCGGCGTGCGCGTGCGCCTTTTGGTGGACGACCTCTACACCGCGGGCGCCGATCCGCTGTTCGCGGGCCTGGCGGCGCATCCCAATGCCGAGGTGCGGATGTTCAATCCGTTTCCGGCCGGGAGGGAGCGCCTGGGCACGCGCTGGGCTTCGTCGCTGCTCGACTTCGACCGCGTGCACCGCCGCATGCACAACAAGCTCTTCGTGGTCGACAACGTGATGGCGGTCATGGGCGGGCGAAACATCGCCAACGAATACTTCCTGCGGGACGGCGGTTCCAACTTCATCGACATCGACACGCTGGTGGCCGGTACCGTGGTGCCGCGGCTTTCGTCGCTGTTCGACATGTACTGGAACAGCCCCTATGTGTACCCCGTGGAGTCGCTGGTGTCGACCGGCTGGGCCACGCCGCAGCAGTTGCGTGACCGCTTCGAGCAATTGACCGGCGGGCCGGACACGCTGCACCCCGATCCGCTTGCTTCAACCGACCTGCTGGGCAACAACGCGCTGGCCAAGGACCTGGACGAAGGCGCGCTCTCGCTCGTGTGGGCGCGAGCCGAAGCCTACGCCGACGCGCCTGCCAAGGCGCTGGGCCCCACGGAAGAGGCCCGCGGCCTACCGGCCGACGAGTCGACCGACAGCGTGCTCTACAACGTGCGGCGCTACATACGCGGCGCGGAGCACGAGATCCTGCAAACCACGCCATATCTGATTCCGGGGCGCGGTGGCATGGAGTCGATGCGCACCGTGCGGCAAAAGGGCGTGAGCTACACCATCGTGACCAATTCGCTCGCGGCCACCGACGAATCACTGGTGCACATCGGCTACCGCCGCTACCGGCCCGAGATGCTGCGGCTGGGGGTGGCGCTCTACGAACTGAGCCCCAAGCGCGTGGAAGAAACCAAGCGCTTCGGCATCTACGGTTCGGCGAGCGGAAGGCTGCACGGAAAGTCGGCCGTGATCGACCGCAACATCGTCTTCATCGGCTCGATGAACTTCGATCCGCGCTCGATGCTGCACAACACCGAGGTCGGCATTTTCATCTTCAGCCCGCAGATCGCGCAGCAGCTCACCAGCCTGATCGGCTTCATGCGGCTCGACGGTGCCTACCAGCTGCAGCTGGGGCCGCGCGGCGGCATCGAATGGGTGAGCCCGGCCTCGGGCGACGGCGCCGACACCATCCTGCACGTGGAGCCGGAAACCGATTTCTGGTCGCGCTGGAAGCTGGAGCTGTTCGCTCCGCTGGTGCCCGAGAGCCTGCTCTAGCGGCGTGCGTGCGCCGCCACCGGGGGCCTAGTGCTGCAGGCGCCCGCTCAGGTAGGGCTCGGGATCGACGGCGGTGCCGTTCTTGCGGATTTCGAAATGCACCTTCACGCGGTCGGTGCCGCTCTTGCCCATTTCGGCAATTTTCTGGCCCTGGCGCACCACCGCGTTTTCCTTGACGACGATGTTTTCAGCGTGGGCGTATGCGGTGAGGAAGGTGTCGTTGTGCTTGACGATGACCATGTTGCCGTAGCCGCGCAGTTCGCCGCCCACGTACACCACGCGGCCGTCTGCCGAAGCCACGACCGGGTCGCCAAGGTTGCCCGCGATGTCCAGGCCCTTGTTGCGCACGCCGTCGAAGCGGGCAATGGTGGTGCCGCTGGCGGGCCGGATGAACATGGCTTGGGGCTGCTGAACGGGTGGTGGCACGTTCACGCCGGCCCGGGGAGGCGGTGCGGGCGTGGTGCAGGCTGCAAGGCCGGCCGCCACGAGTAGCGCGGCGCCGGTACGGGAAACAAAAGTCTGAAGGTGCTGCATGGTTCTCTTTGGAACGAATTCGTTGCTGAGGGTTCCTTCGGCTCGGCACGCCGGGCGAGTTACCGCCGGCATGCTAGCAAACTCGCAGGGCGCCGGCAGGTGCCGGACCCTGGGAGAAGGGGGCCTAAGGGACTGGCGGTGCCCGCTCTTTTGTTACTTGAGCGGAATGGGCGTGCCGCGGTCGATCGGCACCGCCGTCACGCTGTTCTTCGGCGAGCCGTCGATCAGCAGGTCGGAGTAGGTAAGGTAGATGAGCGTATTGCGCCGGGCGTCGACCATGCGCACCACGCGCAGCCGCTTGAAAAGAATCGACAGCCGCTCGGTGTAGACCTCTTCGCGCTTGGGCAGCGGCTGCGTGATGCTCACGGGGCCGACCTGGCGGCAGGCGATGGAGGCTTCCGACTTGTCTTCGGCAACGCCGAAGGCGCCGGCCAGCCCGCCTGTCTTGGCACGCGAGACGTAACAGGTGACGCCGCTGACCTTGGGGTCGTCGTACGCCTCGACCACGATCTTGTGATCCGGGCCGATGAGCTTGAACGCGGTGTCGACGTCGCCCACGATTTCCGCTTGCGCCGCCGGGGCCAGCGCAAGGCCCAGGCCAACGACAACGGTGGATGCGAGCGCCGCACGGAAGAGGGCGGTGGCCCGCAATGCCTGAATGGTCATGTGTTTCAAACGATGCTGAGTTCGTGCACGCGGTCGAAGCTGCCGCGCCGCCGGTCCTCGAAGAAGTGTTCCAACGCCTCGCGCACGGTACGAAACGCGATTTCTTCCCAGGGAATTTCTTCCTCGGTGAAAAGCCGGGCCTCGATGGTTTCGTGGCCCGGGTCGAAGCGGTCGTCCAGCAGGCGGGCGCGGTAGAACAGGTGCACCTGCCCCACGCGCACGACGCTGATCACCGCGAAGAGGCCCTGCATTTCGTAGTTGGCGCCGGCCTCTTCGTCGGTTTCGCGTGCCGCGCCCTGGGCCGCGGTTTCGCCAAGCTCCATGAAGCCCGCGGGCAGCGTCCATTTGCCCCAGCGCGGCTCGATGTTGCGCTTGCACAGCAGCACCTTGTCGCCGAGCACGGGAATGGTGCCCACCACGTTCAGCGGGTTCTCGTAGTGGATGGTGCTGCAGGCGGGGCAGACGGCGCGTTCCTTGGTGTCGCCGTCGTCCGGAATGCGGTAGACCACCGCGGTGCCGCAGTTCTTGCAGTGCTTGATGGGTACGCGCAGGATCATGGAGCGTTGGGGCGCAGGCCCTTAGACGACCTTGACGGTCAGCTTTGGCAGGCCCGCCACTTCGCCGACCAGCGTGTCGCCCGCCACCACCGCCGCCACGCCTTCGGGCGTGCCGGTGAAGATCAGGTCGCCGGGCTGCAGCTCCCAGGCGGCCGAAAGATGCTCGATGGTTTCGGCCACGTTCCAGATGAGCTTGGCTACCGTGCTGCGCTGGCGGTCGGTGCCGTTCACCTTCAGCGAGATTTCGGCCTTTTCGGCATCGCCGGCCTGTGCCACGGGCACGATGGGGCCGATGGGCGCGCTCTGCTCGAAGCCCTTGCCGATGTCCCAGGGGCGGCCTTGCTTCTTCATCTCGCCCTGCAGGTCGCGGCGCGTCATGTCCAGGCCCACGGCGTAGCCGTAGATGTGCTTGTGTGCATCGGCCGCCAAGATGTTCTTGCCGCCGGTGCCGATGGCCACCACCAGTTCGATCTCGTGGTGCAGGTTCTTGGTCAGCGTGGGGTAGGCCATGGTGCCGGTCTGGCCCGCATCGACCACCACGAGCGCGTCGGCCGGCTTCATGAAGAAGAACGGCGGCTCGCGGCCGGTAAAGCCCATTTCCTTGGCGTGATCTTCATAGTTGCGGCCCACGCAATAGATGCGGTGCACCGGAAAACGGGCGGGCTGCCCGACCACCGGAACCGAAACGGTCGCGGGCGGGGCGAAAACAAACTCGGAAGCCATTGCGTCTGTCCTTTTCAGCGGAACGGAGAAAAACGGCAGTGTGCCAGAGGCAGACCAGGGTTGTTCGCGAGCGCTATGCTTGCGCAATGATGAAGCTGCATAACTACTTCCGCTCCTCGTCGTCCTTCCGGGTGCGCATTGCGCTCAACCTGAAGGGCCTGGACTACGACTACGTGCCGGTGCACATTGCCCGCGGCGACCATCGCACGGGCCCCTATTCGGCCATTTCGGCCGACATGCTGGTGCCGCTGCTCGAGGACGAGGGCGAGCGCTTCTCGCAGTCGATGGCGATCATCGAATACCTGGACGAAACCCACCCCGAGCCGCCGTTGCTGCCGCACGACCCGGTGGGCCGGGCGCATGTGCGGGCGCTGGCGCAGTCGATTGCCTGCGAGATCCACCCGCTGAACAACCTGCGCGTGCTCAAGTACCTCGTGAAGGAGCTCAAGCTCGACGACGACGCCAAGAACACCTGGTACCGCCACTGGGTGCGCGACGGCATGCTGGCTTTCGAGCGGCAGCTCGCGCAGCACCCCGGCAGCACCTTCTGCTACGGCAATACGCCCACGCTGGCCGACTGCTGCCTGGTGCCGCAGATCTTCAACGGCAGGCGCTTCGACTGCGACTTCAGCGGGCTGCCGCGCACCATGGCCGCCTTCGAGGCCTGCATGGCGCTCGACGCATTCCAGCGCGCCCAGCCCTCGCAGGCGCCCGACGCGGAAGCCTGAGCGGTATGAACCCCGGCATGGACCCGCGCTGGCTCGTGCCCGACTGGCCGGCGCCGCAGAAAGTGCGGGCGCTGTGCACCACGCGCGCGGGCGGGGTATCGGCCGGGCGTTATGAAAGCCTGAACCTCGGCGACCACGTGGGCGACGAGCCGGCGCATGTCGCGGCCAACCGCACGCGTCTGCGGCAAGCCATCGGCGTGCGGCCGGTCTTCTTGCAGCAGGTGCATGGCAGCGAGGTCGTGGTGCTCGAGGGCGCCGGCAATTCGTTGCCCGATGGCGCCGCCGCCGATGCCTGCACCACGGCCGATAGCGGCCTGGCCTGCACGATCATGGTGGCCGATTGCCTGCCCGTGCTTTTCACCGATACCGCAGGCCGCCGCGTGGCCGCCGCGCACGCAGGTTGGCGCGGCCTTGCCGGCGGCGTGCTTGAAGCAACCGCCGGGCGTTTCGCCGCCGAGCCTGGCAAGGTGCTGGCATGGCTCGGCCCCTGCATCGGGCCCAAGGCCTTCGAGGTGGGTGCGGAGGTCAAGGCCGCATTCGAGACGCATGCGCCGGAGGCTGCGTCGTGCTTTCAGCCTTCGCAATCGGCCGGCAAATGGCTGGCCGACCTGCCGGCGCTCGCACGCCAGCGCTTGCGCGCGGCCGGCGTGGACGCGGTGCATGGCAACGACGGCAGCGACGGCTGGTGCACCGTCGGCAACCCGTCACGGTTCTTTTCGCACCGGCGGGACGGCGTCAGCGGCCGCTTCGCCGCCCTGGTCTGGAAGGCCTGAATCCTTGCTTGTTGCTTCGGCCGAGGCCGCCGCGGCGCGGCGCGCGGCCTCCTGCGCCTCGGCCTCGCGCTGCCTGATCGCGCGGCGGCGGCCCGGGGTTCCCATCAGGTAAACCACCAAGGCCACGGGCGCCAATCCGTACATGAGAAATGTGAAGATGGCACCCAGCACGGTGCCCGTGGTGCTGGTGGCTTCGGCGACGGCCATCATCACGGCGACGTAGAGCCAGCCGATCACGATCAGGTGGATGAACACAACAGGTTTCAGTCGGTAAGTAGGTGGGCGGCGTTATGAAGGCCTTGTGAAATGCAGCATACTCAAAACACGAGCAGCCATCCGTACCGACTCAGGCGAGGACCAGGAGACACCATGAAGCAACAAGCCACGGGGGCCGATGCGTTCGCGCCCTTCCAGCAGGCACTGTCAGAGGGATGGAACAAGGCGCTGGAATCATTCCAGCAATCCGCCGCGCAGGGGGCCTCGGCCTTCGTGGGCGGCACGCCGCTGTGGCAAATGCCGCAGGCAGCCAAGATGCCCGAGCTGCCCAAGATCTCCATCGACCCCGAAAAGCTTCAATCGATCCAGCAGCAATACGTTGCCGAGGCGACCGAGCTCTGGCGCCAGGGCTTCGCCGCCAAGCCCGAGGGCGACAAGCGCTTTGCATCCGACGCCTGGGGCGGCAATCCGCTCGCTGCCTTCTCGGCGGCCGTGTACCTGCTCAACGGCCGCACCATGCTGAACATGGCCGAGGCCATCGACGCCGACGAAAAAACCAAGGCCCGCCTGCGCTTTGCCGTGGAGCAGTGGATGGCCGCGTCGTCGCCCAGCAATTCGCTGGCGCTGAACGCCGAGGCGCAGAAAAAAGCCATCGAGACCCAGGGCGAGAGCATTGCCAAGGGCATTCAGAACCTGCTGCACGACATCAAGCAGGGCCACCTCAGCATGACCGACGAGAGCGCCTTCGAAGTGGGGCGCAACGTGGCCACCACCGAGGGCGCGGTGGTGTTCGAGAACGAGCTGTTCCAGCTGCTCGAATACAAGCCGCTCACGGCCAAGGTGTACGAGCGGCCCTTCCTGCTGGTGCCGCCCTGCATCAACAAGTTCTACATACTCGACCTGCAGCCCGAAAACTCGCTGATCCGCTATGCCAACGAGCAGGGCCACCGCGTGTTTGTGGTGAGCTGGCGCAACCCCGACGAATCGCTGGCCAACGCCACGTGGGACGACTACATCGAGAACGCCGCTATCAAGGCGATTCACACGGTGCAGGAAATCAGCGGAAGCAAGCAGATCAATGCGCTGGGCTTCTGCGTGGGCGGCACCATCCTGAGCACCGCGCTGGCCGTGCTTGCGGCACGCGGCGAAAAGCCGGCGGCGTCGGTCACGCTGCTCACCACGTTCCTCGACTTCAGCGACACGGGCATTCTCGACATCTTCGTGGACGAGCCGATGGTGCAGTACCGCGAAATGCAGCTCGGCAAGGGCGGGCTGCTGCCGGGCGGCGACCTGGCCTCCACCTTCAGCTTTCTGCGCCCGAACGACCTGGTGTGGAACTACGTGGTCGGCAATTACCTGAAGGGCGAAACCCCGCCGCCGTTCGACCTGCTTTACTGGAACAGCGACGCCACCAACCTGCCGGGCCCGTTCTACACCTGGTACCTGCGTAACACGTACCACGAGAACAAGCTCGCCAAGCCCAATGCGCTTTCGGTGTGCGGCCAGAAGGTCGACCTCGGCAAGATCGACATCCCGGCCTATATCTACGGCTCGCGCGAAGACCACATCGTGCCGATTGGCGGCGCCTATGCGTCCACGCAGCTGCTGCCCGGCAAGAAGCGCTTCGTCATGGGCGCTTCGGGCCACATTGCCGGCGTGATCAACCCGCCCGCCAAGAAAAAGCGCAGCCACTGGATCCGCGAGGACGGCAAGTTTCCGAAGACGCAGGCCGAATGGCTGGCCGGCGCCACGGAGCACCCCGGCAGCTGGTGGACCGACTGGGCCCAATGGCTCAAGGGTCATGCGGGCAAGCAGGTTCCCGCGCCCAAGACCTACGGCAACGGCAAGGCTTACAAGGCCATCGAGCCGGCACCGGGGCGCTACGTCAAGGCCCGCGCCTGACATAGCTCAACGCAACAGCCGACAGCCGCACACACAATCCCACGCACCCGCTTCATTCAAATCACTTCAACGGAGAATTTCATGGAAGACATCGTCATCGTTTCGGCTGCACGCACGGCGGTCGGCAAGTTCGGCGGCTCGCTCGCCGGCATTGCGGCCACGGAGCTGGGCGCCCTCGTGATCAAGGAAGTGATTGCACGCGCGAACCTCACGGCCGAGCAGGTCGGTGAAGCCATCATGGGCCAGGTGCTGGCCGCCGGCGCGGGCCAGAACCCCGCGCGGCAGGCGTGGCTGAAGAGCGGCGGTGCCAAGGAAACCCCGGCGCTCACCATCAATGCGGTGTGCGGCTCGGGCCTGAAGGCGGTCATGCTCGCGGCGCAGGCCGTGGCTACGGGCGACAGCGAAATCGTGATTGCCGGCGGCCAAGAGAACATGAGCATGGCGCCGCACGTGCTGCCCAACTCGCGCAACGGCCAGCGCATGGGCGACTGGAAAATGGTCGACACCATGATCGTCGACGGCCTGTGGGACGTGTACAACCAGTACCACATGGGCATCACGGCCGAGAACGTGGCCAAGAAGTTCGGCATCGACCGCTCGGCGCAAGATGAGCTCGCCCTGGGCAGCCAGACCAAGGCCGCGGCCGCGCAAGATGCCGGCAAGTTCAAGGACGAGATCGTGCCGGTGAGCATTCCGCAGAAGAAGGGCGACCCGCTCGTCTTCGACAAGGACGAGTTCATCAACCGCAAGACGAGCGCCGAAGGCCTGGCGGGCCTGCGCCCCGCGTTCGACAAGGCCGGCGGCGTGACCGCGGGCAATGCCTCGGGCCTGAACGACGGCGCCGCCGCCGTGATGGTGATGACGGCCAAGAAGGCCGCCGCCCTGGGACTGAAGCCGCTGGGCCGCATTGCAAGCTACGCCACCGCAGGCCTCGACCCGGCCATCATGGGCATGGGTCCGGTGCCCGCGTCGACCAAGGCGCTGCAGCGCGCCGGCTGGAAGGCCGCCGACCTCGACCTGCTCGAGATCAACGAGGCCTTTGCCGCGCAGGCTTGCGCTGTGAACAAGGAAATGGGCTGGGACGTGAACAAGGTGAACGTGAATGGCGGCGCCATCGCCATCGGTCACCCCATCGGCGCGTCGGGTTGCCGCATTCTCGTGACGCTGCTGCACGAAATGCAGCGGCAGAACGCCAAGAAGGGCATTGCGTCGCTGTGCATCGGCGGCGGCATGGGCGTGGCGCTGACTATCGAGCGCTAAGCTTTCTTTCGGGGCGCTGCCGTTCTTCAGGGCGGCGCACCCGCCGACGGGGTACCTTTCTCCGCGAATGTCCCCCGGCCTTCGGCCTCCTCCTTTATTTCGCTGCGCAAGGCACCCCATCGACGGGTGCGTTACACAGAGTGGTGGTTGATCAGCGGTACACCGGCAGCGTGCCCTAGTGCACAGGGCATCGGGTGCTCCGCGCAGCGAAATAAAGGAGGAGGGGCGCAGCCCCGGGGGACATTCGCGGAGGGGAGTACCCGGTGGCCTTTGCACCAGCCCTGAACAGCAGCCCTGAATAGCAGACGCCACCTTGTTCACCGCCCAAATTTTCAGCAAACTGATTATTTCCCTTGTAAAACAACAACTTAAATAGCGTTTACAAGGAAGCACATCAGTTATCCCCAAAGTTGTCCACGGAAAATGGGGACGGCACCGGCTTCTTCACAATTCGCTCGCAAGTCCTTGTTTTATTGGCCTGCGGCACCGGGTTTCAGTCAAATGGCAGCCTGCTCACCCGCATAGTGCCGGCACAGCGTTTCGACCAGCGCTTGCGCATAGATCGGCAACGCCGCCCGGTCTCGCACCAGCAAGTACCGCTCCCGCACACACCACGCATCGCTCAGGTCGATCAGCGCGAGCTGCATGCTCTCCTGGTTGCGGCGTGCGGCCGATTCGGGCACCACGCCAATGCCCACGCCGCTGCCGATCATTCGGCACATCGCATCAAAGCTGCTCAGCTGGATACGCAGCTTCTGCCGCTTGCCGAGGTTGTCGGTAATTTGTGCGAGAAAAGTCTGCAGCGTGCTGCCTTGCTGCATGCCGATCGCGTCTTCGTCCAGCGTCTCGGCAAATGAAATCTTCCGGCGCTTTGCGAAGCGGTGCTTGCGGGATGTGACGAGCACCAGCCGGTCGGTGCTGAAGTGAATGGCTTCCAGGCCCAGCGTATCGACGCGCCCCGCCACGATGCCGATGTCGGCGCGGCCGTCGAGCACACCGCGCGGGATCTGAGCATTCGGTTTTTCCTGAAGGTCGACGTTGATGCGCGGGTTGTGCGCAAGGAAGCCGGGCAATATTTCGGGCAGGAAATCGGTCACTGCCGTGGTGTTGGCGAACACGCGCAGGTGGCCGCGCAGGCCGCCGCCGTATTCGAGCAGGTCGGCGCGCAGTTGCTCCGTTTGATGCAGCACCAGGCGGGCATGGTGCAGAAAGGCTTCTCCCGGCGGCAGCAGGCGCACGCCGCGTGCTTCGCGCTGCAGCAGCTGCAAGCCCGCCTGTGTTTCGAGCGCCTTGATGCGCGCACTGGCCGCCGCAAGCGACAGGTGCTGCCGCTCGGCGGCCCGCGTGAGGTTGCCGAGTTCGGCCGTGGCAACGAAAAGGCGCAGGTCGGTCAGGTCGAAGAGCATGGACCATCGTACCCAAGCCTTCGGTAAATCAGAAGGCTGGGTTCCGAAATCGCAGATTGCGCGCAGGGGTAGGGCGGAACACCATGCGGCCATGGAGACAAAGACATGAGATTTCGCGCACTGGCCTTTCTTTCGTTCGCCGCCGCATTGATTGCCGCAGGCCCTGCAACCGCGCAGCCTTACCCCTCGCGCCCCGTCACCCTCATCGTGCCGCAGGCCGCGGGCGGCACCAACGACATCGTGGGTCGCCTCGTGGGCCAGAAGATCGGCGAGGTGATGAACGCCAGCGTGGTGGTCGACAACCGGCCCGGCGCGGGCGGCAACATCGGCACGCAGCTCGTCGCCAAGGGCCCGAAGGACGGCTACACGCTGCTCGTGACCATCAGCAGCAGCCAGGCCATCAACCCGGCGCTCTACAAGAACGCCGCTTTCGACCCGGTGAAGGACTTCAAGCCCGTCGGCCTGATCGGCGCGGTGCCCAACGTGCTGCTGGTCAACCCTTCGTTTCCGGCCAAGGACTTCAACGAGTTCCTGAAGCTCGCGCGGGAGAAGGGCGCCAACTACCAGTACGCCTGCGCCGGCAACGGCACGCTCAACCACCTGCTTGGCGAAATGCTCAACAGCATGGCCGGCATCTCCCTGCAGCACGTGCCGTACAAGGGCGTGGCGCCTGCGCTGAACGACGTGCTCGGCGGGCAACTGCCCATCGTGTTCGCCAGCCTGCCTTCGGCGCTTTCGCACATCAAGGCCGGCAAGCTGCGCGCGCTGGCCGTGAGCGGCGACAAGCGCTCGCCGGTGCTGCCCGGCGTGCCCACCATTGCCGAGGCGGTGCCGGGCTACAACGGCACGCTGTGGATCGGCCTGTTCGCGCCTGCGGGCGTGCCGGCCGACGTGCTCGCCACGCTGCAAGACGCCACGCGCAAGGCGCTCGCCGCAAAGGACCTGCGCGACAAGCTCGACCAGCAGGGCGTCGAGATCGCAGCGCCCACCACGCCGGAGCAGTTTTCGAAACTGCTGCAGGACGACCTCGCCAAGTGGGCGCGCATCGTCAAGGCATCGGGCGCTGCTGTGGACTGATGGACTGACATAAAAAAAGAACCATGAACAATCACGCGCCGGAAAATTCCTCTCCACTGATCGGCGGCGACACACTCGCAAAGCTCCAGTCATGGCAGGGCCGCAGCGAAACGCTGGCCGACGAGATCACCGCCGCGCCCGTGCGTGCGCTCTCGGCCACGCTGGACCGCGACGACCCGCTGCCCGCCGCCGGCACGCGCCTGCCCGAGCTCTGGCACTGGCTCTACTTCCTGCCGCACCATCGCCAATCCGAAATCGGCGAAGACGGCCATGCAAAGCGCGGCGGTTTCTTGCCGCCGGTGCCGCTGCCGCGCCGCATGTGGGCCGGCGGACGGCTGGTGTGGGAGAAGGGCAATCCGCTGCAAGTCGGCGACGCGGTCGAGCGCACCTCGACCATCGCCTCCGTCACGCACAAGGCAGGCCGCACCGGCGAGCTGGTGTTCGTGCTCGTGCGCCATGAAGTACGAAACGCGCGCGGCCTTGCGCTCACCGAGGAGCACGACATCGTCTACCGTGCCGCGGCCGCGCCCGACGAGAAAACCCCGCCGCCCACACCCGCGCCCAAAGACGCCGCCTTCAGCCGCGAGGTCGTGCCCGACGACGTGCTGCTGTTCCGCTACTCGGCGCTCACCTTCAACGGCCACCGCATTCACTACGACCGCCGCTACGTGACGCAGGTCGAAGGCTATCCGGGCCTGATCGTGCACGGCCCGCTCATTGCCACGCTGCTGGTCGACCTGCTGCGCCGCAACGTGCCGGGCGCACAACTCGCGCGCTTCGAATTCCGCGCGGTGCGGCCGACCTTCGACATCGCGCCGTTCCGCGTGCACGGCAAGCCGGCCGAAGGCAGCACCGACGGCAAGACCTTCAGCCTGTGGGGCGAAGACGCCGACGGCTGGCTCACGATGCAGGCCACGGCCGTGCTCGCATGAACACAGGGAGAACAAGCGCATGACAAGACCCCTCGACGGCATTACCGTGGTTTCGCTCGAGCACGCGATTGCGGCACCGTTCTGCACCCGGCAACTGGCCGACCTCGGCGCCCGCGTCATCAAGGTGGAGCGCCCCGGCGTGGGTGACTTTGCGCGCGCCTACGACGCCCGCGTGGGCGGCGAGGCCTCGCACTTCGTGTGGGTGAATCGCTCCAAGGAAAGCCTCACGCTCGACCTCAAGCAACCGGCCGCTCTGGCCGTTCTGCAAGAACTGGTGGCCGGTGCCGACGTGCTGGTGCAGAACCTGGCGCCCGGAGCAGCCGCGCGCATGGGACTGGGTGCCGAAGCGCTGCAGGCCAGGCACCCACGGCTCATCGTGTGCGACATCTCGGGCTATGGCGAAGACGGCCCGTACCGCGACAAGAAGGCGTACGACCTCTTGATACAGAGCGAAGCGGGCTTCCTGTCGGTGACGGGTACGCCGGACGATCCGTGCAAGTCCGGCAACTCCATCGCCGACATTGCGGCGGGCATGTACGCATACACCGGCATCCTCGCGGCGCTGCTGCAGCGCGGCAAGACGGGCAAGGGTTCGCACATCGACGTGTCGATGCTCGAATCGCTCGCCGAGTGGATGGGCTACCCGATGTACTACGCCTACGAGGGTGCCCCTCCGCCGCCTCGCAGCGCCGCCTCGCACGCAACCATCTATCCGTATGGGCCGTTTCCCGCTGGCGACGGCGGCACCGTGATGCTGGGCCTGCAGAACGAGCGCGAATGGCGCGCGTTCTGCGAAAAGGTGCTGCTGCAGGCGGGGCTTGCCACCGACGCGCGCTTCGACAGCAACGCGCACCGCAACGAGAACCGCGATGCGCTGCGCGCCATCATCGTGGAGACCTTTGGCGCTCTCGATACTGCACAGGTGCTCGAGCGCCTCGATGCCGCGCAGATTGCCAACGCGCGCATGAACGACATGGCCGGGCTGTGGGCGCATCCGCAATTGCAGGCGCGGGACCGCTGGCGGCAGGTGGGTTCGCCGGCCGGCGCTATTCCGGCGCTGCTGCCGGCGGGTCGCCAGAGCGCTTTCGACTACCGCATGGACCCGGTGCCCGCCGTCGGCGAGCACACCGAAGCCATTCTGCGCAGCCTGGGGCGAGGCGATGCGGACATCGCCGCGCTGCGAGAGGCGGGGGCGGTGTGAGCACGGCGCATGCGGCGCTGCCGCTGGAATTGGCGCGCACCTTCCTGTTCGTGCCCGCGGACCGGCCCGAGCGCCATGCGCGCGCGCTGGCCAGCGGCGCAGGCGGCGTGATCGTCGACCTGGAAGACGCCGTGGCGCCCGATCGCAAGGAGGGGGCGCGTGCACAGTTGAGAGCTTCTTTCTCTGCCTTGAGTGCAGTGGAACGGCAGCGCCTGCTGGTGCGCATCAACGCCTGCGGAACGCCGTGGCACGGCGGTGACCTCGCGGAGGTCGGCGAACTTGCGGCCCAAGGCTTGATCGCCGGCGTGATGCTGCCGAAGGCCGAGCGTGCGGCCGACCTGCAGCAGCTCGGTGCGGCCCTCGGGCCCAAGAGCCTGATCGTGCCGTTGATCGAATCGGCCGCAGGCCTGGAAGCCGCGCGCGAAATCGCGGCGGCGCCGCAGGTGCTGCGGCTCGCATTCGGCAATCTCGATTTCCAGGCAGACCTGGGGCTTGCCTGCGACTCGAACGAAGCCGAACTGGTGCCCGTGCGCCTGGCATTGGTGCTCGCCTCGCGCCGCGCCGGGCTTGCGGCGCCCATCGACGGCGTGACGCCCGATTGGCGCGATGCGGCGCGGCTCGCCAACGACGCGGCACGCGCCCGGCGCGGTGGCTTCGGCGCCAAGCTTTGCATTCACCCGGACCAGGTCGCGCCCGTGCATGCCGCCCTTGGCCCAAACCCCGATGAGCTCGCATGGGCGCGCCGCGTGATCGATGCGACCCATGCCGCGGGCGGTGGCGTCGTCAGCCTCGACGGGCGCATGGTCGACGCGCCCGTGGTGCGGCTCGCCGAGCGCCTGCTGGCACTCGAATCGCAAGCTCCGCCCTGAAGGCGGCGGGGCTTCGGACATTTCAGACCAATAACCTCAAGGAGACAACGAAGTGAAAGCAACAAAGAACTGGAAGACACGGGCCGTGCTCGCGGCATCGCTGGGCGCCTGCCTGCTGGCCGCTCAAACGCCCGCCACGGCGCAGGCACCCTGGCCCGACAAGCCCATCACCATGGTCGTGCCGTATTCGGCGGGCGGCCCCACCGACGTGGTGGCGCGCATGCTGGCCATTCCCATGGGCAAGTCGCTCGGGCAGACAGTCGTCGTCGAGAACACCGTCGGCGCGGGCGGCACCATCGCGCCCGGGCGCGTGGCCAAGGCGGCGCCCAACGGCTACACCATCCTGATCCATCACATGGGCATGGCGACCGCGCCCGCGCTCTACAAGAAGCTCAGCTACGACCCGCTGAAAGACTTCGAATACGTCGGCCAGGTGATGGACGTGCCGATGACGCTGCTCTCGCGCAAGGACTTTCCGGCCAACAACTTCCAAGAGCTGCTGGCCTATGTGAAGGCCAACAAGGACAAGGTCACGCTCGCCAATGCCGGCGTCGGCGCGGTGTCGCAGCTGTGCGGCATGCTCTTTGCCCACCAGATCGGCGTGCAGCTCACCACCGTGCCTTACAAGGGCGCGGGCCCCGCGCTCAACGATGTGATGGGCGGGCAGGTCGACCTGGTGTGCGACCAGACCACGCAGACCGCCCCGGTCATCAAGGACGGCAACCGCGTCAAGGTGTTCGGCGTGACCACGCCCAAGCGGCTGTCCAGCATGCCCAACGTTCCGACGCTGGACGAGCAGGGCCTCAAGGGCTTCGACGTGAAGGTGTGGCACGGCATCTACGCGCCCAAGGGCACGCCGCCTGCGGTCATGCAAAAGCTCAATGTGGCGCTGCGTGCCGCGCTTCAGGACGAAACGGTCAAGCAGCGCTTTGCCGACCTGAGCACCGAGGCCGTGCCCATGGACAAGGTCACGCCCGAAGCCCTGCGCACCCACCTCGCGGCCGAAACCGAGAAGTGGGGCAAGGTGATCCGCGCAGCGGGCGTGCAGGCGGACTGAGCCTTTCCCTGCACCGCGGCGCTCACGCCAGGTTGAAAGGCATCTGGCGCAGCGGCTTGCCCGTGAGCCGCGCGAGGGCGTTGGCGAACGCCGGCGCCAGCGGCGGCAGGCCCGGCTCGCCGATGCCGGTGGGCGCATCGGCGCTCGGCACCACGTGCACGTCGAACTCCGGCATGCTGGTGATGCGGGCCACGGCAAAGTCGCCGAAATTGCTCTGCTGCACTTCGCCGTCCTTCAGCGTGATGGCGCCGCCCGGCAGGCACATCGACAGGCCCATGACCGCGGCGCCCTGCACTTGCGCCTCCACGCTGCGCGGATTGACGGCCAGGTTGCAATGCACGCCGGCGGTCGCCCGGTGCAGCACGGGCTGGCCGTCCTTGACCGACGCCTCCACCACATAGGCCACCACCGACTCGAAGGACTCGTGCACCGCCACGCCCCAGGCGCGGCCTTGCGCCAACTGCTTCTTGCCGTAGCCGCTCTTGTCGACCGCCAGCTGCAGCGCGGCGCGATGGCGCGGGTGCTTGTCGCCGAAGAGCTGCATGCGGTAGGCCACCGGGTCCTGCTTTGTGCTGTGCGCGATTTCGTCGATGAGCGTTTCCATCACGAAGGCGGTGTGCGTGGAACCCACGCTGCGCCACCACAGCACAGGCACGTTGACCTTGGGATGGTGCACGGTCAGGCGCATCGGAAGCGGATACGGCTCGCGCATGCCTTCGGTGGCCGATGCGTCGATGCCATCCTTGACCTGGAACGGCTCGAACACCGTTCCCGTGAGGATCGACTGGCCCACGATGACGTGGTCCCACGCCAGGATCTTGCCGCGCTCGTCGAAGCCGATGCGTGCGCGGTGCAGGTGCATGGGGCGGTAGTAGCCACCCTTGATGTCGTCCTCACGGCTCCACAGCAGGCGCACCGGCCCAGCCAGGCCCGCGGTGCGCGCGGCCTTGGCGATCTGACAGGCCTCGACCACGTAGTCGCTCGAACCCACGAACCGCCGGCCGAAGCCGCCGCCTGCCATTTGCACATGCACGCTCACCTGCTCGGGCTTGAGGCCCAGCGTGCGCGCCGCCGCAGCGGCGTCCAGCCCGGCGCTCTGCGTGCCGACCCAGAGCTCGGCGCGGTCGGCCGACAGCTTCACGGTGCAGTTCAGCGGCTCCATGGGCGCATGGGCCAGGTAGGGAAACACGAACTCGGCTTCGAGCTGCCTGGGCGCCCTGGCCAGCGGCGCCATGTCGGCGTCGAACTTGCGCGGGCCGGGCTTGGTGGCCAGTTCGCGGTACTGCACCAGTTGCTTTTCGCTGTCGACCTTCTCGACGGCGGAGGTGTCCCACTGCAGCTTCAGCGCATCGCGGCCCATCTTGGCCGGCCAGTAGCCGTCGGCCACCACGGCCACGCCCTCCGCGCCGCGATCGAGCGGAACGCGCAGCACCGCCTTCACGCCCTTCACGGCGCGCGCCGCGGCGTCGTCCACCGACTTCAGGCGCGCACCGAACACCGGCGGATGGGCCACCACCGCGGTGAGCTGCCCCGGTTGCTTGACGTCGATGCCGAAGTCTTGCCGGCCGCTGCTCTTGGCGCGTGCATCCAGCCGCGTGGTGGGGCGGCCGATGATGCGGAAGTCCTTCGAGTCTTTCAGCGTGACCTTCTCGGGTACCGGCAGCGCCATGGCGGCTTCGGCCAGTTCGCCGTAGCCCAGCTTGCGTCCGCCCGGGCCCAGCACCGTGCCGGCCTGCGTGCGCAGCGTGGCCACGTCGACTTTCCAGCGCGCGGCGGCGGCCGAAAGCAGCATGGCCCGTGCGCGCGCGCCGAGCTCGCGGTATTGCGTGAAGCTGTTCTTGATGGAGTTGGAGCCGCCAGTCAGGTGCATGCCGAACACGGGGTCGTGATAGGCGGGGTCGTTGGTGCCGCTCTTGCTGCGCACCAGGCTCCAGTCGGCATCGAGCTCTTCAGCCAGGATCATCGGCAGGCCCGTTTGCACGCCTTGGCCGAATTCGAGCCGGTTGTGGGTCACGGTGACTTCGCCGTCGGGGGCAATCTGCACGAAGGCGAGCGGCTGCTGCGAAGGCTTGAGTCCGCCGGCCGGCTTGGCCGCGCCGTCGGCCTGCGCCATGGCCATGTGGGGAAACGCGCCGATTGCAAAACCGCCGACGCCGGCCAGCTTCAGGAAGCTGCGGCGGGGCAGGGCGGCGGTTGCATCGGGCTGGCTTGCGGCCATCAGGCGTTGCAGGGCGCGCGGCAGTTCGCTCGGAACGATATGGGTGGGCAACATGTAGCGTGCTCCTTCAGGCCAGGGTCTTGGCGGCGTCGGCCACCGCGGCCCGAATGCGGGCATAGGTGCCGCAGCGGCAGATGTTGCCGGCCATGGCCGAGTCGATCCCGTCGGTGCTCGGCTGCTTGCCGGGCGGGAGCGATTTGATGAACGCCGTGGCACTCATGATCTGGCCGCTCTGGCAGTAGCCGCATTGCGCCACGTCGTGCTTGACCCACGCGGCGTGCACGGCCGCGCCTACGCGGTCGCTGCCGTCGGTGGCGGCTTCGATGGTGACGATCTTCTTGCCTTCGGCCGCCGAGATCGGCGTGATGCACGAGCGGATGGCCTGGCCGTCCAGGTGCACGGTGCAGGCGCCGCACAGCGCGGCGCCGCAGCCGAACTTGGTGCCGGTCATGCCCAGCGTGTCGCGCAGGGCCCAGAGGATGGGGGTGCCGGGATCGGCGTCGACCGTGTGTTCACGGCCATTGATGTGGAGCGCGCTCATGTTCTTTTCTCCGCAGGTGGGGGTGGTGATTTCTTGCGACTACTTGGCGCCGTCGAGCAGCCATTGCGCGAGCAGCTGTGCGTCGGCATCGGGAACCTGCGCTTGCGCGGGCATCGGCATCGGGGCCCACTTTCCGGAGCTGCCGGCCTTGATGCTCGCCGCCAGCTGCGCGGCCGTTCCCTTGCCGTCGCCGTACTTCGCGCCGATGTCTTTCCAGGAGGGTCCCACGACCTTGGCCGTGGCCTGGTGGCATGCAACGCATGAATATTTCTGGGCCAGCGCCTGGCTGGCCGCGGCGGGCGCGGGCCAGGCGATGCCAGCGGCAATGCACGGCACGGCCACGAGCGAAGCCAGAAAGGCGCGCGGAATGGCGGTGGTGCGGCCAGAGCGGCGGTGCGGTTTCCGGTCTTCGTTCATTTCTTTCAGGCCCCTTGTGTTGCGGCGCTCATCGTGTGATGCGCGACTTTAGAGACGGGGGTCTGAAAGAGATAGTGGCCAATGCAGCATGCCTTTTGAAGCGGTGCTTCAAAATACAAGGCCGAATCGCCGGGGCCGGAAGGCCCCCTGGGATCAATTGTGCGGGGGCGCCGAGGCCACCCGCGGGAGCACGCTCAAAGGCCGCCCTGGCAGAGGTACTTGGTGTGCATGTAGTCGTCCAGCCCATGCACCGAGCCCTCGCGGCCGTAGCCCGACTCCTTCACGCCGCCGAAGGGCGCGGCCTCGGCCGCCAGCGCGCCTTCGTTGATGCCGACGATGCCGGATTCGAGCGCCTCGGCCACGCGCCAGATGCGGCGCACGTCGGTCGAATAGAAGTAGGCGGCCAGGCCGAAGGGCGTGTCGTTCGCGGCGGCAACCACTTCGGCTTCGGTCTCGAAGCGGGTGACCGGCACCACGGGCCCGAAGGTTTCTTCGCAGCTGCACTCCATGGACGAATCGGCATTCGCCAGCACGGTGGGTGCGTAGTAGTTGGGGCCGTTGCAGCGCGTCGAACGCAGCCGCTCGCCGCCCACCACGATGCGCGCGCCGCGGGACACGGCGTCGCGCACATGGCGCTCGATCTTCTCGACCGCGCGGGCGTTGATCATCGGGCCGATCTGCGAATCGGGCTCGGTGGCCGGGCCGACCTTGAGCGCGCCCACGCGTGCCGCCAGCTTGTCGACGAAAGCGTCGTGCACGCTGGACTGCACGAACACCCGGTTCGGGCACACGCATGTCTGGCCGCCGTTGCGGAACTTGGCGGCCATGAGGCCTTCGACCGCGGCATCGATGTCGGCGTCTTCGAACACGATGAAAGGCGCATTGCCGCCGAGCTCGAGCGACAGCTTCTTGAGCGTGTCGGCCGAGGCGCGCGCCAGGTGCTTGCCCACGGGCGTGGAGCCGGTGAAGCTGATCTTGCGCACCCGCGAATCGGCCAGCCACACGTCGACCACTTCGGGCGTGCGCTCGCGCGAGGCGGTCACGATGTTGAGCACGCCCGGCGGCACGCCGGCCTCCTCGGCCAGCTTCACGAGCGCGAGCGAGGTGAGGGGCGTGTCTTCGGCCGGCTTGCACACCACGGTGCAACCCGCGGCCAGCGCGGGTGCAATCTTGCGCGCGATCATCGCGGCCGGAAAGTTCCACGGCGTGATCGCGGCGACCACGCCCACGGGCTCCTTCAGCGCGAGCATGCGGCGGCCTGTGACCGGCGCGGGAATCACGTCGCCGTTGGCGCGCGTGGCCTCTTCGGCAAACCATTCGACGTAGCTCGCCGCATAGGCCACCTCGCCACGGCCCTCGGCCAATGGCTTGCCTTGCTCGCGCGAGATGAGGCGGCCCAGGTCTTCCTGGTGCGACAGCATCAGGTCGTTCCAGCGCTTGAGAATCTGTGCGCGCTGCTTGGCCGGCACCGCGCGCCACGCGGGGAAGGCGGCGTGCGCGGCAGCTACCGCCGCACGCGCATCGGCAGCCGTGCCGTCGGGCACGCTCGCGAAGACGTCGTCGATGGCGGGGTCGGTCACCTCGAGGCGGCGGCCGTCGCTGGCGTCGCGCCATTCACCGCCGATGAGCTGGCGGCCGGGCAGCAGGTCCTGGCGTTCAAGTGTCAGAGTCATGTTCGAGAAAAGTGGTCGTGAATGGGGTTGTGGAGGCTCAGGCGGCGGCGACACGTTCGGCAATCGCCATGCCGATCTCGGTGGTCGATGCGGTGCCGCCCAGGTCGCGGGTGCGCGGCCCGTCGCGCAGCACCGCCTCGATGGCGCCGACGATGGCGTCGTGCGCGGCGCGGCCGGCGCCTTGTCCCTGCGTGAGGAAGTCGAGCATCAGCGCGCCCGACCAGATCATCGCGATCGGGTTGGCAATGTTCTGCCCGTAGATGTCGGGCGCCGAGCCGTGCACCGGTTCGAAGAGCGACGGAAACTTGCGGTCCGGGTTCAGGTTGGCCGACGGCGCCAGGCCGATGGTGCCGGTGGTGGCCGGGCCCAGGTCGGAGAGGATGTCGCCGAACAGGTTGCTTGCCACCACCACATCGAAGCGCGTGGGCTGCAGCACGAAGCGCGCCGAAAGAATGTCGATGTGCTGCTTGTCGAGCTTCACCTCGGGGTAGTCGCGGCCTATGGCGTCCGCGCGGCTGTCCCACCACGGCATGCTGATCGCGATGCCGTTGCTCTTGGTGGCCACCGTGAGCTGCTTGCGCGTGCGGCTGTTGGCCAGTTCGCAGGCGTAGCGCAGCACGCGGTCGGTGCCGTGGCGCGAAAACACCGATTCCTGGATCACGATCTCGCGCTCGGTGCCTTCGTACATCACGCCGCCGAGCGAGGTGTATTCGCCTTCGGTGTTCTCGCGCACCACCAGGTAGTCGATGTCGCCGGGCTTGCGGCCGGCCAGCGGGCAGGGCACGCCCTCGAACAGGCGCACCGGGCGCAGGTTCACGTACTGGTCGAACTCGCGGCGAAACTTGAGCAGCGACCCCCAGAGCGACACATGGTCGGGCACCGTCTCGGGCCAGCCGACGGCGCCGAAGTACAGGGCGTCCACGCCGCGCAGCTGCTCTTTCCAGTCGTCCGGCATCATCTGGCCGTGCTCGGCGTAGTAGTCGCAGCTGGCCCAGTCGATGGTGCGGCAATCGAGCTCGAAGCCGAAGCGCTCGGCCGCGGCCAACACCACGCGCAGGCCCTCGGGCAATACTTCCTTGCCGATGCCGTCGCCGGCAATCAGCGCAATCCGGAACGTGGGGATCATGCGTGTACCTCCCTGGTGACGGGGGCCGCTGCCACGGCCGCGTGGTCCATGTCGTCGAGCCAGCCGCGGCGCAGTTCGGGCACCGATCGCGCGAGCAGCTGGTAGTAGGGGTGGTGCGGGCCGCGGTCGTAGTCGGCGCGCGCCACTTGCGAGAGCTTGCGGCCATGCTGCATGACCACGATCTCGTCGCACACCGAGCGCACGGTGTGCAGGTCGTGGCTGATGAAGAGGTAGGACACGCCCAGTTCGCGCCGCAGCTCGGCCATGAGGTCGAGCACCGCCGCGGCCACCACGGTGTCCAGTGCCGAGGTCACCTCGTCGCACAGGATGAGGTCGGGCTCGGCCGCCAGCGCACGCGCCAGGTTCACGCGCTGCTTCTGCCCGCCCGAGAGCCCGCCCGGCAGCCGGTCGGCCACCGTGCGCGGCAGCTTCACCAGGTCGAGCAGATCGAAGATGCGCTGCCTGAGCGGCTCGCCGCGCAAGCCCTTGTAGAACTGCAGCGGCCGCGCCAGGATGCGCCATATGGTCTGCGACGGGTTCAGCGCGGTGTCTGCCATCTGGAACACGATCTGGATGCGGCGCAGCTCTTCCGGGGTGCGCTGTTGCAGCGTGGGCTTGAGCGCGTGCCCGTCGAACATGATGCTGCCATGGCAGGGCTTGAGCAGGCCCGCAACGGCCCGCGCCAGCGTGGTCTTGCCCGAGCCCGATTCGCCGATCACGCCAATGGCCTGCCCGTGGTAGAGCTTGAGATTGATGTCCTCGAGGATGAGCTTGGCCGGCTGGCCCTTGGAGTCCACAGCGCCGTAGCCGCACGAAAGCTCGTTCACGTGCAGCAGCAGCGCCGAGTCGCCCGAAGCCTGGCCCGAGGCGCGTACGGCGGGCCGCGCCGCCGCCAGCAGGCTCTTGGTGTAGTCGTCCACCGGGGTTGAGAGGATCTGCTCGGTAGCGTTCAACTCGCTCATCTTGCCGTTGCGCAGCACCAGGATGTGGTCCGCCATCTGCGCCACCACGGCGAGGTCATGGCTCACGTACACGGCGGTGGCGCGGCGCTCGCGCACCACGCGGCGAAAGGCGCGCAGCACCTCGATCTGCGTGGTCACGTCGAGCGCGGTGGTCGGCTCGTCAAGGATCACCAGGTCGGGGTCGCCGATCAGCGCCATGGCCGCCATCAGCCGCTGCAGCTGGCCGCCGGAAACCTGGTGCGGATAGCGCGCGCCGATGTTTTCCGGATCGGGCAGCGCCAGCTCGCGGAACAGCTGCACCGCCTTGGCTTCGGCCTCGGCCCGCTTGCACAGGCCATGGATGACGGTCGGCTCGACCACCTGGTCCATGATCGTGCGCGAGGGATTGAACGAAGCAGCCGCGCTCTGCGCAATGTAGGAAACCGTGCGGCCGCGCAGGCTGCGCTGGCGTGCCGCGTCGAGCGCCAGCACGTCGGTGTCGCCGATCTGCACGCGGCCGGCCGAGATGCGGCAGCCGCTGCGTGCATAGCCCATGAGTGCGAGCGCGGTGGTGGTCTTGCCGGAGCCCGACTCGCCGATCAGCGCCAGCACTTCGCCGGGCTGCACCGAGAAGCTCAGGTTGTCGACCAGCGTGCTGGCGCCCGCCATGATGTGCAGGCCCTGGACAGTGAGTGGTGCGCCCATCAGCGTGCTCCTCGTTCGCGCGCGGCACGGCCGGGCAGGTTGTCGATCACCAGATTGACCGCGATGGTCAGGCTCGCAATGGCCAGTGCCGGCACGATGACCGAGGCGCCGCCCATGGCCAGCGCGCCGATGTTCTCGCGCACCAGGGAGCCCCAGTCGGCCGCCGGCGGCTGGATGCCCAGGCCCAGGAAGCTCAGGCTCGCCAGCAGCAGCACCACGTAGACGAAGCGCAGCCCCAGATCCGCCAGCATCGGGCCCAGGATGTTGGGCAGGATCTCGCGCAGCATGATGTAGAGCGTGCCTTCGCCGCGCGTGCGGGCCACTGTCACGTAGTCGAGCGCGTTGATGTTGACGGCCAGCGAGCGCGCCATGCGATAGGCGCCCGGCACGTAGATGATGCCCGCCGTGATCACCAGCATCGGCACCGCCGAGCCGAAGCCCGCCACCATGATGAGCGCGAACATCTTGCTCGGGATGGCGGTGAGCGTGTCGAGCCCGCGGCTCAGCACCGCGTCGATCCAGCGGCCGCTGGCAGCGGCCAGCAGGGCCAGCACGGTGCCGGTTCCGCTGGCCAGCAGCGTGGCCAGGAGCGCAACGCCGATGGTGTAGCGCGCGCCCTCGATGATCAGCGCCAGCATGTCGCGGCCGAGGTAGTCGGTGCCCAGCCAGTGCTTCGCGCTGATCGGCTCGAAGACGTTCGAGGTGCCCGCGGCCGCCGTGCCGTGCGACAGCATCCACGGGCCGAGCAGCGCCGCAAGCGCCCAGAACAGCAGCACCGCGAGGCCCAGCAGGCCTGAAGGGCCGAAGCCCGCAAGCCAGCGCAGCGGTCCGCCCCGGCGCTTTTTCGGCACCGGCGCCAGCAAGGCCGCGGCCGCGACCGTGGAAGAAGTGGAGGTTTCCATGAAGCTTCCTTCCTTCAGCGATGCCGCAGCCGCGGGTTGGCGAGAATGCCGCAGATGTCGGCGGTCGTCACCAGGATCAGGTAGGCGCAGCAGAAGATCATGGCGCAGGTCTGCACCAGCGGCATGTCGCGCTGCGAGACGCCATCGACCATCAGCTTGGCAATGCCCGGATAGTTGAAGATGGTCTCGACGATGATCACGCCGCCCAGCAGGTACGAAAGGCTCAGCGCCACGGCATTGGCGATCGGCCCCACCGCATTGGGCAGCGCGTGCGCCAGCACCATGCGCATGGGCGAGGCGCCCTTGAGCCGCACCATCTCGATGTAGGGCGCCTCCAGCTGGTCGATCACCGCGGCGCGCGTCATGCGCATCATTTGCGCCACGATCACGCAGCACAGCACCAGCACCGGCATTGCGAAGGCGCGCAGCATCTGGCCCAGTGAATCGATGTCGCTGACGAAAGAGAGCGCCGGCAACCAGCGCAGCTGCACCGCGAACACCAGCACCGCCAGCGTTGCCACCAGGAACTCCGGCACCGACACCACGCCCACGGCAGTGGTCGATGCAGCGCGGTCGAACCAGGAGCCGCGCCACACCGCCGAGGCGATGCCGAGCGTCAGCGCAATCGGAACCGAGAACAGCGCGGTGACGGCGGCCAGCAGGAGCGAGTTGGGCAGGCGGCTGGCAACCAGCTCGGCCACCGGCATCTGCGTGGTCGCGGAGCGGCCGGGGTCGCCCTTGAGCATGCCGACGAGCCACTTGGCATAGCGTTCAGGCGCGGGCACGTCCAGGCCCATCTGCGCGCGCAACGCAGCCACGGCTTCGGGCGTGGCGTCCTGGCCGAGCTGCTCCTGCGCGGCATCGCCGGGCAGTACCGCGGTGATCGAGAACACGACCACCGACACCGCCAGCAGCGACAACAGCGCCAGCGCGATGCGCTGGGCCAGAAGCTTCAGGATCACATGGTTCATGTCGATGCTCCTGGAGACGAGGCGAACGGGCGCGGACGCGTTATACGTCCAGCCATACGTTCTCGGCGAAGTTGTAGCCCATGAGGCCGCCCAGCGGAATGGGCGACAAACCCTTGAGCTTGGAGGTGTGGCCGTCCAGGCTCGAAAGGAACAGCGGGATGCCGATGCCGGCGTCCTGATGGATCATGGTCTGCATGTCGGCATACATCTGCTTGCGCTTGGGCAGGTCGGTCTCGGCGCGCGAGGCCAGCAGCAGCTGGTCGAACTTCTCGCTCTTCCAGCGCGACTCGTTCCACGCCGCGCCGGACTGGAAGAACTGCGTCAGCAGCACGTCCGCGCTCGGACGCGGGTTGACGTTGCCGAAGCCCACGTGGCTGTTGAGCCAGTGGTTCGACCAGTAGCCGTCGGCCGGCATGCGCTTGATGTCGATCTCCAGCCCCGCGCGCTGCGCCGTCTGCTGCAGCAACAGGGCCATCTCCACGGAGTACAGCGCCGCGGGCGAGGCCACCATCGGCACCTTGCCGGTGATACCGGACTTCTGCAGGTGGAACTTCGCCTTGTCCAGGTCGAAGGGGCGCTGCGGCAGGCCCGAGAAGTAGAAGCGGTTGGTCGGGTCGATGGGCTGGTCGTTGGCGACCACGGCGTAGTCGAGCGCAATCGTCTTCTTCATCTGCTCGCGGTCGAACAGGTGCTTCATGGCGAGCACGAAGTCGGGGTTGGCGCCGGGGCCCACGTCCTTGCGCATCACCAGGTCGGAATACTGGCCCGACTGGGTGACCAGGATGCCGAAGCCGGGCGTTCCCTTCACGCGCTCCACCGAGCGCGGGTTGACCGAGCCGACCAGGTCCATGCCGCCCGACAGCAGCGCGTTGACGCGCGCACTCTCGTCGGTAATGCCCACGAATTCGATCTCGTCGAGGTAGGGCTTGCCGGGCTTCCAGTAGGCGTCGTTGCGAACCATCAGCGAACGCACGCCGGGCTTGAACTCCTTGAGCTTGTAGGGGCCGGTGCCGATGCCCGCGGCAAAGTCGGTGGTGCCTTCCTTGACGATGTGGAAGTGGAAGGTGCCCAGGATCACCGGCAGGTCGGCGTTGGGCGCGCTGAGCACGAAGGTAATCTCGTTCGGGCCGGTGGCCTTGGCGCTTTCGATCTGCTCGGCCAGCACCTTGGCCTTGGAGGCCGTGGCCGGCTCCTTGTGGCGCATCACCGAGAACACCACGTCGGCCGGCGTGAGCGCCTTGCCGTCGTGGAAGGTCACGCCCTTGCGCAGCGTGAAGACCCAGGTCTTGGCGTCCTTGGTGGTGAACGATTCGGCCAGCGCGGGCTGCGGCGTGAGGCTGCCGTCCAGCGAGGTCAGGCCGTTGTAGATCATGTTGCAGCGCGAGTAGTCGGTCTGGTTCGACTGCTTGGCCGGATCGAGCGTGTCGGTGGCGGCGGCGGTGGCGCCCGCCACCCGGATCCGGCCGCCCTTCCTGGGCGTTTGCGCATGGGCGGACACCGCCATGCCCGCAAGGCTGCCGGCGAGCGTGGCCTGCATGCCGCCGGCCATCAGCATTGCCAGGATGTCGCGCCGCGATGCGCCGCGTTTCAGCGACGCCATCACGCGAACGCTTTCGTCGGGACCGACGAGGTTTTCGAACCTCTTGTTGCTGCTGTCGTTCATGGTGGGGGACTCCTGTGGGCCGGTGACTGAAGATTGAAGAACAAACACGGAACGGAAAACGGCGGACTCCGCGGCGCTCAGGCCAGCTTGTCCTTGAGCGAGTAATAGAGCCCGACCGCCGGCAGGAACCAGGGCGGGCCGATGTGGCCGGGAATGGCTGGCCAGTCGCGGTCTTGCCAGGGGTTGGCGTCGGCGTCGCCGTTCATCACGGCCGCCATGCGCTCGCCCATGTGCACCGACATCTGCGTGCCGTGTCCGCTGTAGCCCATGGCGTAGTAGAGGCCGTTGCGCTCGCCGGCATGAGGCAGCCGGTCTTGCGTCATGTCGACCACGCCGCCCCAGCAATAGTCGAGCCGCACCGCGCCGAGCTGCGGGAAGGTCTGGGCCAGCCCGGCGCGCAGGATCTCGCGGCTGGCCATATCCGATTGGGGGCTGGACACAGAGAAGCGCGCGCGTCCGCCGAACACCAGCCGGTGATCGGCCGTGAGCCGGAAATAGTGATGGATGTTCGCGACCGTCGTGTAGGTGCGCCGGGCCGCGAGCAGGGCCTGGGCGCGCTCGGCGCCCAGCGGCTCGGTGACCACGATGAAGCTGCCGATGGGCACGATGCGCCGGCGCAGCCAGCCGAAGCTGCCGTAGCCGCCGTGCCGCGTGGCGCCCGTGGCCAGCAGCACCTGCTGCGCGGTGACGGTGCCGCCGGCGGTGTGAAGGCGATGCGCATGGCCCTGGCCCAGCCGCTCGATGCGGTTCACCTGTGTGCCGGTGTGGATCTGCGCGCCGTGGCGCTGCGCGGCCGAAGCCAGCCCCTGGGCAAAGCGGCCCATGTGCATCTGGCCGCTGCGCTTGTAGAGCAGGCCGCCGTGGAAGCGCTCGCTCTGCACTTCGCTGCGCACCTGCGCCGCATCGAGGACTTCGACGTCGGTGTCCACGCCGTCGCCTATGAGGCGACGCGCGCTGTTTTCAAGCGCCGCCATCTGGTTGGCGCGCGTGGCGAGCTTGAGCTTGCCGTGGCGCATGAAGTCGCAGTCGATGGCTTCGTCGCGCACCAGCCGCGCGACGGTGTCCACCGCGTCGTCGTAGGCGCGGTACCAGGCGCGGGCCTTTTCAATGCCGACCTTGGCCGCCACATCGGCATAGTCCACCGCCAGCCCGTTGTTCACATGGCCGCCGTTGCGCCCCGATGCTTCGGCGGCCACGCGCGTGCCGGCTTCCAGCACCGCCACCCTGGCACCGCGCTTGGCCAGCGCCAGCGCTGCCGAAAGGCCTGTGAAGCCGCCGCCCACGACCGCGACATCGACCTGCGCCGGCAGTGCATGCACCGCGGGAGCGAAGGCCGGCGCGGAATCGGTCCAATAGGAGTCGAGCTTCATGGCGTGGGGCATTGCAAGCTGGAAAATCAGAGCCCGACGACGCCCGGCAGGCCGCCGATGTCCTTGATCTCGGTGTAGCGGTAGGCAGGGTTGCCCGGGCCGTGGCCGCGGTTCACGAACACCTTGTTGACGATGCCGATGTCGTCGGCCGACATCAGGTCGTAGCGCAGGCTGGAGGACACGTGCAGCACGTCTTCGGGGTTGCAGCCGAGCGAGTCGAGCATGTATTCGAAGGCCTGCAGGCGCGGCTTGTAGGCTTGGGCCTGCTGCGCGGTGTAGACGCGGTGGAAAGGCGCGCCGAGCATGGCCACGTTCTTCTGGATCTGGTCGTCCGAGGCGTTCGACAAAATGACCAGCGGGATTTCCTTGGCCACCTTGGCAAGGCCCGCGGCCACGTCGTCATGAGGGCCCCAGGTGGGCACGGCGTCGTAGTACTTCTGCCCGTCGCTGTCGAAGTACTGGATCTTCCATTTCTTGCACAGGCGGCGCACCGCGTTCTTCAGCACCACCTCGTAGGGCTGCCACGCACCCAGCACTTCATCGAAGCGGTAGGCGGTGAAGTCGGTGACGAACTGCTCCATCTGCTCGGGCCGGATGCGGTCGGCAAAGAGGTCGACGGTCAGCTCCTTCATGCGGAACCGGGTGAGGGTGCCGTAGCAGTCGAAGGTCACGTATTTGGGACGGAAAGTCATGGTCTCGGTTCCTGTTCAAAAGGGTGGCAAATGCGACGAACTCATTACGAAGCGATTGCAGCACGCCCTCGCTCGAGGTATGTAGGGAAAAAAGGCGCCTGGCGAAGCGAAGCTGCGGTTTGCGGTGCCGGCCACGGCATGCCGTGCGGTGTGCCCTGCGGACGTGCGGCCGTGCACCGTGGTGCATCGCGGCAAAGTCTGCAAGCACACTTTTGAAGCGCAGGCTGGCTTGGCGGATTGAAGGGCGTGCATGGCGAAGGTCATAGGAAGTGGCGGTCGATCCTAGGCACGATGGCCCAGCATTTGTATGCGTATGCAGCCGCTCCGCCGCAGCGAATTGCAAAACCGGGGTGCTCGGCAACCGAAGCTTGCAAGTTGCGAAACGGGCCGATTTCGGTCTGGTGCGGCGCCGCAATGTCGTCCAAGATGGATGCGCCATTCCGCCGAAACTGAGAGTTTTCCCTATGCCTGAACCCACTTCGAACGCACCCGCCATGGACGGCGTGGTGCTCAGACCGATGACGGCCGCCGACCTTCCGCATGCGCATGCGCTTTCGGCCGAACTGCGTTGGCCGCACCGTCCCGCCGACTGGGAGCAGATGTTCTCGCATGCCGAAGGCGTTGCGGCCGAGCGCGACGGCGAAGTCATTGCTACAGGCCTGCGCTGGCTCTGGGGCAAGACCCACGCCACCATCGGCCTCGTGATCGTCTCGCCCGCCTGCCAGGGCCGCCGCATCGGGCACCGGCTCATGAGTGCATTGCTCGATGGACTGGACGATCGCACGGTGCTGCTGCATGCCACTGCGGAAGGGCGAGGGCTTTATGAGCGGCTCGGCTTTGTGCGCACCGGCGAGATGCGGCAGCACCAGGGCCTTGCACAGCCGGCACCGCTGATTGCGCTGCAGCCCGGCTGGCGCCTGCGGCCCGCGGGCCTCAACGAATTGCCCGCGCTTCAATCGCTCGACGCGGCGGCTCGAGGCATGCCGCGCGACGCCCTCGTCGCCGAGCTGCTGCAAGCCGCCGACGCCTGCGTGGTGCTCGACCATGACAACGAGCCGAAGGGCTTCGCCATGTTGCGGCGCTTTGGCCGCGGCCATTCCATCGGCCCGGTGGTCGCGCCCGACGTCGAGGGTGCAAAGGCGCTGATTGCGCATCTTGCGGGCATGAATGCCGGCAATTTCACGCGCATCGATATCGACTTCGACAGCGGCCTGGCTGAATGGCTGGAGAGCGTCGGCCTGCTGCGCGTGGATGCGCCGACAACGATGGTGCGGGGTGGGGCGGCTGCTGCGCCTGTGGGCTCGCCTTCGTTGTTTGCCATCGTTACGCAGGCTGTGGGTTAGGTTGTTCGGTTCGTGGTGCGCACCCGCCGACGGGGTACCTTGCTCCGCGAATGTCCCCGGCCTGCGGCCTCCTCCTTTATTTCGCTGCGCAAGGCACCCCGCCAGCGGGTGCGTTGCAAAGAGCGGTGGTTTATCAGCGGTGCACCAGCAGCGTGTCCAGGTGCACAGGGCATCGGGTGCTCCGCGCAGCGAAATAAAGGAGGAGGGCGAAGCCCGGGGGACATTCGCGGAGGGGAGTACCCGGTGGCCTGTGCGCCCGCCCTGAACAGCAATGTGAAAAACACAAAACACACCTGAATCATGAAAACCACCTTCCTCTACAAATCAGACCCCGTACGCGGACGCCAATGGGCCGAAGTGTTCAGCCAACGCCGCCCCGACATCGACTTCCGTATCTGGCCAGACATAGGCGACCCGGCGCAGGTGCGCTTTCTCGCGGCCTGGGAGCCGCCGAAGGACATTGCCGAACTGTTCCCGAACCTGGAGGTTTTGTTCTCCTCTGGCGCGGGCGTCGACCAGTTCGACTTCACCGCATTGCCTCCGACATTGCCCGTGGTGCGCATGGTCGAGCCTGGCATCGTCAACGGCATGGTCGAGTACGTGGCGCATGCGGTGCTCGGCCTGCATCGCGACATGCCCCAGTACCGCCGGCAGCAGCAGGAAGGCCAATGGAAGCCGCTGCCGGTGCGACCTGCGAGCGAACGGCGCGTAGGTGTGCTGGGACTCGGCTCGCTCGGACAGGCAGTGTTGGCGCAGCTTGTCTCTTTGGGTTTCGACTGCGCCGGCTGGAGCCGCTCGCGGCATGAGGTGCAGGGCGTGCAGTGCCATGCGGGTGCCGACGAGTTGCCTGCGTTTCTTGCGCGCACCGACATCCTCGTGTGCCTGCTGCCGCTCACCGATTCGACGCGCGGCTTTCTCGAAGCGAAGCTGTTCTCCATGTTGCCCATGGGCGCGGGGCTGGTGCACGTGGGCCGCGGGCCGCATCTGGTCGAACATGACTTTCTGGAGGCACTCGCCAGCGGCCGCATCGGCGATGCCGTGCTCGACGTGACCGACCCCGAACCGCTGCCGGCTGAGCATGCCTTCTGGCGCCATCCGCGCATTCAACTCACTCCGCACATCGCGAGCATGACGCAGCCACTGAGCGCCGCGCAAGCCTTGCTCGACAACCTGCGCCGCTTCGAAGCCGGCGAGTCCATGGTCGGCCGGGTGGACCGCGCCAAGGGCTACTGAGGGCTATTGAAAAGCCCGCCGCATGATGTGCTGTGGCAAGGCGCATTACCGCAGCGTGCTTCGCGCAGACCCCCCAAAGCAGCACCACGGCATGCGGCACGCCGCCTAAGCTGAGGGCATTCGGAAGCTTCCTTCGCTCTCGCTTAACCCCACACAGCCATGACGCATCCCACCGCATTGCCGCAACTCGCCGCGCTCGACGCCCTCGACCGCGCCCACCTCATCCACCCCGTCTCGCCATGGCGCAAGCACGAGCAGCGCGGCCCTACGGTGCTGGCCTCGGCGCGCGGCGCATGGCTTACCGATGCGAACGGGCATGAACTGCTCGACGCGTTTGCGGGCCTCTGGTGCGTGAACGTGGGCTACGGCCAGGAAAGCGTGGTGCAGGCGGCGGCAGAACAGATGCGGCGCCTGCCGTATGCCACCGGCTACTTTCACTTCAGCAGCGAGCCGGCCATTCGCCTGGCCGAAAAGCTGGTGCAGATCACGCCCGCTTCGCTGACCCGCGTGTACATGACGCTCGGCGGCTCCGAAGCCGTCGATGCGGCCGTGCGCTTCATCGTGCAGTACTACAACGCCATCGGCAAACCGTCGAAAAAGCAGTTCATTGCGCTGGAGCGCGGCTACCACGGCTCTTCGTCGACCGGCGCGGGGCTCACGGCCTTGCCGGTTTTTCACCGGGGCTTCGACCTGCCGCTGCCCACGCAGCACTACATTCCGTCGCCCAACCCGTATCGCCACGCCGAAGGGGCCGACCCGCAGGCGCTGATCGCCGCCTCGGTGGCCTCGCTGCGCGCCAAGGTGGCCGAACTCGGCGCCGAGAACGTGGCCGCATTCTTCTGCGAGCCGATCCAGGGCTCTGGCGGCGTGATCGTGCCGCCGAAGGGCTGGCTCAAGGCCATGCGCGATGCGGCACGCGAGCTCGACATTCTCTTTGTCGTCGACGAAGTCATTACCGGCTTCGGCCGCACCGGCCCCATGTTTGCCTGCGAGGCCGAAGGCGTGGAGCCCGACCTGATGACCATGGCCAAGGGCCTCACATCGGGCTACGTGCCGATGGGCGCGACCATGATGTCCGAGAAGGTCTATGCCGGCATTGCCGACGGGGCGCCCGCCGGCGCTTTGGTGGGCCACGGCGCCACCTACTCGGCCCACCCGGTGAGCGCGGCGGTCGCGCTCGAAGTGCTGCGGCTCTACGAAGAGGGCGGGGTGCTTGCCAACGGCCAGCGCGTGGCGGCCGACTTTGCGGCGGGGCTCGATGCGCTGCGCGCGCATCCGCTGGTGGGCGATTCGCGGCACCGCGGCCTGCTGGGCGCGCTGGAGCTGGTGAGCGACAAGCAGAGCAAGCGCGGTTTCGATGCATCGCTCGGCCTGGCGGACCGCGTCTTTGCTGCGGGCTACCGCAACGGACTCGTGTTCCGCGCCTTTGGCGACAACATCCTGGGCTTTGCGCCGGCGCTCACCTTCACCGAAGACGAGTTCACGCAGATGTTCGTGCGCCTGAAGAAAACGCTGGACGACGTGCTGGACGCCGCCGAAGTGCGCGCAGCGCTGGCTGGCTGACCGGGAAAGCACTGCCTCAGGGCTCCGCCGGCAAAGCAGAATCGGACTTCTCCGCTTTTTCAGGACCGCCATGTCTGAAGCTTTCAAAATCGACCGACTCGACCTGCGCATCCTGGCCCAGTTGCAACAGAACGGGCGCATGACCAACGTCGACCTGGCCGATGCCGTCGGCCTGTCGCCCAGCCCCTGCCTCATTCGCGTGAAGCGGCTCGAACAGGCCGGCTACATCGCCGGCTACGGTGCGCATCTACGGCTCGAAAAGCTCGGCGACACGCTCACAGTGTTCACCGAGGTCACGCTGCAAGACCATCACCGCGAAGACTTCGTGCGCTTCGAGGCCGCGATCCGCGAGGTGGACGAGGTGCTCGAATGCCACCTGGTGAGCGGCGGCTACGACTACCTGCTGCGTTTCCTGACGCGCGGGGTGAACCACTACCAGGAAGTGATCGAGGAACTGCTCGAGCGCAACATCGGCATCTCGAAGTACTTCAGCTACATCGTCATCAAGTCGCCGTTCATCAAGACGCATTGCCCGATCGAGCGGCTGTTTCCACACCCGCGCTGATCGCGTGTAGAAGGCCGGGGCTTGCGCCGGCCTCGTCGCGGTTCGGCCGCGTTCCCCGCGGCTATGCGGTCGATCTTCCGCGGCACGCCGCTGGTGCTGCAGCTGATCTTGTTCTACAACGCGCTGCCGCACTTGGGCATTGTGCTGCCCGGGCTTCTGGCCGTCGGCCCGGCCAAGGGCGCGCGCATCGAGATCGATCTCGTGGCGCAGCGCGGTCAGCGCCCCGCGTCTACCGCATCGGCCAGTTCGGCGAGCGTGCGGAAGTGGTAGTCGGGTTCGGTGCGCTTGGATTCGATGGTTCCGCCGGAGCCTTTTTGCGCGTGGCGCCGCTCGATCCAGCAGGTGGCAATGCCCAGTTCCTTCGAGATGCCGATGTCGTGGTATTGGCTTTGCGCCACGTGCAGGTTGTCGGCCTGCTTGTAGCCCCAGGCGCCTTCGAAGCGGCCGCGAGCGTAGGCGAAGTAGCGCGCATCGGGCTTCTCGCACAGCGCATCGTCGCAGCTCAGCAGCATGTCGAAGGGCGAGCCCAGCGTCTTGTCGAAATGGGCGAGCGCCCAGTGCTGCGCATTGGTCATGGTGACGAGCTTGAAGCGCTTGTGCAGCCGCTTGAGGGCTTCCACTGAATCCGGGAACGCGGGCCACTGCGCAACGGAAGCGCGCAGGCCTTGCGCCAGCGCATCGCTGTCAGGCAGGCCCAGCGCGGGTGCGATGGCATGCCAGCAGCGCTCCAGGTCGTCGGGGTACCAGCCGGCATTGCCGTCGGCGCGGGCCTTTCGGTAGGCGGCCAGAAATTCCTCGTCGCTCACGCGCGCATCGGGCACCGCCGAGCGAAGGTAGGCGAGCATGCCGCCCTCGAAGTCGATCAACGTGCCGACCACGTCGAACGTAAGAACCTTGAAATCTTGCAGGGACATGCGAATAGCTCCAATCGGTGCGGACAAGGCAAGAGATGCCGTTCGTCGATGAGCATAGGAGCGCCGGTGGATCCGTTCGAACCGAAGTGGGCCGGTGAATCAGCACGGGATTTCGCAATCGGTGCCGCGCCGGCATCTTCTTTGGCGGCGCCGCCAAACGATCGCTTTCCTTGAGGAAACATTAATTACATCTCGACGCAAGGTGGGGTATTTGGCCGGGTCTTTTCTGTTGCCGCGGCGCAATTTGCGTGCGGTTGCCTTTGTCGAATGGATCGACAAGGTGCGTTCCCGCGCTCCCTGGCCTGCCTCAAACGAGGTACCCGATGGGGTATGTCACGAGTTAGTACGTCTGTTTACATTGACCTTGCGGAACGGGATCCGGGTCAGTGGAGGCAACTTTTCAAACGCCTGCCTGGATGCGGTCGCAAAGAACTTAAGCATTAAGGAAAAGGCTGTGAACAAGACTATTCGTGTTTTTTGGAATTCTCCGATCGACAAGTCCCCGGTCGACATCGTGGGCACCGTGGCCGACCACCGCCTGCACGCCATCGCCCTGTCCGTGCTGCTTCTGGGCGCAGCCCTGGCCCTGCCCGCAGGCGCCGCCGGCGGCAGCGGCGGCCAGCCCGTGGGCGAGACCGCCCTGCGCGCCGGCGACGGCGGCAGCGACGGCCAGGGCGGCACCGGCGGGATCAACGACACGACGGTCAACGCCCACGGCGGCGACGGCGGCGCCTCCACCGAGGCCGGCCCCAGCGCCGGCAGCGCCGCCGACATCGGCAGCTTCGGCGGCGCCACCCCCGGCGCAGGCGGTGCGGCTGGTGCCGCCACCACAGAGGTCTCGCCCGGCGTGTGGCAGGGCGACGCGGGTGCCGCCGGCCAGTCCCAGACCGGCGACATCGCCAGCGGCAACGGCTACGGCGGCGGGGGCGGCGGCGGCCAGATCGGCAATGCCATGGGCCCGGCCACCACCGCGGCCGGCTTCTCCGCCACCGGCGGTGCCGGCGGCGCCGGCGGCCATGGCTACTGGGCCGCGGGCGGCGGCGGTGCGGGCGGCCATGGCGCCACGCTGCTCGACCCCCTGGCCGATGTGACCGCCAGCGGCGTCTTCACCGGCGGCGCCGGCGGTGCGGGCGGCGATGCCTTCTCCCAGGCCGGCGGCGGCGGCAGCGGCGGCGGCAGCGGGCTGTGGCTGCGCAGCGCCACCCCGGGGCTCACATTGACCCACGACGGCACCTCGGCGGGCGGCGCCGGCGGCGCGGGCGGATCCGAATCGCTGCCGGCGCGCAGCAACGCCTCGGGCGGCGGCGGCGGCGCCGGCGGGGCGGGCCTCACGCTCGCGGGCAGCGCGGCAGTGACAGTGGTCAACACCGGCCAGCTCCTGGGCGGCGCCGGGGGCGCGGGCGGTGCCGGCGGCGGCGGGGTGGCGGCACCGGCACGCCGGGCAACGGCGGCGACGGCGGGGCCGGGCTGGCCTCGGTCGGCGCAGGGGGTGCAATCGTGATCAACAGCGGCACCATCGCCGGCGGGGCGGGGGGTGCCGGTGGAGCCAGCAGCAACGGCGGGGCCGCAGGTCTTCCGGGTTCCGGCGGCGCCGGGGTGAGGGGCGCCGACCTGGACCTGCAGAACAGCGGCACCCTGGCCGGCGGGCTGGGCGGCGACGGGCTCACACGCGCGCCGGCGGTGGCCTTCACCGGCGGCAGCAGCAACCGCCTGGTGCTGAACGCGGGCGGCACGCTGCTGGGCGCGGTGGCGATCGACAGCGGCGCGAGCGCGCGCATCGTGGCCGGCGCGGACGGGCTGGACCTGGGCAATGCGCTGCTGCTGGGCGGCACGGGCACGATCGACAGCAACGGCCACGGGCTGGGCTGGTCGGGCCCGGTCTCGGGCGCGGGCGAGCTGGTGAAGGTGGGCGCGGGCACATTGACCCTGAGCGGGGCGAACACGTACACGGGCGCCACCCGGGTGGCGGCGGGCAGCCTGCGCGCGGGGGCGGCGGGCAGCTTCAGCAGCGCGAGCGCGTTCACGGTGGACGCGGGGGCGGTGCTGGACCTGGCGGGGCACAGCCAGACCATTGCGGGCATGGCCAGCGCGGGCACGGTGTCGCTGCTGAGCGGCTCGCCGGGGGCGACGCTGACGGTGCAGGGGCCCTGGGTGGGCAACGGCGGCACGCTGCGCCTGGGTACGGCGCTGGGGGGGGCAGCGGCAGCCTGAGCGACCGGCTGATTTTGAGCGGCTGCACGGCGATTGCCAGCGGCACGACGAACATCCAGGTGACGAACCTGGGCGGGCTGGGAGCGCTGACGGTGGGCAGCGGCATCGAGGTGGTGACGGCGATGAACGGGGCCACGACGACGGCGCAGACCACGCGCGATGCGTTCCGCCTGGCCGGCGGGCATGTGGATGCGGGGGCCTACGAGTACCGGTTGCATGCGGGGGATGCCTCGGGGGCGGGGGAGAATTGGTATTTGCGGTCGACCACGACCGTCGTTCCTCCGGGCGACGGCGGCGGCACCCCGCCGACCGAAGGCGGGGGCGCTGCCGCACCGAGCGGAGAGGGCCTTGCCGCCCCCGAACCTGTGCTCGGCATCATCGTGCCCACCTACCGCGCCGAAGCCTCGCTGTATGCGGCGCTGCCGAGCCAACTGCGCCAGGGAAACCTTGCGATGATCGGCGACCTGCACAAGCGCATAGGCGATGACGATGCAAAAGGCGCCGCTGCAACTTCGACAAGCCCCGCGGGCTCGGAGCGCCGCGCCTGGGCCCGCGTGCTCTCCACCGACATCGACATTCGCCAGGGCGGCACCGTCTCGCCCTCCAGCAAGGGCCGCCTTACGGGCTTCCAGGCCGGCACAGATTTGATGGCCGCAACCAACTGGCGCGCCGGCCTCTACGTGGGCCAGCTCGACGGCGACGGGCGAGTCAGCGGCTTTGCGAGCGGCCTGCAAAACCAGCACGTGGGCCGCAACGACCTGCGCAGCCAGTACTTCGGCATTTACGGCACCTACACCGGCAACGGCGGCTTCTATGCCGACGCGGTGGTGCAGTCGGGCCGGCACCGCTACACGGTGGAGCCGGTGCTGGGTGCGGGAGTCGAAGGCAAGGGCCGCAGCCTGCTGGGCTCCATCGAAGTGGGCCAAGCCTTTCCGCTGGGCGCCAGCGGCTGGAGCGTCGAGCCGCAGCTGCAACTGGTGCACCAGCAACTGGACCTGGACAACTCGGTCATCGCCGGCGCAATCGTGCAGCCGGACGCCGACAGCGGCTGGATCGTGCGCGCAGGGGTGCGGGTCAAGGGCACGGTTGCCACCGGCCTGGGCACGCTCCAGCCATACGGGCGCTTCAACGTCTACCGGAGCTCGAGCGGCGCGGACATTGCGCGCTTCGTCAACGGCGCGAGCCGCACCGACATCGCATCGTCCACCGGCGGCACGAGCACCGAGCTGGCCGGCGGCTTCACCCTCGCGCTCGGCAACAGGACGAGCGTCTACGGCGAAGTGGGCAAGCTGTGGGCCTCGGGCGGCGACACCAGGGTGAAGAGCTCGATCAATGCATCGGTGGGTGTGCGCGTGAAGTGGTGAGGCGGGCATTGCTGCCTGCGCTGGCGCAGTTGCGGGAGTGCGACTGCGCCAGCACACCGACGCGGTGTCTACCTACAACAAAGCCTGCATGAAAGAGCCACGTTCAGCCTGCAGGCGGGCGAGGGCACGCCTGGCATCCAACATCGACATTGATCGGGGCCCGGCGAATGCCCACCATGAACAAGCTCAAGCAACTCCCCCGCCTTTGCAAAGAGGCGGCCATGGCCTGGGTCGACGACTTCGCACCCAGCATGGGCGCGGCGATCTCGTACTACACGATGTTCTCGCTCGCGCCCTTGCTGGTGATCGTCATTGCCGTGGCAGGCGCGCTCTTCGGCACCGAGGCCGTGCAAGGCCAGATTGCCGCGCAGCTGTCGGGACTGATCGGCCAGGAGGGTGCGCAGGCGGTGCAGGCCCTGGTCAAGAGCGCCAACGAGCCGTCTCGCGGACTGATTGCCGGGGCCATCAGCGTGGTGGTGTTGATCGTCGGCGCCACCACGGTGTTTGCCGAACTGCAAAGCGCGCTCGACCGCATCTGGCATGTGCCCGAGCGCGCGAAGCCGAGCGGCGTGTGGGGCATTCTGCGTGCGCGGGTGCTGTCGTTCGGCCTGATTCTTGGGCTTGCCTTTCTGCTGATGGTGTCGCTGGTCGTCAGTGCCGCGCTGGCGGCGGTGGGCAGCTGGAGCAGCGGGCTTTTCCCGGGGTGGGAGCTCTTGCTGCAGGTTGCCAACGCGCTGGTTACGCTGGGCATTCTCACGCTGCTGTTCGCAATGATCTTCAAGCTGATGCCGAGCACGCCCATCGCATGGCCTGACGTGTGGATTGGCGCGGTGGTAACGGCGGTTCTCTTCGAGGTCGGCAAGGTACTGATTGGCCTGTACCTCGGAAAAAGCAGCGTCAGCGAATCGTTTGCCGCGGCCGGCTCGCTGGTGGTGCTGCTGGCCTGGGTGTATTACGCCGCGCAGATATTCCTGCTGGGTGCGGAGTTCACCAAGGTCTATGCCAATGCCCATGGCTCGGTGGCCGCCTCCAGGGCGCAGGCTGCGACGGAGGCCGCGGCGGAGCAGGCCCGCACGGGCACGGACAGCGCCGCTGCACGGCAGCCCGGAACGGAGAAGCTCGAGGCGATCGAGAAGATGGAAAACGCGCAGCGGGCACTCGAGGTGCGCACAAGGAAGGCCACCGCCAAGCTGCTACAGCAGGCGATCGGCCTGTTTGCGATCAGCGTGACGACCACGCTGCTTGCGCGGCGGCGCAAGCAGCGCCGCCGCCGTGCCGCGCGCATGCAACGGGAAATTCGCCGCACGGGGTGAGGCGAAATCCGGCCCTCACTTGGACCGCGTCAGCCCGAAGAAGGAGTCGAGTATGTGGAAGTGATCGTCATGGAACTGGTCTTCCATGCCGGCCAGCTTTGCAATGGGCACCCACTCGGCGGATGATGCGTCGTCGCCGGCCGTCAGCTCCGGCGGGCGGCGCGGGCCCAGGTCGAACCAGTGCGCGTGGGTAATGACGCGGCCCTTCTGGCTGCGGTCTGGGTTGTCGAACACCTGCACCGCCTTGAACGCGCTTTGAATGTCGCTGTCGAGCAGGCGCAAGCCGGTTTCCTCGTCGAGCTCGCGCAGGGCCGACTGCCACACCGTTTCTCGCGGCTCGAGATAGCCGCCCGGCACCGCCAGCATGCCCTTGCCCGGCGAGCGGCCGCGCCGGATCAGCAGCACCTGGTCGCCGCACTGAACCACCGTGTCGACCGTGACGAAGATGACGGGGTAGGGCGTGCCCGCCCACATGGCCTTGTCCTGGCGCAGGCTCTCCCATTCTTGTGTCAGCGCGGCATAGTGCGGCAGGCTTGCCCAGGCGCGCAGAAACTGCAGCGTGCTCGCGGGTGCCTGGTTCACCAATGCAGCCAGAGCCGCTTCCAGCGAACCATCGGCCGCCGCTCCAAAGTACGCATCGCGCAAAGCGCTGGCGTGAATGTCACCCTGCAAGCCGGTGTCGTCGAGCGTCCATTGCGGAAAGTCGCGCAGGTACACGCTGGTCGCGTCCTTCAGGTGGCCGACCAGCAGCACCGAGGGTTGGGCTGGGTACATCTCGGCCACGCCCTGTTTCACGGCCGCCACCCAGCGCGCCTGGTCGTAGTAGTCGCGCACGGGCAAGAACTTCAGCCGCTCGCGGTCTGCTTGCGGCAGGGCGAGGCGAATCATTTCCGCGCGCTCTTCCCACGTGAAGGGATTGCGGGGCGTGCGGGCCTGGAAAGAGGAGCCCAACACCACCACGCATTCGGGCGCCGCGGCCAGCGCGCGCCTCAGCAGCGCGAGCTGCGCGTTGTGGAAGATCTGGAATCGCCCGATGTAGACGGCGACGTCGTGGGCCTGGGGTGTGGCTGGTAGTTGGTTTGTCATTGGGGTTCTCAAGACAGTTTGGCTGCAATCGGCATCTGGCGCCCGGAGCCGAAGGCTCGCGCCCTGACCCGGACGATCGGCGGCGATTGCCGCCGCTTGTATTCATTGCGCGCGACCATGCCGCGGATGCGCTCGAGAAGCGCTTCGCCGGATGCTTGGGCGCGCAGCGTGTCGACGAATGCGCGCGCCTCCTGGTACTCGTGCTGCGCAAGTCGGGAGCCTTCGATCAGCAGCTTGAGGATCTGGTCGAGCACGGGATAGGGCGGCAGGCTGTCGACATCCTTCTGGCCCGGCGCCAGTTCGGCCGAGGGCTCCTTGTCGATGATGGCCTGGGGAATGATCTCGCGACCCGCCGTTTCGTTCAAGTGCCGCGAGAGGGCGAAGACCTCGGTCTTGTAGAGATCGCCGATCAGGCCCAGGCCGCCGTTGGTGTCGCCGTAGAGCGTGCAATAGCCGACCGAGATCTCGGACTTGTTGCCCGTGGTCAGCAGCAGATGGCCGAAGCTGTTGGAGTACTCCATGAGAATGGTGCCCCGCACGCGCGCCTGAAGATTCTCCAGAGCCACGCCGCGCAGCTCGCCGCCCAATGCCGATTCGAAACCTTGCGTGAACTGCGACACGATGCCCGCAATGGCATGGTGCTTGAGCGGCACGCCCAGGTTGCGGCACAGGGCTTCGGAGTCGCTGACCGAACCTTCCGATGAAAAGCTCGACGGCATCGTGATGCCGACCACGTTCTCGGCCCCCAGCGCTTCGACCGCCAGCGCCAGTGTCAGGGCCGAGTCGATGCCGCCCGACGAGCCGACAACGGCCTGGCGAAACCCGCAGCGCCGCGCATAGTCGCGCAGGCCCAGCACGATCTGCTGGCGGTAGAACTCCAGGGCTGGCAAGCCCTCCGGTGCGACCGGCGACGGAGCCTTGCCGGCTATCGTCAAGAAGCGGCCCTTGTCGAAACACAGCGTGCTCACTTCTTCCGCGAAGCGCCGCGCTTCGTACACTACACCGGCCTGCGGCTCGACCGCAAACGACGCCCCGTCGTACACGAGCTGGTCGTGGCCTCCCACCTGGTTGACGTAAAGGATCGGCAGGCCATTGCGGCGGCTGGCCGCGCCGAAGATCTGGTGCCGCTGCTCGCGCTTGCCGATGTTCGACGGGCTCGCGTTGATCGACACCACCAGGTCGGGCGCCGCATCGCGCATGCGCTCGAACGGATTCACGAGGTAGTCCTGCCCCTCGTCGTTCCAACCGTCCTCGCAGATCAGCAGGCCCACCTGAAAGTCGCGGATGCGAAGCACGCGCGCCACGTCGGGCCCCGGTTCGAAGTGACGGCGCTCGTCGAAGATGTTGTAGGTGGGCAGCAGTTGCTTGGTGTATTCGAGCAGCACTTCGCCCCCGCGGATGACGCGCAGCACGTTGCGAAGCTTCTTGCCTGCGCCTTCGCGCCGTGCCGGCAACCCGACGGCCCAGTGCAGCGCAGGCATCTGGCGAGATGCCGACAGCAGCTCCTGGAAAGCGGCCTCCACGCGGTCCATGAAGCCTTCTTCTTCCAGCAGGTCGGCCGGGTAGTAGGCGGTGAGCGACATTTCGGAAAACACGACCAGGTCGGCCTCTTCTGACGATGCCTTGCGCGCAGCCTCGATCATTCGCGCGGCATTGCCGCGCAGGTCGCCGATGGTGTAGTTGAGTTGGGCGGCGGTGATTCGGAGCATGGCTCTCAACTTTCGATGTGAAAGACCTGGCGCAGATAGGCCAGGAAGGTCTGGTCTTCGCACAGCGTCTTGCCCGGGCTGTCGGACAGCTTGGCGACGGGCTGGCCGTTGCACCCGGTGAGCTTCATCACGATGTTCAGTGGCGTGAGGCCGACGTCGTTGGTCAGGTTGGTGCCTATGCCAAAGCCGGTCTGCGTGCGGTCGGCGAAGGTGCGGTACAGCCGGATGGCCGTCTGCAGATCGAGCCCGTCGGAGAACACCAGCCGCTTGGTGTGCGCATCGATGCGCAGCCTGGTGTAGTGCGCCAGCGCCTTTTCGCCCCATACGACCGGGTCTCCGGAGTCGTGGCGAAGGCCGTCGAACAGCTTGGCAAAGTACAGGTCGAAGTCGGCCAGGAAGGCGTCCATGCCGACCACGTCGGTCAGCGCCACACCCAGGTCGCCGCGGTACTCCTGCACCCAGCCCTCGAGCGCCGCATTCTGGAAGTCGCGCAGCCGCACGCCCAGTGCCTGGTAGGTCTGCAGGTATTCATGTGCCATGGTGCCGATGGGCACCAACTCCAGTTCCTTGGCCAGCAGCACGTTGGAGGTGCCCTTGAAGTACATGGGCACTTCGCGCTTGAGCGTGGCGACCACCTCCCGCTGCCAGTCGCGCGAATAACGGCGGCGGACGCCGAAGTCGAAAAACTCGAAAGGGTGCCGGGCCGCCGGCTCCTGTGCAAAGCCGCGCAGCAGCTCGATCTTGGCCTGCAGGCGCTTGCGGCCCTCGGCCAACGCCGCGTCCGCATCGAAGCGGCGGAAATACAGCTCGTTGACCATGGCCAGAACGAAGATCTCGAAAGCCATGGTGTGGACTTGCGGCCCGACCGCCCGGATGTGCAGCGCATCGCCTTCCACCGTGGCAGAGATGAATTCGCGCTGAAAGCTGAAGATGCGCAGGAAGTCGACGAAATCGCTCTTGATGTAGCGCAGGCCGCCCAGGTAGGCGAGTTCGCCGGGCGCAAAGCGCAGGGTGCAGAGATGGTCGAGCTGCTCGTCGACGTCCGAAAGCAATTCGGCCAGCGGATAAGCGGGCTGGTTGCGGCAGACGAAGGTGTACTCGGCCTGCGTTTGCGGGTGGCTGTGCAGCATGGCCTGCCACATGGTGAACTTGTACAGGTCGGTGTCCAGCAGGCTGCGGATGATGGGTTGCATGGTGTGGTCCTTCGCTGTTCGTTCGGTCAGATGTTGGCGGTCAGTATGGAAAGCACTTCGGCACTGGTGAGAAGCCGGGCGCCGCGGTTGCCCATGTCTTGCAAGAATGCCTGGTGCTGCGCCTCGAAGCGGGTTACCGGGCTCATGCAATCGGTAACGAGCACCAGCTTGGCGGGATTGCCGGAGGGCAGGTTGGCGGCAATGTGCTCGGTGGTGGCCTTCACGCAGTGGCTGCTGGCTTCGCCCGCAATCACGATCAGGTCGGCCCGGTCGAGCGATTCCACCAGCGGCATGTTGAGCAGGGTGGCGGGGTCGTCCTCGTCCGGCACTTCGGCCTGAATGGCGCTGTAGTGCTCGGTCCACGGGTTGCTGCCCTTGCCGACCTTTTGCACCACGCGCAGTTGCTCGTCCTCCCAGGCGTTGTAGGCGGCCTTGACCGCGGCGTGCACGTTGTGCCCCCAGCTGCCGATTTCGCAATGCACCGGCCACACCATCAGCGTGTAGCGGCCCCGGCGCTCGAGCTCGTCGATGTAGGCCAGCGCCCGGGGCAGGGCAGCAGGGTCACGCGGACGGTAGTCGCCGGCGTTGACTTCTGCCGCAGTGATCGAGGTGAAAGGCTGCACACCGCCGCCATCCCGCGTTTGCCAGAACGTGGGGTGCGCAATGTCGAACCTGTGGTGCGAATCAAGCGTGACCGTGATGCCGCCAATGCCTTGCGAGCCCTCGCGGATGAGTTGGGCCACACGCAGCATGTCGGCATGGGCACCCGCAACCGGCAGGGCCGGCTGCAACTGCGCGCCCGTGGCTGCGTCTGCCGGAAGCCAACCGGCCGGAAGGTCGCAGAAGTCGTTTTGCGGATCGATCAGGAGAAGTTGGATGTTCTGCTTCATGGTGTTCTCTTGGTTGAGTTGTACTGTGCAACTATATGGGTTGCATAGTACAACTTAGTAGGAAGAAGTCAAGCGCCGAGCTCCGAGGCGTCGCGCGGGCTGAACGTGCGGGGAAACAGGGCCGCCTGGGACCGATCGCGCAGGCGGTAGCCCATGGCCGGCCGGCCGAAGGTGCCTTCTACGGTGCCCGCTTCTTCCATGAAGCCGGCGTCGAGCATCCGCTTGCGAAAGGCGCTCTTGTCGACGGGGCGGCCCAGCACGACCTCATAGGTGTGCTGCAGCTGCGGCAGCGTGAAGGGTTCGCTCAGGAGAAAGGCAGGCAGCGAGGTGTATTCGACCTTGCTGCGCAGGCGGGCGATGGCGGCCTCGAGGATTTCGGCGTGGTCGAAGGCCAGGCGCTTGCGGGTGGCCGCGGCGGCGCCGATCCATTCGACCTGCGCGGCGTTCGCTCCTTTTTCGAGCACCAGGTCCTGGCTCGGCACGAGCGCGAAGAACGCGTGCGTGGTCGACCAGCCCCGCGGGTCGCGGCTTGCGCCGCCCCAACTGCCCAGTTGCTCGAGGTACGGCGCGGAAACACCGGTCTTTTCTTGCAGCTTGCGCAGGGCGCAGCCGAGCAGGCTGGCGTCCTTGTCGACGTCGATGAACCCTCCCGGCAGGGCCCAGCGACCCGGGAACGGCTCGTGGGCATCGCCGGGGCGGCGCATCAGGACGACCTTCAGCTCATCTTCCAGCACGGTGAAGATAACGACGTCGACAGTGACCAGCGGCCTCGCGAATTTCAACTCGGCCGGTGTGTTGGATGGTTTCAAGACCGGGCCTCCTTTCCAAAGAGGTTGCACTGTACAACTCCAAGGGACCGACCGACAGGGCGGGTTAACCTCCGCGACCTATGGATTCCCTGATTGCCGCCTCCGCGCGCGCCCTTGCCGCCGGCGACGCGCTTGGCGCCCTCAAGCGGGTTGCCTTGCGCGACGACCCGCCGGCGCTGGCGCTGCGCGGCATTGCCATGGCGCAGCTTGGCGAACACTCGCGCGCGCGTGAGCTCCTGCGGCGGGCCGCCCGGGGCTTCGGCGCCCATGAGGAACTGGCGCGTGCCCGCTGCCTGGTTGCCGAAGCAGAGGTGGCGCTGGCCATGCGCGACCTCGGTGGATCGCCGCGCTCTCTTGCCGCTGCAGCCGCCACGCTCGACGCGCATGCCGACCATGGCAATGCGCTGCAGGCGCGGCTGATTGCGGCGCGCAAGTTCCTGCTGCTCGGCCGCCTCGACGAGGCGGCGGCCACGCTGGCACCGCTCGATGCGCGAGGCCTTGCCCCGTCGCTGGCGGCCGTGGCGGAGCTCACCGCGGCCGAGCTGGCGCTGCGATCGCTGCGCACCGGCGCGGCGCAGGCGGCGCTCGCCCGCGCGCATGAGGCGGCCGAGCGTGCGCGCGTGCCTGCGCTCCTGGCCGAGGTGGCGGAGGCGCGGGCGGCGCTCAGTCGTCCGGCCGCGCGACGCCGCTCCGCGGGCGGCGAAGAGACGCTGCGCCTCGACGAGGTGGAGGCGCTCCTGGGCTCGGACGCGCTGGTCGTCGATGCATGCCGCCGCGGGGTCGGCGCGGGCGATGCATGGCGGCCATTGGCCCGGCGCCCGGTGCTGTTCGCATTGGCGCGCGGGCTGGCCGAGGCGTGGCCCGGCGATGTGGATCGCGAAGCGCTGATTGCCTATGCGTTCAACACCCGCCACCCCGACGAGACGCTCCGGGCACGCCTGCGGGTCGAGGTCGGCAGGCTGCGCGCGCTCGTTGCGCCGCTGACAGGCATCGAGGCGACGGCGCGGGGTTTTGTTCTCAAGCCGCACGGCGGGCGAGAGGTTGCCGTGCTGGCGCCACCCATCGATGGCGACCAGGCGTCGCTGCTGGCGCTACTCTCCGACGGCGCAGCGTGGTCGACCTCGGCGCTGGCCCTGGCATTGGGAGCCAGCCAGCGCACGGTGCAGCGCGCGCTCGCCGAGTTGGAGGCTGCGGGACGCGTGCGGGCCATCGGGCGGGCGCGGGCGCAGCGCTGGCTTTCGCCGCCGCTGACCGGATTCACGACGATCTTGTTACTCCCCGCCGCGCTGCCGATTGAATAGAGTTGTCTCCAAGGCCCCGATCCCCGGGCGCAAACAAGGAGCAGCAATGAGCACTGGCAGCAAGGCAGGCAAGGACCAGACACCCGTAACGGCACACGCAGCCGAGATCGTTCGCGAGTACGGCCCCTTGGCCGGCGAGGCGAGCGTGGGCGGCGTGACCCACGACGGCCACCGCGTCTGGGCCGCCACGCGCGACGGGCTGATCGCCTTCGACCCCGTGAGCGGCGAGACCACGCGCACGCTGGCGTGCGCCGGAGATGCCGGCACCGCCTTCGACGGCACTCATCTGTATCAGATCACCGAGGCGCGCATCGACAAGATCGACCCGGTCACGGGCACCGTGGTGGCGTCGATTCCCGCTCCGGGCAACGGCAGCGACTCGGGGCTCACCTGGGCCGAGGGCAGCCTGTGGGTGGGCCAGTACCGCGATCGCAAGATCCGCCAGATCGACCCGGCCACCGGCGCCGTGTTGCGCACCATCGAGTCCAACCGCTTCGTCACTGGCGTGACCTGGGTGGACGGCGAACTGTGGCACGGCACCTGGGAGGGCGACGAAAGCGAGCTCCGCCGCATCAACCCCGAAAGCGGGGCCGTGCTCGAGCGGCTCGAAATGCCGCGCGGCACCGGCGTGAGCGGCCTCGAATCCGATGGGGGAGACCTCTTCTATTGCGGCGGCGGGGGCAGCGGAAAGGTCCGCGCCGTGCGGCGCCCCAAGGCAGCCGCCAGGGCGTGAGCGCATCCGCCCGCGAAACGATTCATCGAACCAAGGAGCACATCGCCATGAACACCACCGTTGCCGAAACCGGCATTGCCGATCATCCCGTCGTTGCCAAGGACCGTTGGCTCACGCGGCGCAAGGCGCTGCTGGCCCGCGAAAAGGAACTGACGCGCCTGCGCGACCAGATCGCCCGCGAGCGCCGCGCACTGCCGTGGACCCGCGTCGAGAAGAACTACACCTTCGACACGCCCGACGGCCCCCGCACCCTTGCGGACATGTTCGAAGGCCGCCGCCAGTTGCTGGTGCAGCACTTCATGCTCGGCCCCGATTGGGAGCAGGGCTGCCCGAGCTGTTCCTACATGGCCGACCACGTCGACGGCATGAAGGTGCACCTCGAGCACCGCGACGTCACGCTGCTGGCGGTTTCCCGTGCGCCGCTGGATCAGATCGAGCGCTTTCGCCAGCGCATGGGCTGGCAGTTCAACTGGGTGTCGGCGTACGGCAGCGATTTCAACTACGACTTCGGCGTGAGCTTCAAGTCGGAGGAATGGGCCGAGGGCCGGGGCGAGGTCTACTACAACTACGGCGTGCGGCCCTTCCCGGCCGAGGAGGCACCCGGCATCAGCGTGTTCTACAAGAACGATGCGGGCGAGGTCTTCCACACCTATTCGACCTACGAGCGTGGCGTTGAAGTGATGATGGGCACGTACAACCTGCTCGACCTCACTCCCAAGGGCCGCGACGAGCACAACGCGGTCTACACCATGGACTGGGTGCGCCATCACGACCGCTACGAGCCGGCGCCGGCCGCAAAACCGGCGGCCCATGCGTGCTGCCATGCGTCGAACTGATCGGCAAGCGGGCTGAACTCGAAGGCATGCCGTGGAAAGCCTCTGGCCCTGGTTGGTGGTGGCGGGTCTCGGCGCCATTCATGGCCTGAACCCGGCCACCGGATGGATGTGGGCGGCGGCCTGGGGCGTCCGGTCGAAAGACCGGGGCCAGGCGCTGCGGGCCCTGGTGCCCATCGCGGTCGGACACGCCGCCTCGGTCGCGCTGGTGGCGGCCGCAGTGGCGTTCGGCGTGTCGATGGACCGGACGGTGATGCAAGTGGTGGCGGGTGGGCTGGTGGTCTTGTTCGCGGTGCTGCACCTCTCGGGCCGCACACCCAAGGCGGTGCGTGCGCCGGCGGGGCATGCGGGGTTGGCGCTCTGGTCCTTCATGATGGCCACCGCGCACGGCGCCGGGTTGATGCTGGTGCCGGCGCTGATTCCGCTCTGCATGGGCGACACGTCGGCCCGGGACATTGCGGCATCGGGCTCGCTGATGCTGGCGCTTGCGGCAGTCGGCGTTCACACGGCCGCAATGCTTGCCGTGACGGCGCTGGTTGCCAGCGGGGTGTGCCGGGGGTTGAAACTCATACTTTCGAACTCGTGAGGCGCGGCGAAACAAGCAAGAAGGTACAGACTCGCGCATCTGGTTGCACATTGGCGGTGCCATGACAGCTGGTTGCAAGCTTGGCTCAGTGTTTTCCTCAGAGAACGATGGCCTGAAACTCGCTAGAGTGAAGGCGGCCGTTCAGGCTTTTGCTTCGCACACATCAAGGAAAATTTCATGAGCAAGAAAGTTGCATATGTCACCGGAGGCATGGGTGGCATCGGAACTGCCATCTGCCAACGCCTCTTCAAGGACGGCTTCACTGTCGTCGCAGGCTGCGGCCCCACGCGCGACCATGCCAAATGGCTGGCCGAGCAGAAAGCCCAGGGCTTCGAGTTCCACGCATCGGTCGGCAATGTCGGTGACTGGCAATCCACGGTCGAGGCGTTTTCTGCTGCCAAGGCGGCGCACGGCCCCATCGACGTGCTCGTCAATAACGCAGGCATCACGCGCGACCGCATGTTCCTGAAAATGACGCCGGAAGACTGGAGCGCGGTGATCGAAACCAACCTCAACAGCATGTTCAACGTCACCAAGCAGGTGGTGGGCGACATGGTCGAGAAGGGCTGGGGCCGCATCATCAACATCAGCTCGGTCAATGGTGCCAAGGGCCAGGCGGGGCAAACCAACTACTCGGCGGCCAAGGCCGGCATGCACGGCTTCACGATGGCCCTGGCGCAAGAGCTGGCAAGCAAGGGCGTCACGGTCAATACCGTGAGCCCGGGCTACATCGGCACCGACATGGTGAAAGCCATCCGCCAGGAAGTGCTCGACAAGATCGTGGCCACCATTCCTGTCAAGCGCTTGGGCGAACCGAGCGAAATCGCCTCCATCATTTCGTGGCTTGCCACGGACGAGGGCGGCTACTCCACCGGGGCCGATTTCTCGGTCAACGGCGGGCTTCACATGCACTGAGCATGCTGACTGGAACCTGATCGAGAAACCCGCTTCGGCGGGTTTTTTTGTTTCCAGCGATGTGGCTTCTACGAATGGAAAGCCGCGAGAACGGCCATAAAGTTTCGCACCCCCAGGAGACACGACATGGCAGACACAACAATCACACCGACCCGGAAACTCCCTCTCTACCGCTCTCTTTACGTTCAGGTGATCACCGCGGTGGTCATCGGCGTGCTGCTCGGGCACTTCTATCCCGCCATCGGCGAAGCCATGAAGCCGCTTGGCGATGGCTTCATCAAGCTCATCAAGATGATCATCGCGCCGATCATCTTCTGCACGGTGGTGGTCGGCATTGCCGGCATGGAAGACATGAAGAAGGTGGGCAAGACCGGCGGCCTGGCGCTGCTCTACTTCGAGATCGTGAGCACCATCGCGCTCGTGGTCGGGCTGCTGCTGGTCAACCTGCTGAAGCCCGGCGCGGGCATGAACATCGACCCGGCCACGCTCGACACCAAGGCGATTGCCGCCTACACCGGCCCCGGCAAGATGACCGGCACGGTCGACTTTCTGCTCAACGTCATTCCCAGCACGGTGGTCGACGCCTTCGCCAAGGGCGAAATCCTGCAGGTGCTGCTCATCGCGGTGCTGTTCGGCTTTGCGCTGCACCGCTTCGGCGGGCGCGGCACGCTGGTGTTCGACGTGATCGAGAAGGGCTCGCACGTGCTCTTCGTGATCGTGGGCTACATCATGAAGCTCGCGCCCATCGGCGCCTTTGGCGCCATGGCGTTCACCATCGGCAAGTACGGCCTGGGGAGCCTGTTCTCGCTCGGCAAGCTGATGGGCACGTTCTACCTGACCTGCCTGCTGTTCATCTTCGTGGTGCTGGGGCTCATTGCGCGCTTCCACGGCTTCAGCATCTGGAAGTTCATCAAGTACATCAAGGAAGAGCTGCTGATCGTGCTGGGTACTTCGTCGTCCGAATCGGTGCTTCCGCGCATGATGGAGAAGATGGAAAACCTGGGCGCGAAGAAGGCCTGCGTGGGCCTGGTGATTCCCACCGGCTATTCATTCAACCTGGACGGCACTTCCATCTACCTGACGATGGCAGCGGTGTTCATTGCACAGGCCACCAACACGCCGATGACGCTGACCCAGGAGATCACGCTGCTGGCCGTGCTGCTGCTCACTTCCAAGGGCGCGGCGGGCGTGACCGGAAGCGGCTTCATCGTGCTGGCCGCCACCTTGTCTGCCGTGGGCCACGTGCCGGTGGCCGGCCTGGCGCTCATTTTGGGCATCGACCGCTTCATGTCCGAAGCACGTGCGCTGACCAACCTGATCGGCAACGGCGTGGCGACCATCGTCGTGGCCAAGTGGACCAACGAACTCGACACCGAGCGGCTGAAGGCCGGGCTCAACAACGAGAACTGGGTGGAGTCGCAGGAGCCTGAAGTGCTCGAAGGCGCGCGCGTGAGCAAGATGGCCGACTGAATGGCCTTGAAGGCCCGATGAAGGGCCGGGTGAAGTAAAAGGCCGCGCATCGTTCCTGCAAAATGCAACGATGCCCCACAGCGTCTCCCTCATCAACACCATTGCCGCCGGCCTGGGGCTGGCGCTCGTGTTCGGCTTTCTCGCGGTGCGCCTGCGCCTGCCCGCACTGGTGGGCTACCTGCTGGCAGGCGTGATCATCGGCCCCTTCACGCCGGGCTTCGTTGCCGACGGGGGCATTGCGGCGCAGCTGGCCGAAATCGGCGTGATGCTGCTGATGTTCGGCGTGGGCCTGCATTTTTCGCTCGACGACCTGCTGGCGGTGCGCAAGATCGCCTTGCCCGGCGCGCTGGCGCAGATCGCGGTGGCCGCGCTGCTCGGCGGTGCACTGGCGCTGTGGTGGGGCTGGTCCTGGGGCGAGGCGCTGGTCTTCGGGCTGGCGCTTTCGGTGGCAAGCACGGTGGTGCTGCTGCGGGCGCTCGAAAGCCTGGGCATTCTCGACTCGTTCACCGGCCGCATCGCCGTGGGCTGGCTGGTCGTTGAAGACCTGGCGATGGTGCTGGTGTTGGTGCTGATGCCGCCTCTCGCGGGAGCCTTGGGCGGCCATGCCGCCGATGCGGCAGGCCCCATGGACCCGCTGTGGCAAACGCTCGGGCTCACGCTGCTGCAGGTGGGCGGCTTCGTGGCGCTCATGCTCGTGGTCGGAAGGCGAGCCTTTCCGTGGATTCTTTGGCAGGTCACGCGGACCGGATCGCGCGAGCTCTTCACGCTGTGCGTGATTGCGGCGGCCGTCAGCATCGCATTCGCATCGGCGGCGCTGTTCGGCGTGTCGTTTGCGCTGGGTGCATTCTTCGCGGGCATGGTCATGCGCGAATCGGAATTCAGCCACCGTGCGGCGCAGGAGTCGCTGCCGCTGCGCGATGCCTTCGCGGTGCTGTTCTTCGTGTCCGTGGGCATGCTGTTCGACCCTTCGGTGCTCATCGAGCGTCCGCTGCAGGTGCTGGCGGTGGTGGGCGTGATCGTGCTGGGCAAGTCGCTTGCCGCTTGCGCGCTGGTGCTGGCTTTCCGCTATCCGCTGGGTACGGCGCTTACGGTGAGCGCGAGCCTCGCGCAGATCGGGGAGTTCTCGTTCATCCTGGCGGGCCTTGGTGTATCGCTCGGCGTGCTGCCGGTCGAGGGCCAGAGCCTCATCCTTGCCGGCGCGCTGATTTCAATTGCCACCAATCCGCTGTGGTTCAGCCTGATCACGCCATTGCAGAAGTGGCTGCATGCCCGTTTGCCCGTGGCTCGCGGACTCGAATCGCGCGACCATCCGCTGGCCGAACTGCCGACCACCACCGAGGCCAGGTATTTGTCCAGGCAGGTGGTGCTGGTGGGCTACGGCCGCGTCGGGCGGCGCATTGCGGCCGAGCTGGAGGCGAACGACATCCCCTATGTGGTGGCCGAGCAGAACCGCGAGCTGGTCGAGAAGCTGCGCGAAGCCGGTGTTGCGGCGGTGTGGGGCGATGCGGCAGACCCCGCGGTGCTGATCCAGGCGCACATTGCGCGTGCCCGCGTGCTGGTGGTCGCAACGCCCGACGCCCTGAACGTGCGCCAGATGATGGAAACCGCGCACACGCTCAACCCCGCCATCGAAACCGTCATCCGCAGCCACAACGAAGACGAAGCCCAACTGCTGACCCAGCAGACCGCCGCGACAGTCTTTCTTGGCGAACAGGAACTGGCGCAGGCAATGGCCCGCGACGTGGTCCGGCGGGCAGTGGCAGCGGCGTGAACCGCCGGGCACCGCAACGGTTCAGAGGTCTTCGATGACCAGTGTGCGGTAGCGCTGCGCGATCGAGTACGGCACGGCGCGCACCACCTCCATCAAGCGGTTCGCTTCCTCTTCGTTCTTCGTCTTGACGAGCAAGGCCGTGTGGCCTTCGCGCGCGAGCTTGGTGTAGGCGCGCACGGTGGCGGCGTCGGTACCCGCCGAAGGCAGCGGGTCGTCGGACTCTTTCACGGTGGGCGTGATCTCCTCGAGCACCGTTTGCGGCGGAATCAGGTAGATCTCATCGCCGCTCACGCCCTTTTGGAGCAGTTGATGGCCGATACGGTTGGCGTCTTCCGCGCTCGGAAACATCACCATCGAGTAGCCGCTCGGGTAAAAGGCGCCGCCGATGGTTGCTCGCATGCGGGGTTCTAGGACGAAGTTCTTCATGGTGCTGCCTCCTGGTGATGCAGTTCTTTGCTTTGCCCACCACGCTAGGCCTTCAGCGGGCCGTGCGCTGTAGGCCTGCTCCCTATATTTCCGCAGGTTGGCACGGCAAAGCTTGGGCAATGCCTCGGCAAGCTCCTGTACACTGCGCCTTCTCATGTCTTGCCGCTTCTTCCCCACCGCCGATTGCGTTGCCTTCATGGCCCGCATGATGCCGCCTGCGTTTGCGCGGGCGAATGGGGCATTGGTTGCACGAATGATTACCACCATTACCACCGCGGCCACCTGAGCACGCGCAGGTGGCCGTTTCGGCAGCCACCTGGTGTATCGCTCTTCTCTCCGAATGATTGAAACCCAGCTCTGGCAGCTGGGTTTTTGTTTTTTCATCCGGAGATTTCCATGTACCGCGATCCAGTCCAGTCACTCGAACCCTTGCCCAGCCGCAGCGCGGCCCCCCACGCACTGCGCGTGGGCATGATCGGCATCGGCACTGTCGGCTCGGGCACGTTTCGCGTGCTGGCCCGCAACCAGGCCGAGATTGCCGGCCGCGCCGGGCGGCCGATCGAGGTGGTGATGGTCGCGGCGCGCAACCTGGTGCGAGCCGCCGCGGTGGTGGGCGGGAACGTTCCGCTGACGGACGATCCGCTGCGCGTTGCCACGCACCCCGACGTCGACGTGGTGGTCGAAGTGGCCGGCGGCACCGGCCCGGCACGCGACTGGGTGCTGGCCGCCATTGCCCACGGCAAGCATGTGGTCACCGCCAACAAGGCCCTGCTGGCGGTGCACGGCGCCGAAATTTTCGCGGCGGCCCGGGAGCATGGCGTGGCCGTGGCCTACGAAGGCGCGGTGGCGGTGAGCATTCCCATCGTCAAGGCGCTGCGCGAGGGGCTCACGGCCAATCGCATCGAATGGGTGGCGGGCATCATCAACGGCACCACCAACTTCATCCTGAGCAAGATGCGCGATGAAGGCCTGGACTTCGGCGCCGCGCTCGCCGAGGCCCAGGCGCTGGGCTATGCCGAAGCCGACCCGGCTTTCGACGTGGAGGGCATCGACGCCGCGCACAAGCTCACGCTGCTGGCCGCCAATGCGTTCGGCACGCCGGTGCGCTTCGGCGATGTGCAGGTGGAAGGCATCACGGCCCTGCAGCGGGTGGACGTGGCCTGCGCCGAGCAGCTGGGCTATCGCATCAAGCTGCTGGGCGTGGCGCGGCGGCGGGAAGAGGGCGTTGAGCTGCGCGTCCAGCCCGCGCTGGTGCCCGCCTCGCACCTCATGGCGCAGGTGAACGGGTCGATGAACGGCGTCCTGGTCAAGGGCGACGCGGCCGGCCTGACGATGTACTACGGCGCGGGCGCCGGCTCGGAGCAGACCGCGTCGGCGGTGATTGCCGACCTGGTCGATGTCGCACGCCTGGCGGGCACCAGCGCTGCGCAGCGCGTGCCGCACCTGGGCTTTCATGCGCACGCGATGAACACACTGCCGGTGCTTCCTCGCGCCGACGTGTGTTCGTGCCATTACCTGCGAGTGCCCGTGCATGCCGCGAACGGCATCGAGGCGGTGGGGGGCTGGGCTGCCGGCCGGCAGCTGCCGGTGCGGCAAGTAGTGCTTGGGGCCGGCCTGTCCGGCACCGGCCCGCAGGTGCTCGTGCTGACGCAACCGGTGCAGCAAGCCGCGATGGACCCGGCCGTGAACGCGCTCCAGGCACACCCGGCAGTGGCGGGAGCAATCACGGCGTTGCGGGTGGAGGAACTGGCGTGACCCGCTCCTTTCTAATTGGGACAGAATGCGCCCGAACGCGGGCGCCTGCACCGCACATGCAATGGGAGCCGCAATGGACATCGATGGGTTGGATGAGCTTCAAGAGCGCGGAGGAACGCGCGCGTGAAGCGCTGGTTGATGGCCGCCGCGCTGGCTGGGGCAGCCCCCGTGTTTGCCCAGCCGGCGGAGCAGCCCAAGCAAGTGGAGGGCGCGTCCTGCGAGGCGGAAGAAGCCGCGCTCGAGCGTGAGATGGACCTTGCGCGCTCCCGGGGCCAGATGCTGCGCCGGCGGCAACTCGCCGAAACCCTGACCGCGCTGCGCACGCGTTGCCACGGAGCGGAACCTCAGCAGAGCCGCGCGGCCCGCATCGACAAGCTCGAGCAGGAGATTCGTACGCTCCGGGCGGAACTGGAGCGCGCGGAAGATCAACTGCGCGAGCTGAGAAACGAGCGGCCATGACCGGCCGCCCTGCGAGGCGCCAAGCGACCGGTTAAAGCCGCGGCTGCTGCATGCGCACCCGGCGCGCCGCTTCTTCCTCGCGCGCGTCGTCCACTTCGCGCATCACGTTGCCCAGGTCGACAGGGCCGGCGTCGCGCACGTGCGTGCCGGTCAGCACCGATTCGACGCGCAGCAGGCCGCGCTCGTACAGGTGCCAGATCTCGTCGCCATAGTGCGTGCCCAGCAGCTCCGGCGCAAACTGGCCGAAGAAGTTGCGCAGGTTCTCCACGTCACGCAGCAGCATGCGCCTGGCGTGGTTGTTGCCCGCCGCATCCACCGCCTGCGGCAGGTCGATGATCACCGGGCCGTCGGCCGACAGCAGCACGTTGAACTCCGACAAGTCGCCGTGCACCACGCCCGCGCACAGCATGCGCACCACCTCCTTCAGCAGGCTGCCGTGGTGGCGCACTGCCTCTTCGGGCGTAAAGGCCACGTCGTTGAGGCGCGGCGCCGCGTCCCCGTTGGCGTCGGTCACCAGCTCCATCAGCAGCACGCCCTCAAGGAAGTTGTAGGGCACCGGCACGCGCACGCCGGCCGCCGCAAGGCGGTAGAGCGCATCGACCTCGGCGCTTTGCCAGATGGCCTCGGTTACCTGGCGGCCGAAGCGGGTGCCCTTGGCCATGGCACGCGTTTCGCGCGAATTGCGCACGCGGCGGTTCTCGGTGTAGTCGACCGCCTGCCGAAAGCTGCGCTTGTCGGCTTCCTTGTAGACCTTGGCGCACCGTGTTTCATCGCCGCAGCGCACCACGTACACCATGGCTTCCTTGCCGCTCATCAGCTGGCGTACCACCGTGTCGATCAGTCCTTCGTCGACCAGCGACTGGAGTCGTGGCGGTGCTTTCATTGATGTTGCTCCCTCAGGGCCAGCGGGCGGGTCGAGAGGAAGGCCCTCAGGCTTTCCGGGCCGATCTGGTAGGCCGCATCATGCCTGTGCGCGGCAAAGCCCAGCCGCCGGTTGATGGAGAGCATGGGAGCATTGACCTCGGCGTTGTGCGTCACGGCCATCGTGACGGCGGGATGGCGTTCGCGTACCAGCTGCAGCATCATCGCCTTCACTCCCTTGGCCAGACCGTGTCCGCGCCAACGGGGGGCCACGGCCGTGAGCCGCTGGAACATGCGGTCGGGGTATTGCTGATTCCAGCTGGCGTCGCACACCGCGGCCACCTGGTCGCCGTCGAGCAGCAGCACGAGAAAGTGCTCGCCGCCGCGCCGGTCGATTTCGGCATACCAGGCGCGAAACTCCTCGAGCTCGAAGCGCATGGGCGGGCGCTCGAGCTGCGTGGTGGGGGCGTCATTCAGCAGCGCGGACAACGGCGCCATCAGCGTTGCAAGGCGCTCGAAGGGCACGCGACCGGCGTGGATCTCCAGGCGCAACCCGCGGCCGGCTGCGAGCGCCTGGGTCCGCCAGCGAGCGAGTTCGGCGTCATCGAGATCGGCGAAGACCATGCGGTTCTCGATGCTGCGGTGCTTCTCGGCCGCACCGACGATCGCGAGAAATGCGTGTCCCTCCGGAAGCGAAGCCTTGATGGTCGCCACGGCCGCGCCGCGCTTTTCCATGGTGGCAAGCAGTGTGTGCAGCAACGTGGTGGCAACGCCTTGCCGGCGCTGCGACCGAAGCACGCCACCCCACACATCCACGAAAGGCGCATAGGCCTGGTACTCGGGTGTGCCTTCGCGCCGGAAGCTCATGTTGAGGCTACCGACGATGCCGCCGCGGCCGTCCAGCGCAAAAATGCGATGCACGACGTGCAGCGGAGTGTGCTGGCGCACGTTCTGCATGTTGTCGGCGTCGCTCGGCCAGGGTTCGCCCGGAAAGTCCTGCTCGTTGCGAAGACGCCAGTAGGCAAGAGCCTTCCTCCACTCTTCAGCGGATGCCTGCCGGGGATCGAAAACACAAGTTGCGAAATGCCGCACGTAGGCGGCACGGGGTTCAAGCATGGTGAGCCTTGATGATTCAGGAAACGGGCAATCGCGGCCGGCACTGCATGCCGACGGCGGCGTTTGAATCTCGGGCGGTTTGTCGCTGCGGCAGCAGGTGCCGCAAGGGTCAGGCTGGCTGTGCCCGTTCAGGGCTCGCGCTACGGAAGAAAGCGCGTCAGCAGGTCTTTGAAAAACCGACAAACCGGCCGGGAGCGGGGCGTTGAATAGCTGTGTGTTCCATCGCTCACCTCCGGTCTGGTTGTTTGTCGAGGCGTCGAATGTAGCGGCCTTGTTGCGCGATGTGAAGTACCTTGTGGATCCGCACTGCTGAGCCATACCAGCTTTCGCGCGTCCTTTCAAAAGCAGGCGCATCGTTTCCACGTCGCGATTGACGAGATTCCACTCGCCAAGGGTTTGTACTTAGATGTGGTCGCAGAATTGTTTTCACGGACCTGCGCATGAAGCGAAAACGGTTCGAAGCTTCTCCAACCAACTTCACGTCATTGAACAAAGGAAACCGAATGACCGCCTCCAAACTTTTTTCCGCCGCTGCATTGGCCCTGGTGACTGCCGCTGGTGCGGCCCATGCCGAAACCTATGAAGGCGTCCATCCCCTGACCTCCGCCGAAAACCGTGCCGACGTGGCGGCCGGCGCCGTGGTTGCCGCGCGTGTCGGCAATCCCTACGCCACCGGCGCCGATTCGGGGCCGACCTACGCGCCGGTTGCCATGAACAGCCGCGAAGCCGTGCGCGCCGAAGCGGTGACTACGGCTCGCAATGCCGATCCGTATGCCGAAGGCGCTTCGTCGGGTGTGGCCCCGATGGTTGCTGGCGCGGTGGACCGCGCGACGGTGCGCGCCCAAGCCTATGCTGCCGCTCGCGGCGACGCCTTGCCGCTGTAATTGCCTGACACCACACACCTCGTCTGCAAAGACGGTTCACCCGAAGGCCGGTCCTGCGAAAGCAGGTCCGGCTTTTTGTTTGGGCAGACCAGCAGTGCAATGCTGAGCCAAGGCAGCCGGTCGGCTCTTGTGCAGGCTCGCCGCTCGCCGGGCTTTCGGTGGCAGCGGGCGATCAGGTTCTTCATCGGCAGCGAGGCCGCAAGTGGGGCGCCACCACCGGCAAGAGCGCAGTAATCCAAAATCTGGATCAATTGATCTGAATTTTCGATTTTACGGATGACGGAGGGCTCCCTAAAGTCCGCCTCGATGAACGCCACTGCCTCGCCCCCACTGCTGATCGGCTGCGCTGCCGGCTTTTCCGGCGACCGCACCGATGCGGCCGGGCCGGTGGTCGATACGCTGATTGCCCGGCTGCAAGGCGGCCCGGCGGAGCAACGCGCTTTCCTGATCTTCGAAACGCTGGCCGAGCGCACTCTCGCGCTCGCCCAACTGCGCCGACGCGACAACCCCGACGCTGGCTACGAGCCCTTGCTCGATGCCATGCTGCGGCCCGTGCTGGCCCGCTGCCTTGCGCGCGGCATTCGCATCGTGAGCAACTTCGGCGCGGCCAACCCGCGCGCCGCGGCCCGTCACATTGCCCGCATGGCGCGAGAACTCGGCGCCGCTGCGCCGCGCATCGCGGTGGTGGAGGGCGACGATCTCTCCGGCCCCGCGCATCTCGCGCTACTGCACGAAGCGCTGGGTGCGCAGATGGACGGCCTGCGCATCGTCAGTGCCAACGCCTACATCGGCGCCGAGCCGATTGCCGCAGCGCTCGACGCGGGCGCGCAGATCGTGGTGTGCGGCCGTGTGGCCGATCCGTCGCTCACGGTAGGTCCGGCCATGTCGCACTTCGGCTGGCGCGCCGACGACTGGCACCGGCTGGGCCGAGCCACCATGGCCGGCCACTTGCTCGAATGCGGCGCGCAGGTCTGCGGCGGCTACTTTGCCGACCCCGGCTACAAGAACGTGCCGGGCCTGGAAGAAGTGGGTTTCCCGATTGCGGAGATCGATGCCGACGGGCACTGCACCATCGGCAAGGCCGACAACACCGGCGGCCTCGTGAGCAAGGCCACGGTGAAGGAACAGCTGCTGTACGAGGTGCACGACCCGAGCGCCTACCTCACGCCCGACGTGGTGGCCGACATTGCCGAAGCCCAGGTCGATCAGCTGCCGGGCACGGCGAATCGCGTGGCGTTGTCGGGCGTGCGCGGCCATGCGCGGCCCAGCCACTACAAGGTCAATGTCTGCCATGAAGGCGGCTGGCTGGCCGAGGGCGAAATTTCCTATGCGGGCCCGCGCGCCGAGGCGCGTGCGCGGCTCGCGGCGGATGTGCTGCGCAAGCGGCTCGACGGCCTTGCGCTGCGCGTGGATCTGATCGGCGCACTGAGCATTCTTGGGGACGACGCCGGCCGCATGCTGGCCGATACGCCGGACACCGGCCTGCGCGACGTGCGGCTGCGGGTTGCGGCCTCGCACACGGACCGTGCGCAGGCGGAGCGCCTCACGCGCGAAGTCATGGCGCTGTACACCTGCGGGCCGGCGGGCGGCGGCGGCGTGCGCACCGCGCTCACGCCGCGGCTCAATACCTTGTCGTGCCTGCTGCCACGCGAAGCGGTGCCGGTGCGTTTCGAACTGCTCGGCGCGGAGGCTCTGGCATGAACACGCCCACAGACTTCGTCGAAGTACCGCTCTACCGCGCCGCCCACGGCCGCACCGGCGACAAGGGCGACCGTTCCAACATCAGCGTGATCGCCTGGCATCCGGAGCTTTACCCGCTGCTGGCCGAACAGCTCACGCCTGAACGCGTGGCCGCGCAGTTTCGCCACCGCGCGCCCTCGCGGGTGCAGCGCTTCCTGCTGCCCAGGCTGCATGCGATGAACTTCGTGCTCGATGCGGTGCTCGACGGTGGCGTCAACGATGCGCTGAACCTCGATGCGCACGGCAAGGCGCTCTCGTTCCTGCTGCTGGACATGCCCATCCGCGTGCCGCGGCCGCTTGTGCCGCTGCTGGCGGGGCCATAGCGGCAATCCGATTTCTTTTCCTCACCCATCCATCCGGAGACAAAACAATGAAACGACGTTCCCTCACCCTTTCGGCCGCCGCACTGGCCCTGGTTCCGCTGCTTGGCCATGCGCAGCAGGCCTTTCCAGACAAGCCCATCACCTTCGTGGTGCCCTTTGCGGCCGGCACGGCCACCGACCAGATCGCGCGCGCGCTGGGCAACAGCATCACGGCGGAAACAAAGCAGCCTGTAGTCATCGACAACAGGGCCGGTGCCAGCGGCTTCATCGCCTCGCAACAGGTGGCCAAGGCCGCGGCGGACGGCTACACCGTGCTGATCACCACCAACACGACGCACGCGGCCAACGAGCATCTGTTCAAGAAGCTGCCCTACGACCCGGTGAAAGATTTTTCGCCCATTACCGCGCTGGGCAAGGGCGGGCAGATCATGGTGGTGACCCCCTCGTTCCCTGCCAAGAGCGTGGCCGAGTTCGTGGCGCTTGCGAAGAAGGAGCCCGGCAAGTACAGCTTTGGCAGCGGCAGTTCATCGAGCCGCATGGCGGGCGAGTTGCTGCAGCAGATGGCAGACATCAAGCTGCTTCACGTGCCCTACAAGAGCAACACGCTGGCCGTGACCGACCTCCTGGGCGGGCAGATCCACATGATGATCACCGACGCGGCCACCGGGCTGCCGCAGGTCAAGGGCGGCAAGCTGCGCGCGCTGGGTGTGTCGAGCGCGGCGCGCTCACCGCTCGCACCCGATGTGCCCACCATTTCCGAAGCCGGCGTGAAGGGCTACGAAATGGGCTACTGGTTCGCGGCCTATGCGCCCGCCAAGACGCCGCCGGCTGTGGTCAAGCGCCTCAACGAGCTGCTGGTGAAGGCTGCGAAGAGCGAGTCTGCGAAGACCGCGTTCTACGAACCCACGGGCACCGAGGTGTTCACCACCTCGGCTGAAGAGCTCGCCAAGTTCCAGACGGCGGAGTCGCAGAAGTGGGGCCGCATCGTGAAGGCCGCTGGCATCGAAGCCGAGTAGCCGGGGAAGGCGGCGGCCGCTGCTAGCGCACGTTCGCGCTCTTCTTCGGATCGGTGTGTACCGCAAAGCCTGATTTCCCCGGCGCTATCTCCTCGCGCAACGTGAGCGCGGGGATTTCGTAGTCGCCGAAGTTCTGCGGGCGGAACGGAATCGGGTCCATCGTCCACAGCGTGTCGAGGCGGTGGCCGAGTTCTTCGGTGATTCTTGCGTAGGCGCCTGCATCCACCTTGCCGGTGCGGTAGACCACGTAGGGCGGCAGCACCTCGAAGCCGGGGTAGTAGAGCACCCCGTGGTGGATGGGAAACAGCAGATCGTCCATCGGTCCGTTGATGCCCCTGGCGCTGTAGTGCGAAGCCCAGCCGCCGGCGCTGACCACCAGCATGGCTCGCTTGCCGCTCATCACGCCCTGGCCGAAGCGGTCGCCCCAGTGCGAGTCGGAGTGCTCGCCCACGCCGTAGGCAAAGCCATAGGCATAAACGCGGTCGATCCAGCCCTTGAGAATGGCCGGCATCGTGTACCACCACAGCGGAAACTGGAAGATCACCGCGTCGGCCCACAGCAGCTTGGCCTGCTCGGCAGCGACCTCGTCGCGCTGGGTGCCGGCCTCGAATGCGCGCAGGGAGTCGGTCACCGGGTCGAAGTGTGCGACGGGCTCGACGTGCGAGAAGTCGTCCGCGTCGAGCGTTGCCTTCCATTGCATGGCGTAAAGGTCGGACACGCGCACTTCGTGTCCGGATTGCACGAGGCGCTCCACCATGAACTGCTTGAGAGATCCGTTGAGGGAGCGGGGCTCGGGGTGGGCATGAACAAGAAGAATTTTCACGGCTGCATGTTGCGTTGAATGAAGATGCATGCAGGTTAGGTTCGGCCGAGCTATATTGGAAATGAATATTCGAAATCCCAGGAATAGTGTTGAACAATTTCAACCGGATCGACCTCAACCTTCTGCTCACGCTCGACGTGCTGTTGGCAGAGCGCAGCGTCACCCGCGCCGCCGAGCGCCTCAACCTTTCGCAGCCTTCGGTCAGCGTACAGCTCGCCAAGCTGCGCGAGGTATTCAACGATCCGCTGCTGGTGCCCGCGCAACGCGGCATGCGGCCCACCGCTCGCGCCGACGAGCTGCGCGAGCCGCTGCGCGAGGCGCTGGAGTCGTTGGGCCGCGCGGTGGCGCCCACCAAGCCTTTCGACCCCGCTGAGGCCAACACCACCTGGCGGGTGGCCGCCGCCGACTATGCCGAGTCGGCCATTCTTCTGCCGGCGCTTGCCGGCCTGCGCGCCGCCGCGCCGAACACCCGCCTTGCCGTGGTGGAGGCGGTGCCCTCGCGCATGCCCCGGCAGCTGGAGCAGGGAGAGATCGACCTGTTCTTTCATACCAGCGTGGGTGCGCCGCCCGGGCTGCACCGGCGAGTGCTGTTCCACGAGCGCTATGTGCTTGCCGGGCGCACAGGCCATCCGCGCCTGAAGCGCCGGCCCACACTGGCGCAGTTCTGCGCGCTGGAGCACGTGATGGTGTCGCAGGGCGGCGGTGGCTTCATCGGGCCCACCGACGAGGCACTCGCGAAGAACGGGCTCGAGCGGCGCGTGGCGCTGTCGGTGCCGCACTTCCTTTTCATGATGTCGGTGCTGGCCAGTACCGACATGGTGGCAATGCTGCCCGAGCGGCTGGCGCGCGGCGCGCCGGGGCTGCGCGTGGTGGAGGCGCCGCTGGAGGTGCCGGGCTACGAAATGGCCATGCTCTGGCATGAGCGCCGGCATCGCGATGCGGGGCACCGGTGGCTGCGGGAGCGAATTGCCGAAAGCCTGTGAACGGCAACCGCTCGCAAAAAACTACGCCCGCAGAATTTTCTCCATCGCCTTGCCTTTGGCGAGCTCATCGATCAGCTTGTCCAGTTGGCGGACCTTCTGCATGAGCGGGTCGTCGATGTCTTCAACGCGAACACCGCACACCACACCCTTGATGAGCGAGCTGTTCGGATGAATGGCCGGAGCTTGGGCGAAGAAGGTCTCGAAGTTGCTCGCCTGTTCGATCTGCCGGTTCAGCCCGGGCATATCATAGCCCGTCAGCCAGCAAATGATCCGATCGACTTCTTCTCTCGTCCGTCCCTTGCGTTCGGCTTTTTGAACGTACAAGGGGTACACCTTGGCAAAGGCCATCGTGGAGAACGATTGTCGGGTCGCCATCGGTTTTTCTCACCCCGGAATATCGGGCTCGACCAGCTGGGCCAGCGCCACAAGAGACTCCTGCCAGCCCAGGTAGCACATCTCGGCAGGAATCACGTCGGGAATGCCTTCCTGCACGATGGAGATTTCGGTGCCGCAAGACACCTGCGTGAGCGTGACGCTGGTCTTCATGGTGCCCGGCAGGTTGAGGTCGTCGAAGGCGGCATCGTAGGCAATGCGCTGGCCGGGCACGAGCTCCAGGTATTTGCCGCCGAACGAGTGGCTGTGGCCGGTGCCGAAGTTGGTGAACGACATGCGCCAGGCGCCGCCGACCACCGGCTCCATGCTGTGGACCTTGCCGGTAAAACCGAACGGCGGCAGCCAGCGCTCGAAGGCGGCGGGCTCGGTAAAGGCGCGGTAGAGACGGTCCGGCGGGGAACGGAGTACGCGATGCAGACGAATGGTGTTGGTAGCCATGGATGTGTTCTCCTGAAGTGCAGAGGATGACCCTCTACTGGCACGACGAACGAGCCGGCGGGAAATCGACACGACGCTTCTGTTTTTTTTAACCCACCCGGCGGCAGCCGATAGTACCGATTCGAGCCAGCGTTGTGCCGGTCAGATCACGGGCACGCTGGCTTCCTTCAGTACGCGCAGCACGAAGTGCGACTTGCTGTGGCGTATGCCTGGAATCTTGTAGAGCTTTTCCCGCAGCAGCCGCTCGTAGTCGCGCGTGTCGCGCACCGCGATGCGAATGTAGTAGTCGTAGTCGCCCGACACCAGATACGCCTCCTGGATTTCGGGAATGGTGGCGAGCGTGCGGCCGAAGTCGTACAGGGTTTCGTCGGTGTGGCTCTCGAGCGTGACCTGCACGATGACCGAGTCGTGATAGCCGAGCTTGGCCGGGTCGACGTCGATGGTGTAGCGCTTGATCACGCCCGTGGCTTCGAGCTTCTTGATGCGCGTCCAGCAGCTGGTGGGCGACAGGCCGACCTCGTTGCCGATTTCTTGCAGCGTCTTGCGGGAGTCGAGCAGCAGCACGCGCAAGATCGCCAAGTCGGTCTTGTCGAAAGATCCTTCTTCATTGGCGCCTGTTTGCCGATTGATTTTCATAAGTTGAGCTAAATTAGCCAAAAGAAAGATGCAAATTCTGCATCAAAGTCGGAAGAATCGACGGCATGCGACTGCTCGATCTTCCTCCCGCTTCTTCTCCACCCTTGCAGCCTGGCCCGGTGCCTCGCGTGCGCAACGGCGCCGAGGCGCTGCTCGACACGCTCGTCGAGTGCGGCGTAGACACGCTTTTCGGCTACCCCGGCGGCGCTGCGCTGCCTCTTTACGACGCGCTTCATGGCGAGCCGCGGCTGCGCCATGTGCTGGTGCGTCACGAGCAGGCGGCGGTGCATGCGGCCGAAGGTTATGCGCGCACTACGGGGCGCGTAGGCGTGGTGCTCGTCACTTCGGGGCCGGGCGTGGGCAACACCATCAGCGGCCTGCTCGACGCCATCAGCGATTCGGTTCCGCTTCTGTGCATCAGCGGCCAGGTGGCAACCGGCGTGATCGGCACGCAGGCTTTCCAGGAGAGCGATGCGCTCGGCATGTCGCGGCCCGTGACCAAGTGGAACCAGCAGGTGCGCAAGGCCGACGACGTGCCGGCGCTGGTGCGGCGCGCGCTCGAGATCGCGGCTTCGGGGCGGCCGGGGCCAGTGCTGCTCGATGTACCCAAGGACGTTCAGCTCGCGCGGCTGGGCCATGGCACCGCGTCCCGGCCGATGCGTGCTTTGCGCGCGGCAAGGGCGGCGCTGCCGCCCCGTGCCATGCTGCAGCGCGCGGCCGACCTGATCTCAACGGCGCGACGGCCGGTGCTCTATGGCGGCGGCGGGTTGATCAACTCGGGCCCTGCCGCCTGCGAGGCCTTCGCACAGCTGGTGCACCGGCTGCACGCGCCTTGCACGCTCACGCTGATGGGGCTCGGCGCCTTTCCTACGTCGGACCCCAAATTCATCGGCATGCTGGGCATGCACGGCATGCTCGAAGCCAACCTTGCGATGCATGAGGCCGACCTGGTGGTGTGCGTGGGTGCGCGTTTCGACGACCGCGTGACCGGCAAGCTCGACGAGTTCTGTCCGCATGCGCGCAAGATCCATATCGACATCGACCCGGGCAGCATCAACAAGGTGGTGAAGGTCGACGTGCCGATGGTGGGCGATTGCGGTGCCATCGTCGATGCCTTGCTGGCGCTGCTGCCGGCCGAGAGCTTTGCGCCTGAGCGGCTCGCGCCCTGGTGGCAACGCATCGAGCGCTGGCGTGCGGAAGATTGCCTTGGCTTCGAGCCGCGCGGCGATGCGATCTTGCCGCAGCAGCTGATGGCGTCGCTGCAGCAAGCCATTGGCGGGCGCAATGCCATCGTGTCGACCGACGTGGGCCAGCACCAGATGTGGGCTGCGCAGTATTTGCACTTCGAACAGCCGCGCCGCTGGCTTACCTCTGGCGGTGCCGGCACCATGGGCTACGGACTGCCGGCAGCGATCGGCGCGCAGGTGGCGCACCCGGAGGCATTGGTTGTTTGCGTGAGCGGCGATGCCTCGGTGCTCATGAACATCCAGGAGCTTTCAACCGCTGTGCAGCACCGCACGCCGGTGAAGCTGGTGTTGTGCAACAACGGCTACATGGGCATGGTGCGCCAATGGCAGGAGCTCAACCACGGCAACCGGCTGAGCCACAGCTGGAACGAGGCGCTGCCCGACTTCGTGGCACTGGCCAAGGCCTTCGGCTGGGGCGCGAGGCGGGTGTCGGACCCCGCCGAGCTCCAGGCCGCGCTGGCCGAATGCCTTCAGAGCGACGGTCCATTCTTTCTCGACGTGCAGGTCGCGCCGCAGGAGAACTGCTTTCCGATGATGCCGGCCGGGCACGGGCATCACCGGGTCATGCTTGGAAAAGACCGCTGGTTCGAGGAGCGCTGAGCGGCCGGATTTTGGGTCTCAGGCGGGCTCCATGCCATAGCGCCGCTTGATGGGCGCGCTCTCGGCCGAAGCCATGAATTCGAGCAGCGCCCGCGCGGCCTTCGGGTGCGCGCAGCGGGTGGAGGGAGCGGCTGAAAAGACAGTGGTGATCTGGACGTCCGCCGAAAGCGGGCCGAGCAAATCGATGCCTTCGACGCCGATCAGTTCGCTCAGTTGCTGAAAGCCCAGCGCCGCTTCGCCGCGTGCAAGCAGGGAGCCGACCGGCACGCCCGGAGGCGCCTGCACCAGCCGGCCGCGAACGTCGTCGGCAATACCCCAGCGCTCGAACAGCGCGACCAGGGCCACACCGCTCGGCCCCGTCGAATAGGCAATGCCCTGGGCGGCCAGAACGGCGCTTCGCAATGCACCGCCGGTTGAAATGTCGGGCCGCTGGGCACCGGCGCGCACCGCAACCGCCACGCCAGAGCGGGCCAGGTCCACCTTGCCCGCGCCATCGAGCCTGCCTGCCGCAACCAGCCCGTCTATGGCGTCCGACGCTAGCGCGACCACGTCGAAAACTTCGCCTGCGGCCACACGCCGGGCGGCTTCGACGCCACCCATTGCCACGAAGGCAACGGGCGTGCCGGCACGCTGCGAATGCGCTGCGGCAAGCTCTTCGAGCAGCGCCCGGGTTGCCATCGAGCAGACGCCTTGAAGAGTTGCGGTCATGGCTTCAGTCCGGCTTGATGTTGGCTTCGCGAATCAGCTTGCCGTAGCGGGCCGCATCGGTCTTGAGCAGCTTGTCGAACTGCGAGGTCGGCCCCGGCAGCGGCCCGCCGCCCGCTGCTGCGAGCTGGTCGCGCACCTCGGGCGATTCGAGCGCCTTCTGCACCGCGTCGTGCAGCTTGGCCAGCACAGGCTGCGGCAGCTTGGCGGGCGCCACAAAGCCATACCAGACGCTGGCCTCGAAGCCAGGGTACCCGGACTCGGCCACGGTGGGGACGCCCGGCAGCACCGCGGCGCGTTCGGTGCTCATGACCGCCAGCACTTTCAGCTTGCCCGACTTTGCGAGCGGAAGCACTTCGAGCGCATTGACCGCCACCACGTCCACATGGCCGCCGAGCACATCGGTAATGGCCTGCGCACCGCCCTTGTAGGGCACGTGGCGCAGCGAGAGACCGGCCGTGTGCTGGAACAGTTCCATTGCCAGGTGCGGCGTGGAGCCGTTGCCCGGGGTTGCAACGGTAACGCTGCCCGGCTTGGCCCTGGCGGCGGCCACCAGTTCGGGCAAGGTCTTGATGGCCGAGCCCTCTCGCACCGTGAACACCACGGGCACGCGGCCGACCGAGGCAACGGGTGTCAGGTCGCGCTCCAGGTCGTAGGGCGCGGGCTCGAAGAGCGAAGGGTTTACCGCCAAGGCGTTGGCCGCCAGCAGCAGGGTGTAGCCGTCGGGCGGACTGGCGATGAGCGCCTTTACGGCAATGTTGGTTCCTGCGCCCGGCTTGTTCTCGACGATGACCGGCTGCCCGAGGATGGCCGACATCCGCTGGCCGACCGAACGCGCAATGGCGTCGACCGCGCCGCCGGCGCTGTAGCCGACCAGAATCTTCAGGGGCTTGGTGGGAAAGGCATCGGCGGCTGCCACATTGGCCGAGACACCGAGTGCGAGCAGGCCGGCCAGCGCCAGAACGTGGCGGCGAATTGAGTTTGTCTTCATTGCTTGGTAGGTTGAACGGATTTTTCTTCCCAGGCCTGAGGTGCCGCGTTCTTGCCGGCAACCGAATACAGCGCACCGGGCGCGTTGCGTGTCTGCTGGAATTTCTCCAGCGATTGCCCCCGCATGGCAGCGTAGATGTGCAGGTTCGAAACGCCGACCACCGCCCCGAGCTTCTCGAGCATGAAGAAGATCACGCCGTAGCGAATGAGCCCACGCCAGTCGCGCCGGCGCACCAGGTCGCTTTCCTCCGCAGTCAGCCCGGCCGCTTCGAAGGCGGCCTCTTCGTCGGCAAGAAAACGCGTGCGGTGCTCCTCGCGCGTCATGCCGTGCAGGAACTTGTTGAGGCGGTAGGCGCGCACGCTGGTCTCCAGCGTGAACGGATAAGAGCCTTCGAGCACCTCGATACCCGCAAGCTGCTCGTCCATGCGGCGGCGGTGCCGTTGCACTTCACCGGCCACGGGCGGGCTCGCCAGGTTCTCGTAGATGGCAGTGGCAATGCCGGTCATCGAGGGCAGGTAGTAGCTCTGGTGCGTCTTGCGCACGTTGGACGACAGCGCGCCACGCATCACGAGCCACATGATTACCTCGGCGCCTTCCATGCCGCCGAGCGTGGCCAGCTCGGCCTGCGTCATTTCGGTGAGGCGTACCGGGTCGTTTTCGATCAGCTCGAGAAACTGCGCGTCCCACGCGGTGTTGTTGAAGCCCGCACGCTCGCCGTGCACCTGGTGCGAGAGGCCGCCTGTGGCCACGATGGCCACGGCCAGGTCTTCCGGATAGCTCTCGATGGCGCGGCGCAGTGCGTACCCGAGCCTGTAGCAGCGCCGCGCCGAGGGCACGGGCGACTGCAGCACGCCCACTTGCAGCGGCACCACCGGTATGGGCCAGGCGGGCTCATGCGGGCACAGCAGCGACATTGGCGAAAACACGCCGTGGTCCAGCGCGCGGTCCTGAAAGAAGGACATGTCGAACTCGTCGGCCACCAGCGAGCGGCCGATGTGCCGGGCAAGGGCAGGGTGCCCCGCCAGCGCGGGAAGATCGCGCGCGCCGCCGCCTTCGTCCGCCACTTCGTGCCGCTCGCCCACTCCGAGCGAGAACGCCGAGTAGTGGTCGAAGAAGAACGAACTGACGTGGTCGTTGTAGATGAAGAAGATCACGTCGGGCTTGCGCTCCGTCAGCCAGCGCTGCACAGGCCTGAAGGCCTCGAAGATGGGCGCCCACACAGGGTCTTGCTGCTTCTTCTTGTCGAAAGCGAAGCCGATGGTGGGCGTGTGCGAGCACGCGACGGCGCCGATGATGCGAGCCATGGTGATTTCTTTCTCTGCGGCCCTGCGTCAGTCGAGCGAGACCTTGGCGTTCTTGATCACCGCCGCATAGCGTGTCGATTCGCTCTGCACGAACTGCTGAAACTGATCGTGCGCGACCGGGAATGGCTCGTAGCCGAAGGCCTCGTACTTGGCCTTGAAGTCCGCATCGGCCAGCGCTTTCTCGACGTCGCGCCGGATCTTGCCGGCAACGGCGCGCGGCAGGCCCGCGGGCGCCGCGATCGTGGTCCAACCCGTGACTTCGAAGCCGGCCGGGCCGCCCGATTCGCCGACGGTCGGCACGTTGGGAAACGCCGGATGGCGCTGCGGCGCCGCCACGGCCAAGTAGCGCAGCTTGCCGGCCTGCAGCAGTGCCCGCGTGCTGCCCAGCGTGCCCAGCGCAAAGGACAGCTCTTGCGTTGCCACGCCGGTGTAGAGCTGCGTGGTTTCCTTGTAAATGACGTGCGCCATCGAGGTCTTGGTGGTCGACTCGAAAAGCGCCGAGCCCAGGTGCACCGGGTTTCCGATCGACCAGGAGCCGTAGTTCAGCTTGCCGGGGTTGGCCTTTGCATCGGCCACGATCTCGCCGACCGTCTTGTACTTGCTGTCGGTGGCCACCGCGACGAAGAAGTTGGTGCGAAAAAGCGGATCGATCTGTTCGAAATCCTTCACCGGGTCGTAGGGCAGCTTCTTGAACAGATGCGGGTAGGCGACCAGGTGCACGTTGTCGAGCTGAATCAGGTCATGCCCGTCGGGCGCGCCGCGCTTGAAGGCATCGATGGCGATGAAGCCGTTGCCGCCCGGCCGGTTCTCCACGGTTACCGGCTTGCCCCATGCGCGGCTGAGTTTGTCCGCCAAGAGCCGCACCACGCCCTCAGGGCCGCTGCCCACCGGAAACGGCGTGATGATGCGCACGGGCCGCGTGGGGTAGTCCTGCGCGCTGGCGGGAGCCGCTGCCAGCGAAAAGGCGGCGGCAACCAGTGCCGCGGTGGCAAGGATGCCGGGATTGTTTTTCATGATGTCTCCAGCCTTCCGGTTCCGGCTCAGTCGATGTAGCGAAGGCCGGCCTTGGCGAGCGGCTCGCGCATGGCGTACATGTCCAGGCCGAGCTCGCCGGCTGCAAAGCGTTCGCGCTTGGCGGTTTCGTTGGCCTCGCGGGCCTCGGCCGCATCGGCCACCTGCTGCGCACGTGCGGCAGGCACCACCACCACGCCATCGATGTCTGCCACCACCACGTCGCCGGGGTGCACCAGCGCGCCGGCGCATACCACCGGCACGTTCACCGAGCCGATCGTCGCCTTGATGGTGCCCTTGGCATGAATGGCGCGGCTGAACACCGGAAAGCCCATCGCGTTGAGGTCGCGCACGTCGCGCACGCCGCCGTCGATCACCAGGCCCTTGCAGCCGCGTGCCTTGAAGGACGTGGCGAGCAGGTCGCCGAAGAAGCCGTCGGTGCTGTCGCTGGTGCAGGCCGCAACCACCACGTCGCCCGGCCGGATCTGCTCGGCCGCCACGTGCAGCATCCAGTTGTCGCCGGGCTGCAGCAGCACGGTGACGGCCGGGCCGCAAAAGCGTGCTTCAGGATGAATGGGGCGGATGCGCGGCTGCATCAGCCCGAGCCGGCCGAGCGCCTCGTGCACCGTGGAAACGCCGAAGCGCGAAAGCTTTTCGACGGCGGCGGCGTCTGCGCGCACCACGTTGCGGTAGACAACACCAAGCTGTTGGAGAGTGTTGGATGAAGACATGAGATCAGAGCCCCTTGGCGGTAAGTGCGCGGTCCAGGCGCGGGTATACGCGGCGTGCGTTGGCCTCGAACACCTTGTGCCGGGCCTCGGCGTCGAGCATGGGTGTGGAGTCGATGTAGCGCCGCGTATCGTCGAAGAAGAAGCCCGTCTCGGGATCGATGCCGCGCACAGCGCCGATCATTTCGCTCGCAAACAAGATGTTGTCGACCGGAATCACGCGCGTCAGCAGGTCGATGCCAGGCTGGTGGTACACGCAGGTGTCGAAGAAGATGTTGTTCAGCAGATGGTCCTCGAGTAGCGGCTTTTTCATTTCTTGCGCCAGTCCGCGAAAACGGCCCCAGTGATAGGGCACCGCGCCGCCGCCGTGCGGAATGACGAAGCGCAGCGTCGGAAAGTCGGTGAAGAGGTCGGACGTAAGGCACTGCATGAAGGCGGTGGTGTCCGCGTTCAGGTAATGGGCGCCGGTGGTGTGAAAGCAGGCGTTGCAGCTGGTGCTCACGTGCACCATGGCCGGAATGTCGTGCTCGACCATCTTCTCGTAGAGCGGATACCAGTGGCGGTCCGACAGGGGCGGTGAAGTCCAGTGCCCACCCGATGGATCGGGGTTGAGGTTGATGCCGACGAATCCGTAGTCGCGCACACAGCGCTCCAGTTCTGGAATGCAGCTGCGCGGGTCGACACCGGGTGATTGCGGCAGCATGGCCGCGCCGATGAAATGGTCCGGGAACAGCTGGCTCACGCGAAAGCACAGCTCGTTGCAGATGGCGGCCCAGGTCGAAGACGTTTCGAAGTCGCCGATGTGGTGCGCCATGAAGCTGGCGCGTGGGCTGAAGATGGTGACGTCGCTGCCGCGTTCCTTCATGAGGCGCAGCTGATTGCTCTCGATCGATTCGCGCAGCTCGTCATCGCTGATCTTCAGGTCGGATGCGCGGGGCTTCAGTGCAGGGTCTTTCAAGCCTGCGATCTGCTGGTTGCGCCAGTTCTCCAGCGCCTTGGGTGCCGTGGTGTAGTGGCCGTGGCAATCGATGATCATTGGCAATTCCGTGGGTTGCTTGGGCTGTAAAGATGGCAGTGCGACAGTGTGTTCTGCGCAGCGGATGCGTGGGATGAGTTCGGTTTGGTCTACCATCAGACTTTTTTATCGATCAGGGTTTACCCGGGAAGGTTGCGGGAACATCCTCAAGGCGGAACATGCGCAGAGCCGATCCCCAGAATCAGCGAGAGAAAGTTATCGAAAGGGTGCATGCCGGCGCGCTTGGCATCAACCTGAGGCATCTGCGCGCGTTCTCGGCCGTGGCCGCCGCCGGAAGCATTGCAAAAGCCGCCGACGAGCAGCTGCACCGCGTGGCTTCGGGCGTGACGCGTTCCATCTCGGAACTTGAAGGTGCGTTGGGAAGGCCGCTTTTCGACCGCGGCTCCCGCGGTATGACGCTCAATTCATATGGCGGCCTGGTACTGGCGCGCGCGCACCGCATCGAGCGCGAGTTCGAAGAGGCGCGCGCCCAGCTCGTCGCGCGGGGCGGCATCGGTACATCTGCCGATGTGCATTCGCTCTTCGCATCCATCCTCAACGGCCGGCGGCTTGCGGTGATTGCCAGCCTGGTCGAGAAGCGCAACATGCCCGCGGTGGCACGTGAATTCGGCATCACGCAACCGGCCATCAGCCGTGCGCTGAAAGACCTGGAGGCGGGGCTCGGCGTGCCGCTGCTGGAGCGCAAGTCGCGCGGACTGGTGCCAACGGCGGCGGGCGAAATTGCGGCGTTCCACTTCAAGCGGGTGCTGGCGGAACTGCGCCACATCGGCCCCGACATCGCGGCCAGCGAAGGCACGCTGCAGGGCAGCGTGACTGTTGGCGCTCTGCCGCTCGGCCGCACGCAGATATTGCCGGTTGCAATCGCCTCGCTTGTGGCGCGCCATCCGCGCCTGCACGTTGCCACGGTCGAGAGCCCTTACGACGCATTGGCGGCATCGCTTCGAAGCGGTGAGGTCGACTTCATTCTCGGTGCGCTTCGCAGCGGCGCCACAGCCAAAGATCTGCAGCAAGAGGCGCTCTTCGTCGATCGCATCTCCGTGATTGCCCGCGCCGGCCATCCGCTGGCGCGCATTGCGCGAGTCGACATCGATGCATTGCGGCAGGCGACCTGGGCACTTTCGCGGCACGGCACGCCGGGGCGCGAACTGTTCGAGCGGTTTTTTCATGCCGCGCGAGAGGCGCCGCCCATACCTGCCGTGGAAACGGGTGACCTTGCCGTACTGCGCGGCCTGCTGCTCGAGAGCGACATGCTGACCGCCATCTCGGCCCATCAACTGCACTACGAAATTCGCGACGGCAGCCTGGTCGTGCTGGATTTTCCGCTTGAGGAGACGCGGCGCGACATCGGGCTCAGCCAGCGGCTGGGCGCGTTCCCGTCACCTGGGGCGCGGGCCCTGATGCAAGAGATACGCGCAGTGATCGAGCGCTCTGCCGACTTTCATCCTCAGGAGTGGCCGTCCACCCGCATCTGAAAGAGGAAGTAGGGCGGTATGCACGCACCCCGGCCTTCGGGCTGTCCCTCCGCCTGCGCGCAGATGAAGTCGTCGCGGCAGGGCTGCTGCGCCGAGCAGCTGCGCAGGTTGCCGGGCCGCGTGTGCTTGCTCAGGCACTCGCCGAATGGCCGATTCGCGGCCAGGCACTGATTGAAGTCGCTGAGGATGGCGATGCCGCCGCAGGTGCCGTTCTTGTCAAACGGGTCGCACGGACCGGAGCACATGCCGCCCGGAAAACCGACCGAGGTTTTTTCGCAGACGGAAAGCGCACCTTCGCAGGCGATGCGCGGCAGTTTCTCTGCGCGGTCCAGCCATGGGTTGGCAGACTGCGTGATTCGGGTGGGCTCGCAGCTTGCGCCGACGGTGGCTTTTTGGACCACGCCATTCGCGTCGTGCGGCTCGGCCAGCGGCCGGAACGGGTCGGGCTGGGGTGTCGAAAGCGCGGCATGCACATAGCGGCCCCGCCGCGACAGTTCGTCTTGCAGATGCGGCGAATGCGGCAGCGCGAGCGCATTGCCCGCGGTAAACGTGCGTGATGAGCCGCGCCGGTCTATGCCCAGCAAATGAAAGCCCGCAACCGCGCGGCTCTGGTGGCAGCCCGCGCAGCTGAGGTCGTCAAGCCGGCGCAGCACCGCCTGCGGCGATTGGAGCGTGCGGCTGCCGGGCACGGCCTGCCAGTCGCCGGCTGAAAAGACCTGGGCAAACGAGCGGTTTGCCAGCCGCTCCAGACCGCGCGGTGCGACCGAGATCGCTTCGGTTGCCAGAAACTTCTCGGGCAGTTGCAGCGTGGCCTCGTCCAGTGCGCGCATGTTTCCAGGCTGCTGAAGCCATTGGCGCAGCTCGTTGCGCAACGGAGCGTTGGCCTTGAGCCGCACGACGTCGGGCGTGTTCTCCAGAGGCGCCGCGTCGAAGCGCTGTGCGCCTGCGTTCCAGCGAAAGGCGCGCAGCATGTATTCCGCGTGGCCACCCAGGTCGGGCCGCACCGCGGAGGGCCAGCGCACGCTCTGCAGGTTGGTGGTGACCTGCGCGATGCGCGCCGGAGCCAGGCGCTCTGGCGCAAGCGGACCGTCCGGCGACACCATCCAGCGGCCGAGCGCTTCGTCGGTCATCGAAGGCTCTGGCGGCTGCCAGCGCCGGGCCGTGGCAGCACAACTGCCGTTTGCATCAGGCGCATCGCCGCGCAGTTCGACATTGACGGTCATCGGCAGGCGGGACTGCATCGAGGGCGTGCGGTAGGCAAGGCGATACACCAGCCGTGTTTCGCCGCAGGCGCCGTTCTGGAATGGCCGGCGGTCCATGCGGTTGGCAACGCCCACGAGCTCGAAAAATGCATCGGGGCTTGCGAGCCAGCGTGCGTCGAACAGCCGGTGCGGATAGCGGGAGATGCCGACACCGGCCTGCCTGTCGCTGCGCTGGATGCGGGCAAGGCTTTCGCTCAGCGGACGGGCGATGGATTGCCAGGCCGGCGAGCGCATCAGCAACTGATTGGTGGCGATACCGTCGGGTGATGAGGACGCCTCTGCGAACCAGCGGCCAAAGCCTGCTCCCGATTTTTCGGCCAGTTGCAAGGCGGCCGGAGAAGTGACGAGAAGCAGCGGCCGCTCGGCCGCACGCGCCGCGCCGGCGGGGGCCAAGGCGAGGGACGCTAGGAACGCCAAAGCCGCGAGGCCAGCGGGCAGGCTCGGTGTAAGGAGGGGCACGCGACCGATTGTGCCGCGCCGTTTCATGAGGCCTGCGAGCGGCGCTCGTCGCGCCGCGCCCGCGAGCCGCCAAGAGTCATGTTGTTGGCTTTCGTTTTAATTTCGCACAGACCTCGGGTAAATCAGCTCTGGGTGATCGCATCGACGCTGCGGCGCAAACCGACAGCGTTTGTCGTTTCCTAACCGCCTTTTGCGGACTTAGTTTGCGTTTTTTTGGCGGTCATCGAAGCATGCGTAATCTTGCGGACATATGGTGCGCAATTTAGGGGGACTCAAACTATCGGTTTCTTTAGATTCTGCGGTCATGTCGGAATTCGTTAACGCATGCGAACAGTCCTTTAGTTCGCGATGCACTCCGACCCAACTGCTTCCTGTGCGGGAAGCGATTGACCGCGAGAACCATTTTGCAAATTGCCGTACTAGATCCGACACTTCGATCCCGAGAGCTGGCGCGCCGTGCCATCTGCAGGTTGGGCCATGTGCCAGTGACCTTTGCCAGCTTGGATGAATTGCAGGAGCATGGCTCCGAAGTTGAGAGCTTTGGTGTTTTCCTGCTCGCCTGCCCCAGGGACCCCGCTCTATTTCAGCCGCTCATCGCCCAGGTGCGCGAAATCCTGGGCCATCAGGTGCCCTTGATTCTCAGCGCGTGCAAGAGCCAGTTCCGCGTCATGTCGGTTCTTCATGCAGATGCGCTTTCCACCGTGGTGCATGCGCCGTCTTCGTTCAAAGACACCTACCGTCTGCTCGAAACCGATTTGCTGCGCCGCGGAGTGCCCATTGCGGAGCGGGTGCTCGAATGGCAGGGCTATCGCTTCGTTCTGGACGAGGACAAGGCAGAACTTGCCGGCGCTGTCATCAAGCTGCGTCCCCGCGAGTTCGATCTGGCGGTGGCCTTCTTTCGCAACGTCAACCGGCTCTTAACGCGCGAATGGCTCTTTGTGAATGTCTGGGGAAGAAAAGAAGAAGAGAGCGGCCCCGTTTCCCGGTCACTGGATGTCAGCGTATCGGGCCTGCGCCGCAAGCTGGGCCTGCATTTCAAGCTGCAGGCGATCTGGGGCCAAGGCTATCAGCTGAGTGACATGCCCGAACGACCCGACGATCAGAGCCAACGCTTCTTGAGCCGGATGGCCAGCGTGGAGACCGGCATGGGCAAGGCTATTGGTTGAGGCAGGCTGCCATGTTGCTCCAACAAAAAACGAGCCAAGCGGCTCAAAATGCAATGAAAGAAGCCGCAGATATGTTGAAAGCTGAAGAAAGATTCAGCCGTCCGATGGATCTGCCGATTCTTATTGGAAGCGAGTGCACCTATGTTCCGGTGATTGCTGCCTTCAGGCGCATGCCGAGCGACAGCATCGACAACTGGCTCATTTCCAACGGCCAACCCCGTAGCGACCGCGACTTGGCTGCCGAGGTCCTGCTTGAAGTCCGGGGCTTGCCCAGCGTCTGCGGCCATCGGCGAGGGCGGCACTACAGCGTGATCGAAGTGCTTGAGTTCGAGCGTGCCGCGGCACTGGTGATTTCGACCTTCCTGGCGGAATCGCGGTAGCGCGGCGCCGCACTGCGGCAGCCATCTTCCTCCTGGCGGAATGACGTGACACATTGTCACGCTCCTGGGACATCGCCCGCACTCATCGCGCGTGAACCCGCGGCGCCGCCCTGTGGGCGCATGGACGGAACGGCCCTTGCTATGACAAGCAAGTCCATGACTTCGTCCCGCCGCCCGAATCCGCCCATGACCTCCGCCGACTTCGCCGTTGCTCCGCGGCAAGACCTGAGCCTTCGCACAGTGAGCGTGAGTGCTCCCGGGCGCCTGCACCTGGGCTTTCTCGACCCCTCCGGCTCGCTGGGGCGTTCGTTCGGCAGCCTGGGGGTGGTCATCGACGGGTTCACCACCGAAGTCGAACTGACAGCCGCAGGCTGTGACCGCCTGGCAGCCGACACGCCGGCTGCGGAGGCGGAGCTCGACCGGGCTGCAGCCCATCTCCAACGGCTGAAGCAGCGCAGCGGCCGCCATGCGCCGCTTTCGCTGAGGTTGCGCCGCGTGCTGCCGGCACACGCGGGCTTTGGCTCGGGCACGCAGCTGGCATCGGCCATCGGGCGGGCCTTTGCCGAGTGGCATGGTCTCGAGCTGGGCACCGCCACACTGGCGCACTGGCTCGGCCGCGGGCTGCGATCGGGCATTGGAATCGCGGGCTTCGATACCGGCGGCCTGCTGCTCGACGGCGGCCCCGGTCCCGACGGCCTGCCTGCGCCACTCTTGTCGCGCATTGCGTTTCCGCCTGCGTGGCGCATCGTCGTCGTGCAAGATCCCGCGCACCGCGGCCTTTCGGGCGGAGAGGAAAAAAAAGCCATCGCAGCCTTGCCGCCGTTGCCGCAGGCAGCGGCTGCCGAAATCTGCCATCAGGTTCTGATGCGCGTTCTGCCCGCCGCCGCCGGCGCGGAGTTCGCGCCGTTTGCCGCCGGCATCAACCGCATGCAGCAGTTGCTCGGCGAGCACTTCGCGCCGGCGCAGGGCGGTGTCTTCACCAGCCCAGCGGTCGCGCGGCTGATGCAATGGTTCGCGGACGCGAGCCGCTCAGGCGGAGCCGCCATCGGCCAGAGCTCCTGGGGGCCGACCGGCTTTGCCATCGTGCCCACGGAGGCACAGGCGCAGCTGCTTGTGGACGCCGCGCGCGCATCCGAACGCGCCGCACCGCAGCTGGAACTGCACATCGTCTCGGGCCGCAACAGCGGCGCGGCGGTGCACGACCGCATCGCGCAGCCGCGCACCCGTTGAATTCACCGCTGTCGTCCCAAGCCGACGCCACTTCTTCCACACCACACAGGCTCTCATGGAACGTCCCCGTATTCTTCACATGTTCACCCCCGGCCCCCAGATGAGTCCCTTCGACATCAACATGGCGGCGGACGCGGGCTATCAGATCATCGTGCCTTACTGCGATGTGGCCCTCGACCGAATCACGGGGCTGACGCAAGACACCATCTTCTCGCGCGGGCCCAAGGGCGTTGCGCGCACGGGCATCTTCATTGGCGGGCGCGACGCGCAGCTGGCGGCCGACATGCTCGAGCGTGCAAGAACCTCGATGGTCAAGCCCTTCGTCGTCTCCCTCATGGCCGACCCGAGCGGCGCCTACACCACCGCCGCGGCCATGGTGGCCTGCGTGGAGGCCGCCTTGAAGCGCCACCATGCCCAGGGCCTCGAGGGCCAGCGCGTGGTGATCCTCGGTGGTACCGGCCCCGTGGGCCGCGTAGCGGGCGTCATCGCGGCGCAGGCCGGTGCCGAGGTGTACCTGTCCAGCCGCAACGGCATCGACGCGGCGCAAGACGCGGCGGACGAAACCGGCCATCGCTTTGGTGTCAAGCTGCACGGCCTTTCGGGCGGCGACCCCGATGCCGTGCGTCGCTCCATTGCCGATGCCGACGTGCTGCTGGCCTGCGCCGCCGCGGGCGTGCAGGTGGTCTCGAGCGAAGCGCTTGGTGCCGCAACGCGGCTCAAGGTTGCCGCCGACGTGAATGCCGTGCCGCCCGAAGGCATTGCCGGCGTCGGCGTGATGGACGACGCCAAGCCGCTTGCGGGCACGCGAGCGGTGGGCATCGGCGCGCTGGCCGTGGGCAACGTCAAGTACCAGACGCAGCACCGCATGCTGGTGCAGATGTGCGAGGCCGAGAAGGCGCAGGTGCTGAGCTTTGCCGAAGCCTTTGCGGTGGCGCGCGCATTCCTGGTCGAGCAGGCCGCGACGAAGGCGTCTTGACAAGCAGGCCCGCTCGCGAAATGCAGACCATTGCCGTTGCAGCCATCTCCGCGCGCGCCATGGCCGAGGCGGCGGCGAATGACGGCTTCAAGGTCGTTGCGCTCGATCTCTTCGGGGACGCCGACACGCGCCGCGCCGCATCGCGCTGGTTGCCGATCGGCACGCCCGGCAGTTTGCAGATCGATGCGGCAAGCACGCTGGCCGCATTGCGCCGGCTGGCCGAAGAAGGCGAGGGCGGCGACGCGGTAATGGGTTGGATCGCAGGCAGCGGCTTCGAGGGCGAGCCCGGCTTGCTCGAGCAGGGTGCGGCTGTGCTGCCCTTGATCGGCACCACGCCACATGCCGTGCGCCGCGTGCGCGACCCGGCAAGCTTCTTCGGATTTCTTCGCACACGCGTGATGCCGTACCCGCAGGTGCTGCTCGAACCTCCCGAGGACCCCACCGGATGGTTGATGAAAGACGCGCACGGCTGCGGCGGATGGCATGTTCGCCACGCGCCGTGGTCGGTGGAAGAGCCGCTGTCGTCGCACCACTACTTCCAGCGCGAGGTGCCGGGCCGGCCGATGTCCGCCACCTTCATTGCCAACGGAGGTGATGTTCACGTGCTCGGCTTCAATGAAATGACGGTGCGGCGTTTCGGCGCGCGGCCTTTCGTGTTCTGCGGCGCGGTCGGGCCTGTGCCCGTGCCGGAGAACATGGCGATGCGCGTGACCGAAATCGCACGCGCGTTGGCCGCGGAGTTCGAACTGCGGGGCCTGTGCAGCATCGATTTCATGCGCGACGACGACGCCATCGGCGTGCTCGAAGTCAATCCGAGGCCTCCTGCGAGCATGAGCCTTTACCGTCGGCCGGCAGGCGCACCGGGCCTCATGCATGCGCACCTGCGGGCTTGCCTGCATGGCGAGTTGCCTGCAGTGCCTGCGCATGCGCATGCGCAAGACGTTGAAGGCATCGAGATCCTCTTCGCACGGCGATCCATCCAACTCGACACTGCCGTGGCCCGGCAACTCGCGGAATGGCCGGGCATCCGCGACATTCCATGCGCCGGCCAGCGCTTCGATATCGACGACCCCGTCTGCACCCTCACCGCGAGCGGCACCAGCGCAAACGAGGTGCGCGCACGCCTCGGAGAAAGCCGCGAGCGGCTGTTGCAATCACTGGAGACATCGGCATGAGCAACCCACCACCGCCGCCCTTCGCCGCGAGCCTGAGCGTCAACCGGATGGCGCGGCCTCTTGTCGAACGCTTGCTGCACGATGCCGATGCGCTCGGACTGAAAGTGCGGCGCGACGAGAGCGGCGTGCACATCGTTGACGCGGGCATCGAGGCGCCGGGCACTGTGGAGGCCGGCCTGCGCGTCGGCGAAATCTGCATGGGTGGGCTCGGCCATGTGCACTTGCGCAGCGGCAGCGACACCGAGGGTTGGCCCACATGGCTCGACGTGCGCAGCTCGCAGCCCGTGCTGGCATGCCTCGGCAGCCAGTACGCCGGCTGGAGCCTTTCGGCAACCAAGGAAGAAACCGGTGGCAAGAAGTTTTTTTCGCTCGGTTCCGGCCCGGCGCGCGCGCTGGCGGTCAAGGAGAAACTCTTTGCCGAACTGGACTATCGCGATCGCGCAGAGTGCGGCGTTCTGGTGCTGGAAGTCGATCGCGCCCCGCCGAAGATCGTGATCGACAAGCTGCTGCGCGATTGCAACCTGGCGGCCGACGCGCTCACGCTGATCCTCACGCCCACCACCAGTCTTGCGGGCACCACGCAGGTCGTGGCGCGGGTGCTCGAGGTGGCGCTGCACAAGTCGCACGAGCTTGGTTTTGCGCTCGCCAATATCGTCGATGGCGCAGGCAGCGCGCCGCTGCCTTCGCCCAGTGCCGATGGGGTCGAGGCGATGGGGCGCACCAATGATTCCATTCTTTACGGTGGCCGCGTGCACCTCACGGTTCGGGGCGACGACCAGGCCGCACGCGAACTGGCCCGGGCGTTGCCCTCCCGCAATTCGCGCGACCACGGCCGCTCGTTCGCCCACATCTTCAAGGAGGTCGAGTACGACTTCTACAAGATCGACGGCGCGCTGTTTGCGCCCGCCGAAGTGTGGGTGAGCAACATCGACAGCGGCAACACATGGCACGGCGGCGCGCCCGAGATGGCACTGCTGCAGCGCCTGTGGCTGCAGCAGGCATGAGGGCCATTCGATGAACATGCGTATCGCCATCATGACGGACGAAATCGGCTGGCACACCCGCCAGCTGCAAGCCGCGTTGCGCACACGCGGCGCGGTGGGCCGCTGCGTCGACTTGGCCGACTGCAGCATCGACACCACCGCGGCGTGGCACGGCCTCGTCATTCCCGGCTATGGCCGGGAGCTGCCCGACGCAGTGCTGGTGCGCGGCATTGCCGGCGGAAGCTTCGAGCAGGTGACCAAGCGGCTCGGCGTGCTGCATGCGCTGCGCGAGCTTGGCGTGCCCGTCTACAACGATGCACGCGCCATCGAGCGTTCGGTCGACAAGTCGATGACCAGCCTGCTGCTCCATGCCGCGCGCATTCCCGCACCCGCCACATGGGCCACCGAGTCGGCGGCGCAGGCCAGGCGCATTGCCATGCGCGAAACGGCGGTGGGGCATGCGCTGGTGATCAAGCCCTTGTTCGGCTCGCAGGGCAAGGACCTGCGGCTCGTGGGCGAGGTAGACGGCGTGCATCACCCCATGCCCGACACCGACGCCCGCTATGCGGGCCTCGCCTATCTGCAGCGCTTTGTGCCGCCGATGGGGTCGCCCGGTTTCGACTGGCGCGTGCTCGTGGTCGGAGGGCGTGCCATTACTGCGATGCGGCGCGTCAGTACGCACTGGGTCCACAACGTGGCGCAGGGCGCACGCTGCGAGCCCGCCCAACTCGAACCGGCACTCGCGCAAATGGCCGAGGGCGCGGCGCATGCACTCGACATGGACTACGCCGGCGTAGACCTCATCGCCGCCGCCAGCGGTCCGAAGATCCAGGTGCTGGAAGTCAACGGCGTGGCCGCCTGGCAGGGGCTGCAGCGCGTCACGGGCTTCAACATCGCCCGTGCCATCGTCGACGACCTGCTCGACCGCAAGATGGCGCAGAGCCGCAGGCGCGTGCAAGAAAGCCTGGCTCCGGAGCGCCGTGCCTGATGAATGCCCGGCAGGCGGCCATCGAACGGGCGCGTGCCTGCTTCCTGCGCGCCTGCTGGCTCGATGTTGCAGTGCGCAAACCGGGCAACGTCAGCCGCGACTCACCTGGCCACCGCATGCAGGCTTCGATGTTCATCGAGAGCGCCAAGGCCGCGGCAGTCCCGCTCTTCGAGCCGGGGCTGCGCGTGGGAGCACGCATCGAAGCCGCTGTGGAAGCCACCTGGGCAGTAGCGGGTTGCAACACCAACCTCGGCATATTGCTGCTGTGCGCGCCTATAGCCGCGGCCGTGGAGCAGAACCCCACCGCCGCAACGCCTGCGGCATTGCGAGCGGCCGTGGAGTCCGTGCTGGCCACGCTCGACATCGACGACGCCCGCGCGGCCTACCGCGCCATCGCACGCGCGCACCCGGGCGGCCTTGGAAGCGCGCCCCAGGAAGACGTGCACGACGCCCCGACGGTCGACCTGCGCGCGGCGATGGCGCTTGCGGCTGACCGCGACCTCATCGCGCGGCAGTACCGCGACGGCTTCGCAGACCTGTTTGCATTGGCGTTCCAGGTGCCGGTGCACCAAGCGGGCCTGGTCAACGCGCCGGCCGGCGCCGAAGCATCTCCCGATGAGGCCACTGTGGCTTCTGTCCAACGGCTTTACCTGTCCTGCATGGGCGCCTTTCCCGATTCACACATTGTTCGAAAACACGGCGGGCGCGTGGCACAGTCTGTCATGACGGCGGCGCAGGCCTGGCGCGCGCGCGCAGGCGACGGCGCGGTGCTCGATGCGGACGCCGAATTCGCGGCGTGGGACGTTTCGCTCAAGGCTGCGGGCATCAACCCGGGAACCAGCGCCGATTTCACCGTGGCCGCGCTGCTGCTGTCGGGCTGGATCCGCTCTTGCCCGGCGCCCGCCCGCGACCCTGCGGCCGGATGGCACGGATCGTGATAACCATGGCATTGCGCTGGTCGTTCTGACCGGTGTCGTAATGACCCTAACCACCTTGGACCTCTAAGAGGAGACCCGAAACCATGGCAAAAATAGATCGACTGATGGTGGGCGAATCGCTCGTCGGCGACGGCAACGAAGTAGCCCATATCGACCTGATCATCGGACCGCGCGGAAGCGCCGCCGAGACCGCCTTCGCCAACGCGTTGACGAACAACAAGGACGGCTTCACTTCGCTGCTCGCAGTGGTGGCGCCCAACCTGCTGACCAAGCCCGCGACCGTGATGTTCAACAAAGTGACTATCAAGGGCGCCAAACAGGCGGTGCAGATGTTCGGGCCGGCACAGCGCGCCGTGGCCCTGGCGGTGGCAGACAGCGTCGAGGACGGCACCATTCCCATGGCCGAGGCGGACAACCTGTTCATCTGCGTCGGCGTGTTCATCCACTGGCTTGCCGACGACGACAAGAAGATCCAGGACTACAACTATCAGGCTACGCGCGAAGCCATTCAACGTGCGGTGGCCGGCTCGCCTACTGCGGCTGAAGTGGTCGACAAGAAGGGCACCACGGCACACCCGTTCGCCGCGCATCTTTGATGCAAACCTGAAAGGAAGAAGCCGACCGTGAATCCGGGCCGGCTTCTTTTTTCTTGCTCAGTGTTTCGCAGGCACCATGCCGCTCGCCAGAAATTTCAGCACGGTTGCGCTGTGGGCAGGCTTCGAGGCACGGTGCGTTGCCGCATGACGCTCGATCTGGACACCTACTGCCTGCACATCGTCGAACTTGCGCGGCTTCACGACCTTGACGCGCACCCAGCTGGCATTGAACTCGTCGATCAGGATGTCGGCGATGGCCTCGGCAAAGGCCTCGAGCAGCTGCAGCCGGTGTTCCGCCATGAGGCGCAGCAGCCGCTCGCGCACCACGCCGTAGTCGATGGTGTCGCCGATGCGGTCGGTGTCGCAGGCGCGCGAGCGGGGCAGGCCGGCATGCACGTCGATCACCAGCGGCTGCGCGTGATGCAGCTCCGATTCGTGGATGCCGATGACCGTGTTGCCTTGAAAGCCCTCGATGAAGATCAGGTCCATGGGCGTTGCACTCCCGGAGGCGGGCCCCTCACCGGCGCCAGCGGACGCGCTGGAAGCATGAGGAACATTCGAAGCAAAGTGGCCGATGGAAGGGCTCTGGCTGGTGTTCAAGCGGTGTCTCCAGTGGATTCGAATGTGTTTGAAAGTGTGTCTGCAGGCGAGGCAATGCCCCCATGCAGGATTCATCAACGCAAAATGCAGGCCAGAGAGAGCGGATCCACTGCGGCGCTTTTCACTGCTCGGTGTTTCACCGGGTGTGCAGCGTGTCGGCAAGTACAACAATGGACCGGCCAAGGAGACACGATGGAACGCGCTGGAGACATCCAATGACATTGACGCTGCGACAAGGCGACAGACATGCCGACCGAGTGCTCGACGTGGTGAGGCGGGGCTTTCACGAAGAGGGCAACGACCTGGTCACCCGCTCCTGGAGCCGCTGTCTCAACCAGTACCAGCTCGATCCAGGCCGCCCGCGCGAACCGGTGGTCATTGCGTCCTCGGCCTTGCAGAGCCGGCGCAACCAGCATGCCGACGTCATCGAATGCGCACGCTACGAGATGACCACGCTCTACCAGCAGTTGGCAGATGCGGAGTCTGCGGTGGTGCTGACGGATACCGACGGTGTCATCGTGCACATGGTGTCGTCGCCGGAGTTTGCCGCCGAAGCCGAGCCCATGGGCCTGCGTGCAGGCGGCATGTGGGGTGAGGCCGAGGCGGGCACCAACGGCATGGGCACCTGCCTTGCGGCCGCTCACCCTATCTCTGTGCGGCGCGAAGAACATTTCTTCAGCCACTTCACGCAGCTCACGTGTTCGGCGGTGCCGGTGTTCGATCCGTCCGGCGAGATCATCGCGGTGCTCGACGTGACCAGCCGCTCCAGCCTCATGCAACAGCACGTGCTCGTGCTGCTTGGCATGACCGCCCGCATGATCGAGAACCGGCTCATCGACAAGCGCTTCTCGAATGCGCACCCGCTGCACTTCCACAGCCGGCCGGAGTTCGTCTACACGCTGCATGAAGGCAAGCTCGCCGTCGGTGACGACGGGCGCATTCTTGCGGCCAATCGCAGCGCGTTGTTCCAGCTTGGCGTGCAAACGATGGACGAGATCCGCACGCAACGCATCGACGACCTGTTCCAGACTTCGCTCGAAGACATCGTGCAGCGCAGTCTTTCTTCTTCGTTCCACCCGGTGGTGGCGTACCGGGCCAACGCGGCGCTGCGCTTCTTTGCGGTGGCGCGTCGGCCTGCATCCGATGCGGCAACGCCGGCGCGTGCGCGTGCCGTCGGTGCGATCGCGGCGCCCATGGCCGCGGAGGCGGGTGCCGAGGCCTTTCGTGCGCCGCTGCGGCCCGCGGCAGCGCGTGCGCCCGGCATCCGCACTTTCAAGGATGCGCGGCTCGTGGCCCACCTGGATACCGCCCGCCGCGTGGTCGCGCGCCGAACCCCCGTGCTGCTGTGCGGCGAAACAGGTTCGGGCAAAGAGGTGTTCGCGCGCGCCATCCACGAGACCAGTCCGCATGCAGAAGGTGCCTTCGTCGCTGTCAACTGCGCGAGCCTGCCGGAGACGCTGATCGAATCGGAACTCTTCGGCTACAAGGCCGGCGCCTTCACCGGCGCGCAGCGCAGCGGCCGGCGCGGCAAGATCCTGCAGGCCGACGGCGGCACGCTGTTTCTGGACGAAATTGCAGACATGCCGCTGGAGCTGCAAGCCCGCCTGCTGCGCGTGCTCGATGAGCGGCAGGTCACGCCGCTGGGCACCGAAGAAACGCACCCGGTCGACTTCCAGCTTGTGAGCGCAAGCCACCAGCACCTGCCAAGCCTGGTGCGAGAAGGCCGCTTCCGGGAAGACCTTTACTACCGCCTCGCCGGCATCGAGCTCGATTTGCCCGCGCTGCGCGACCGCACCGACAAGCGCGATCTGATTCATGACGTGCTGAAGGATGAAGGCGGCAGCGACTGCAGGCTTGGTGAAGATGCCGAGCGCATGCTCATGGCCTATCCGTGGCCGGGCAACCTGCGCCAACTGCGCCACGTGCTGCGCAGCGCGGCCGCGCTGGCAGACGGCAAGACCATCACACGCGAGCACCTGCCTTCGTTGGCCGCAAGACCGGCACCTTCACCTGCCTCGGCCTACGCGTTGCCTGCCGCCACTGCCGAAGCGGCCGACGCCCAGGGCGAAGCCGCGGCCGCCGATGCGCCACCGGCCGTCAAACTCAATCCGATCCAGGCCAACGAGCGGCAGGTGCTGTTGCAGATGCTCGAGCAGCACCGCTGGAACGTGAGCAACGTCGCCAAGGCGCTCGATGTCAGCCGCAACACCTTGTACCGAAAACTCCACAAGCTTCACATCGAGATATCTCCACCCGATTGAGCCGTCAGGCTCGCCAGTCATGACGAACGGAGGGATACCGGAAAAGGGCAAGATCGATCCGCGCGGTGCGGGCCTGGCAGTGGAAGACGGCGAGCCGCCGTTGCCTGCCTCGCCGCCGCGATCTCGGCTGGCCTGGTGCATCACCGGCTCGGGCCACTTTCTCGAGGAGTCGCTGGCGCTCGCAGAGCGGCTGCCTTCGGTGGACCTGTTCCTTTCGGCCGCGGCGGAAGAAGTGCTGCCCATCTACAAGCTGCACATCGAGGCGCTGAAGTCGCGCTTTCGGGTGTTCCGGGACAAGACGGCCAGCGGCGTGCCCGTGGGCATGCTCTACGACGACATCTATCACACCGTGGTGGTGGCGCCGGCCACCAGCAACACGGTGGCCAAGTGCGCATTCGGCATCAGCGATTCGCTGCCGACCAACATGTTTGCCCAGGCCGGCAAGCTCGGCATTCCTGGCATCGTGTTTGCATGCGACACGGAACCGGTGGTGGTGACAAAGTCGCCGCATGACTGGGTCACGCTGCGTCCGAGGCGCATCGAATTGGACAACGTGGAGCGGCTGCGCGGCATCGATTTTTGCCAGGTGGTCTCGTCGCCTGCCGAACTCGAAGCCGTGCTCGATGCACGCATGAAGGAACTCTCTCTCGCATGGAACACATCGTCTTCCTGACCGGGCGCCTCGCCCAAGCCAGCCTCACGCGGGTGCTGGCCGGCATGGAGGCGGCACCGTTCACGTGGGAAGTGCGGGAGATCGGGTTGCAGGTGGCCGCATTGATGACGGCCGACATGATCCGCCGCCGCGTTGCGGCACCAGTGGTTACCGAGGCTGACGGCGAGGGCGCCGCGCCGCGCCGTGCCGACCGCATCATGGTGCCGGGCCGCTGCCGCGGCGATGTCGAGGCCTTGACCCAATACTTCGGCGTTCCGGTGGAACGCGGGCCGCAAGAGCTGAAGGATCTGCCGCGCCACTTCAACCGCAGCGCGCGCGCCGTCGACCTGACCGAATACGAGGTCGCGATCTTTGCCGAGATCGTCGATGCACCGCGGCTCACAGTGGCGCAAATCATCGAGCGAGCCCGTCAGCTTGTGGCCGACGGTGCCAACGTCATCGATCTGGGCTGCCTGCCCGAGACGCGCTTCGATCACCTGGCCGAAAGCGTGCAGGCGCTCAAGGCCGCGGGCTTTCAGGTGAGCGTCGATTCGAGCGACTCGCAAGAGCTGCTGCTCGGCGGCAAGGCCGGTGCCGACTACCTGCTGAGCCTGACGCTCGACAGCCTGTGGATTGCCGACGAAGTGGCCGCAACACCGGTGCTGATCCCGCGCGTTCCGGCAGACGAAGAATCGCTGTACGAAGCGGTGGCGCAAATGCAGCAGCGTGGCCGCGCCTTTCTGGCCGATTCCATTCTCGACCCCATACCCTTCGGACTGACGGCCTCCATCGTGCGCTACCACCGGCTGCGCGAACGCTTTCCGGATGCGCCGATCATGCTTGGCGTGGGCAACGTCACCGAGCTCACCGAGGCCGACACCAGCGGCATCAACGCGGTGCTGTTCGGCATAGCCGCCGAGCTGAACGTGGCGGCGGTGCTGACGACGCAAGTGAGCCAGCATGCGCGCCGCGCGGTGAGCGAGGCCGACTGGGCGCGCCGCATCATGCATGCGGCGGCCCGCAATGCCACGCTGCCCAAGGGCATGAGCGATGCGCTGATGACCGTGCATGCCAAGCATCCGTTCCCCGATACGCCGGAAGAAATCGGCGAGATCGCCTCGCAGGTGCACGACCCCAACTTTCGCGTGCAGATATCGCCGCTGGGCCTGCACGTGTACAACCGCGACGGCCTGCGGCTGGGGCAGGGCGCCTTCGAACTCTGGCCGCAGCTCAAGCTGCAGGACGATGCCGACCATGCCTTCTACATGGGCGTGGAGCTTGCGCGCGCCGAGATCGCATGGCAGCTTGGCAAACGCTATGTGCAGGACCAGCCGCTCGACTGGGGCTGCGCCGCGCCGCGGCCCGCCGAAGACCTTGCGCGCTGGTGCGCACCGGGCACCACCATGAAGACATCGAAGAACAACGCGCAAGAGCCCGGCGCCGTGAGCACGGCCGCCGCGCCATCACCCACATGAACGACCAGATCTTCGAAGCCGTGGTCACCACCGTCGCACCCGGCGGCAAGCCGCATGTGGCGCCGATGGGCATCCGCTACCGTGAAGACGGCGTCCTGCTGATGCCGTTCAAGCCCTCGACCACGCACGACAACATCGTGGCCACCGGCCATGCGGTGCTCAACATCGTGTGCGACACCCGCGTGTTCGCGGGCTGCGTCACCGGGCGCAAGCTGTGGCCCACGCTGCCCGCCGAACGCATCGAAGGCGTACGGCTTGCCGCGGCACTGCGCCATGTGGAGCTTGAACTGGCCGAGCAGCGCGACGACGTGCAGCGGCCGGTGCTGCGCATGGTGGCAGTGCACGAGGCCACCCATGCGCCTTTCGTTGGCTTCAATCGGGCACAGGCCGCGGTGATCGAAGGCGCCGTGCTGGTCAGCCGCCTGCACATGCTGCCCCCCGAGAAAGTGGAAACCGAAATGACCTACCTGCAGATTGCCATCGACAAGACCGCCGGCCCCGAAGAGCACGAGGCCTGGGAGTGGCTGAGCGCTGCCGTTGCGCAGCACCGCAACGGCACACCGGAGCGCGCATCGTGACCCGCATGCTGGTGAGCGTGCGCAGCGTGGACGAAGCCCTGGTCGCCGCGCGCGGCGGCGCCGACTTCATCGACCTGAAGGAGCCGAGCGACGGCGCACTGGGCGGCTTGCCGGTGGCGACCATTGGCGCCATCGTGAGTGCATTGCGTGCGCACGGCATCGGCCTGCCCGTGAGCGCCACGATCGGCGACCTGCCCATGCAGGCGCTGGACGGCATCCTCGCGCAAGTCGATGCGGTCGGTGGCTGCGGCGTTGACTACGTGAAAGTCGGCATCGAGCGCGGCCCCGGGGCCTTTGTGGTGCTCGATGCGCTCTCGGCCTGCGACTGGCCGGTGGTGCCGGTCTTCATTGCAGACCATGGCATCGACGCAGCACTGGTCGCGCATGCCTGCACGCTGGGCTTTCCAGCGCTCATGGCCGACACCGCGGACAAGCTGGCCGGCAGCCTGTTCGATGCCGTGCCGACGGCGGACCTGCGCGCCTTTGTCGCGCGCGTGCGCGCCTCGGGCCGCCTCGTGGGCCTGGCGGGCGCGCTGCGCATGGCGCACCTTCCCTTGCTGCAATCGCTGGCGCCCGATTTCGCGGGCTTTCGCAGTGCTGTTTGCATTGCCGACCGCAAGACGGCGCTGTGCCCGGAGCGGCTTGCGGCCTTGGCCGCATCGTTGCATGGCGAGGCTGTGGAGCCTGCAGCGGCCTGAGTGCCCGGCGTGGGCGGCCGTACCTCGCCCGGCAGCTTCAGCGCGGAACGAAGGTGGCTTCGCCCAACAGCAGTGCCCGCATGGTCTCCAGCTGGTTCTTGTGAAGCAGTGTGATCGGAAAAGCCGCATCGCCGGAGCGGTCGGCAAACTGCTGGTCCACCACGCCGGCGTCACCGAGTTCGCCCAGCGTCATCTGCGGATCGATGGCGCAAGACTTGACCAGCACCAGCTGCTCTGCATTGAGATGCTTCGCCAGATCGAGCGCAATCGTGTCCGAGGTGGCCTCCCAGCCGGTGCGGGCGTCGGGCTTGTCGCGCCGCAGTTCAAGCGGCAGCCACAGCGCGGTTTTGCCGCGCCGCAGCAGGTCGGGGATTTCAGTCTTGCGTGTTGCGAGCTGCAGCGCCGGGTTCAGCGCATGCAGCTGATACGCCGTCTGCGCCATGGCCAGCACCGCCATGTTATGGGCGGCCAGGTCGTTGAACTGCCAGTGCGCCTGCACGCGCCGCACTTCGTCCGCAAAGGTGCCGCCACCGCAGACCACCGTCACGCGGCCACCGCCGATCTGCGTGAGCAGGTCGAGCCACTGCGGCAGCACCGGGTCGGAGCAAAGGCTGCCGCCGATCTTGACGACCCACATCAGTCGTGCTCCCTTTCGAAAAGCGCCGCCACCGCCACGCTGGGTGCACACACTTGTGCCCAGGCGGTGATGCCCGCGGCTGCATGGCGGGCCACGTCGGCCACGCCGCTGCCGTAGGAAGCAAAGCGGTGCGGCACCGATGTAGCGTTTGAGGCGCCAACGCCGGTTGCAAGGTCCGGCACCAGGAATGCGCCACAGCCCGCGCTCACGATCACCGCTTCGCGCGAAAGCGCATGCGCCGCCAATACGCGGCGCAGCTGCGATCCGATGGCCTCGACCTGCGCCGCGCGCCATGCGCGTGCGAGCTCCAGCCATTCTTCCGCGGTGGCATCGCGCTCGTCCAGGCCCACCATGCGGGCAAGCCGCTGGCGCGTCGCGGGCAGGCTCTTGGCTGCGTTGTCGGCGCTCGGGTACAGGTCGTGCGCCGGATCGAGCTCGCCGCACAGGCGGTAGACGTCGGCCGTGGTGGCGAAGAACTCGTTCATCACGTGGCTTGCCTGGCCGCGCCATTCGATGCGCTGCGTCAGCGCGCACACGGGTGTGCGCACCACGCCGTGGTAGGCGAGCTCTCCGCTCACCAGGCGTTCGGCGTCGGTGCGGCTGGTGGTCAGCACGCAATCGTTGCCGAAGGCGATCAGGTCGGTGGTGGTGCTGCCGATGTCGACCAGCACGCCTTGCGGAAACACCAACGCGGCATGCCGCGCGGTGGCCAGCCAGTTGGCCGAGGCAATGTGCTCCCAATGCCGCGTGACCTGCGCGGGGGTGCACCAGCCGGCGTCCCCGGCAAAGAAATGCAAGGCACCCGGCCGCGAGGGAAGCGCTGCCGCAAGCGCAGCCGCAATGCCTCGCACGCCGGCTTCGCGGTCGGGGAACAAGTCGACCATTTCACCCGTCATGGTCACCGCATGTTGTGCAGCATCGAAAGCCGGCCAGCGCACGCGTGCGGCCTGCAACGCGCGCGCCAGATGATCGAGGCCTTGCCAGAGCGGGCAGCCCCATTGGGCCACGTCGACCACCTCGCCGCCCTGCAGCAGGCAGGCCTTCACGTGCGCGCCTCCGATGTCCCACCCGATGGTGGTGCGTTCAGGCGTCGGCACGTGCAAGTTCCCGTTCGGCGAGTTGGCCGCGTCCGCGGTCCGCCAGCAGTTCGGCCGCCAAGTTGCGGCCCAGCGCGGCCGAGAGCCCGACATAGGCGCAGGTGACGCGCGGGTTCACCTCGATCACCACCGGCCCTTGCCGCGGATGCCACACCAGGTCGATGCCCGCGAACCCGCGCAGCCCGGGAATGGCGCGCGCCACCTTCATGGCCAGTGCGGCCAGCGGTGGCCAGCTCGGGTCGCTGCGGTTCACCGCATCGACGCTCACACCATCGAACGACAGGCTTCCCTGCGCGTCGACCGAAATGCACTGGCGGTTGATGCTCAGCATTTCAGCATTCTGCTCCGTGCACAGCAGCGAGAGGCTCAGGGCTTCGCCTTCGATCCACGGCTCCAGCGTCAAGGTGGCGCCGGCCTGCGTGCGCCGGGCCTGGTCTTCGAGAGCGCTTGCGTGGCGCGTGTGCACATGGGTGGCCACCCCGCCGGCGCCGTCGTCCGGCTTGACCACCCAGCGTTCTATGCCGGGCGCATCGGCAAAGGCCAGGGGCGTTGGAACGCCATGGGCCGCCAGGTGCGCGAGCGTGGCTTTCTTGCCCGCCGTCAGTTCGATGGCACCGGCACTGCAACCCAGCCAGCGCGCATTGCCGACCGTGCGTTGGAATCTTGCCAGCAGCCCGTCCGTCTCAGGCGCGACCAGCCACACCACATCGTGCAGCACGCTCTGTCGTGCCACGAAGTCGAAGGCCGATTCGTTTGCAAGCGGCCGCAGCGGCACCGCTCCAGCGGGCAGGGTGTTCCCCGGTTCGCAGACCGCCGCCGAGACCGAACAATCGACCACGCGCATCAAGTCGGCCACCATGGCGTCGCGCATCGAAAGGCCCAGCGGCAACAGCTCATCGGCGGCCGCATCGTCGCCGTAGTCGCTCCAGCCGCCACCGCTGAGATACTCGTAGACAAAAACGCGTGTCGTCATTTCATCATCCACTTTCCGGGTACGTTCCCCATCACTTCCCAATGACTTCCGAACTGAACCTGATCCCCGTCGTCGACTTGCTGCAGGGCCAGGTGGTGAGGGCGGTGCGCGGCGACCGCAAGTCGTACCGGCCGATCGTCTCGGCGCTGTGCGCCAGCAGCGATCCGGTGACGGTGGCGCGCATTCTGTGCGAGCACTGCGCGGCGCGGCAGCTCTACGTGGCCGACCTCGATGCCTTGCAGGGCGGAGCGGTGCAGATCGCGGTGCTGACCGATGTGCTGGAGGCATTGCCCCACATCGAGCTCTGGCTCGACGTGGGCCTGGCGGATGCAGCGGCCGGCGCGGCGGTGCGTAAGCAGCTCGCGCCTTTTGCGTCGCGCATCGTGCTGGTGTTCGGCAGCGAATCCCTGCGTTCGCGCGAGGCCCTCGAGCGCTGTTTCGAAAACGCGAACGGCCAAGCCGAAGCAGGTGTGTCCGGCGCCGCGCTGTCGCTCGACCGCCGTGACGGCCGGCGGCTCGACCCGGCGGGCTGCTGGGACGCCGTGGACCTGTGGCCGCGGCGGCTGATCGTGATGACGCTCGAGCGCGTCGGCTCCGGTGCCGGCCCCGACCTGGAGACCTTGCAAGAAGTGCGGCGGCTGGCGCCGGGCGCCATGGTCATCGGCGCCGGCGGAATCCGCAGCCCCGAAGACCTGGCGCTTGCCAGTGCCGCCGGTGCCGACGCCTGGCTGGTCGCCAGCGCGTTGCACGACCTGCAGTTGCCGCGGGTGGACCGCTGATCCGGCGGGTCCGATGCAACGAGGGGGGGTGAGACATGCCATCAACCCGCCGCACACACGAACCGTGCCATCCCGGGAGGGGCTTGCAAGTACTGCCGATGACCTGTGCCAGCACGCATTGACCGCCAAAATCGCAACACTGTGTCTCAAACGCGAGTGTCATGAAGGCCTTCCTGTAGCTGTCCGGCCAAGACGCCGCTAGGCGGGCCCGCCCGGCCGGTGAATGGCACATGGCTTGCGTGGTCGCCAGCCCATGAGCGAACTCGATCCCGCCGCCGCGCAGCCCGGCCCCCCTCCGTGGACCTGCCCGTTCTGCCCCCTGTTGTGCGATACCTTCGGCGTTGACGTCGGCCCGCCCGGCACGCCGCTGAAGCTTGTCGGCAGCGACTGCCCGCGGGCGAACACCGCGCTGGCCGAGTTCGACGGCGCCCCGGTCGCGTCGCAGCCACAGGTCGATGGCAGCGACTGCGACCTCGACACGGCCATTGCTGCCGCCGCGTCCCTCCTCTCAGCCAGCCATCAGCCCCTGTTCGGCGGCATTGGAACCGACGTGGCCGGTGCCCGCGCGCTGTACGCGCTGGCCTGCGAAACCGGTGCCATCTGCGATGCTGCGCAGGGCCAGGCCATGATGCACGGCCTGCGCGCGCTGCAAGACCGCGGCGGCTTCACCACTACGCTGGCGGAAGCAAGAACGCGCGCCGAGCTGACCGTCTGCATGACGGGCGACCCCACCGCGCGATATCCGGAGTTCTTCCGCCGATGCGGAGTGGGCGAGCGGGACGACGTGCAGACCGAAATGCTGCCCATGGCAGGCGACATGTTCGATACCGTGGGCCTGCTCGCGGCCTTGGTGGCGGACCGCATTCCGGTGGACCACGCGCGCGTGCCGTCGGAGCTTGCGGCCTTGTCGGTGCGGTTGCGGGCGGCGCGCTACTCGGTGCTGGTGTACGAGCCGGGCCGCCTGCCGGCACAAGGCGCGTTGATTGTCGAAGCCATCCAGCGCATTGTCGCCACGCTCAACCGGAGCACGCGCGCGGCGTCGCTCTCGCTTGGCGGTGGCGATGGCGCCGCCACCGCCAACCAGGTGTTCACCTGGCTTTCGGGGCTGCCGCTGCGCTCGCGTGCCGGGCCGCTGGGCCTGGAGCATGAGCCTCTGTGCTTCGATGCCGGGCGCCTGCTGGCCGACGACGCGATCGACGCATTGCTGTGGGTGTCGAGCTACGGCCCCGAACCCGCACCGCCCTTGGCCGACATGCCGCGCATCGTGCTCGGGCATCCGGGAATGCGGCCGCAGGGTGGGGGGACGATTGCGCGCAAGCAGGTGTTCGTCCCCGTGTCGACACCTGGCATCGGTTGCAGCGGCCATCTGTTTCGCACCGATGGCTCGGTGCTGCTGCCCCTGCGGCCGTTATACGAAGACGGATTGCCCAGCGTGGACGATGTCGTCAGGCGCCTGACGCAAGCCGTGAAAGCGCTGAAGCGGGAGCGGGCGCAATGACGACGCTGCGCCTGCGCGGTGGCCGCGTGATCGACCCCACGAACGGCCGTGACGAAGTGCGCGACCTGTACGTGCGTGACGGCCGCATGGTGGAACTTGGGCCGCACGAGACCGCCACAGAAGAGATCGACATCGGCGGCTGCATCGCAATGGCTGGCGGCATCGACATGCACACCCACATCGGCGGCGGCAAGGTCAACCTTGCGCGCATGCTGCTGCCCGAAGACCATCGCGCCAACGCCAACCCCCTGGCGCTGCCGGACAACCTGCTCGAGCTAGCATCGTGCGGCGGCTGCGCGCCCGGCACGCTGGCCACCGGCTACCGCTATGTGGAGATGGGCTACACGGCGGCCTTCGAGCCGGCCATGATGGCCTGTAACGCACGCCACACGCACATGGAAATGGGCGACACGCCCATCCTGGACCATGGCGCATACGTGATGCTCGGCAACGACGAGCTCTTCTTGCGCATGCTGGCCGAGCGCTGGGACTTCGAGCGCATTCGCGATTACGCGGGCTGGACCATCAATGCCAGCAAGGCGATGGGCGTGAAGGTGGTGAACCCCGGCGGCATCTCGGCATTCAAATTCAATCAGCGCAAGCTCGACGTCGACGAGAACCATGTGCACTGGCAGGTCACGCCGCGGCAGGTGGTGCACACGCTGGCGCGCGCGCTGAGCGAGCTTGGCGTGCCGCATCCGCTGCACATTCACGGCAGCAACCTCGGGGTGGCGGGCAACATCCAGTCGACGCTCGACACCATTGCCGCGCTGGACGGCTTGCCAGGGCACCTCACGCACATCCAGTTCCATGCCTACGGCACCGAGGGGCCGAAGAAGTTTTCTTCCGCCGCGCTGCAGCTCGCGGAGGTGGTGAACGCCAACATGAACGTGAGCATCGACGTCGGCCAGATCATGTTCGGCCAGACCGTCACCGCCTCGGGCGACACCATGCGCCAGCATGCGCAGTCGGGCCTGGCCGATCCGCGCAAGTGGATCGGCGCCGACATCGAATGCGAAGCTGGCTGCGGCGTGGTGCCGTTCCGCTACCGCGAGCAGAGCTATGTGAACGCGCTGCAGTGGGTCATCGGGCTCGAAATCTTCTTGCTGGTCGACGATCCGTGGCGCGTGGTGCTCACCACCGACCATCCCAACGGCGGGCCGTTTACCAGCTACCCGCATTTGATCCGCCTGCTGATGGACCGCAGCTTTCGCGAGGAGCAGCTGGCCAAGCTGCACCCCGAGGTAGCGGCGCAGGCGGCGCTGCGGTCGATCACGCGCGAGCTTTCGCTCTACGAGATCGCCATCATGACGCGCGCCGGCCCCGCGCGCCTGCTCGGCCTGCGAGACCGCGGGCACCTGGGTGCGGGCGCCGCGGCCGACATCGCCGTGTACCGTGAGAACGAGAACCGCGAGGCCATGTTCGCCACGCCCGAATACGTGTTCAAGGACGGCGTGCTGGTTTCCCGCGCCGGGCGAGTCACGGCCGTGCCCACGGGCGGCACGCACTTCGTGGCGCCGGAGTACGACCGCGGCATCGAGCAGCGGCTGCGCCGGCACCTGGCGGCGCACGGTTCGGTCAACTTCGACCACATTGGCATTGGCCACGACGAGCTTTGCCGCTGCTGCAACGGCGGGCGACTGCTGCCGGCGGAGTGTTTTCAGGAGGCGTCGTCATGAGGAAGGCGTGCGCGGCATGACGGACCTCCCATCCGTTCAGCGCAACGGCGTCGTCATCGACCAGACCTTCGCCGAGGCCTTTCCGATGAAGGCGACGCGCATCGTCATCACGGCGCACACGCTCGAGTGGGCGCGCCATGCGGCGGTATCGGCCACAGGGTTTGCAACCTCGGTCATCGCCTGCGGCTGCGAGGCGGGCATCGAGCGCGAGCTTGGCCCGCACGAAACACCGGACGGCCGGCCGGGCGTGAACGTGTTGATCTTCTCGATGTCGGGCAAGGAGCTTGGCAAACAGCTGGAGCGCCGTGTCGGCCAATGCGTGCTGACCTGCCCGACCACGGCCGTGTTTGCCGGCCTGCCGCGCACGGCCGGCGGCGATGTGGCGGCGCTCGGCAAGAACCTGCGCTTCTTCGGCGATGGCTGGCAGATTTCGAAGGTGATCGACGGTGTGCGCTATTGGCGCGTGCCGGTAATGGACGGCGAATTCGTCGCGCAGGAAGACACGCCCGTGGTCAAGGCCGTGGGCGGCGGCAACTTGCTGCTGCTCGCGCGCGACACCGACGGCGCGCTGGCGGCGGCCGAGGCGGCCGTGGCCGCGATGAAGCGGCTGCCCAACGTGGTCATGCCGTTTCCGGGCGGCGTGGTGCGCTCGGGCTCGAAGGTGGGGAGCCGCTATGCGAACCTGAACGCGTCGACCAACGATGCGTTTTGCCCGAGCCTCGTCGGGCTGGTGCCTCACAGCGAGCTGGCAAGCAACGGTGGCGCGCACGCACAGCAGATCGGCTGCGTGATGGAGATCGTGATCGACGGCCTGACCGAAGCCGACGTGGCCGCCGCCATGCGCGTGGGCATGGAAGCGGCCATCGGCGTTGGCCCGGCCGGCGGCTTGCTGCGCATTTCGGCGGGCAACTACGGCGGCAAGCTCGGCCCGTTTCACTTTCATCTGCACGAGCTCCTCGGCGCGGGAGATGCGGCATGAGCGGATGGAACCTCAGGCTGCGGCAAGTGCCCGCGTTGCGCGTCGATCTGCGCGGCGTCACGCCATCTGCGCTGGCCGGACTTTCGGCCGCGCAGGTCGAACAGCTGCCCGTGGGCCATGGCAACGAGATGCTTGCGCTAGCAGAGCTGTTCAACATTGCGCCTGGCAAAGAGGAGGGCGCGCTTCGCTTCGAGGGCGACCTCGAGCGCTTCGACCGCATCGGGTGGCAGATGGACGCCGGCCGCATCCGCGTCGAAGGCCATGCCGGCCACTACGCGGGCGGCTGCATGCGTGGCGGCGAGCTGCGCATCGAAGGCCGCGCCGGCCTGCTGGTCGCTTGCGAAATGGCCGGCGGCACCATCGACGTGAAGGGCGACGTCGGCGACTTTGCCGGCAGCACACTGCCCGGCAGCATGGACGGCATGCGCGGCGGCATCTTCGTCGTTCATGGCAACGCGGGCGAGCGTTTTGGCGACCGCATGCGCCGCGGCACCGCGCTGGTTCATGGCGGGGCGGGCGCTTTCCTGGGGTCGCGCATGGTGGCCGGCACGATTGCCGTAGGCGGCAGTGTCGGGGCGCATGCGGGCTATGGCATGCGCCGCGGCAGCATCGTTTTTGCGGAGGCGCGGGCGGCCTTGCCAGAAGGCACCCGATCGGCGCCGACCTTCGTGCCGAACCGCGCCGCGACGCCGGTCTTCTGGGCGCTGCTGGCGCGCGACCTTGCGCGGCACGGCGGACTCTTCAGCGACTTGCCGATGCGCCGCATCGAGCGGCACCTGGGCGATCTTTCCGCTGACGGCAAGGGCGAACTCATCGTTTGCCTGTGACCTGCTTCCTCAAGCTTCTTCAAAAACCCTCCTTCCGAATTCTTCTTTCATATGACGCATCCTTATATTTTTCACGCTGGCGAAGCCACGGTTCTTGCGAGGGAAGGGCAGTTCACAGACGCCATGCCCGAAATCCTGATCGGCGCGACCGACGGCCCGGTGGGCCATGCCTTCGCGGGCATGATGGCCCAGAGCAAGGGCCACACCGCGATGTTCGCGATTCGCGCCTGCAACCAACTCGTGCGGCCCGCGACCATCATGGTGCCCAAGGTGACGCTGAAAGATTCGGCCAACATCGACCTGTTTGGCGGGGTGGTGCAAGGTGCAACGGCCGACGCGGTGGTCGACTGCCTGATCGATGGCATCATTCCCAGGAACCTGGCCAACACGCTGTGCATCATCAGCCTGGTGTGGATCGATCCACGCTGCGCCAAGGACGAACACCTCGACAAGAAAGACATGTACCGCACCAACTACGAAGCCACCAAGCTCGCCATCCGCCGCGCGCTGAGCAACGAGCCGTCGGTGGACGAGCTGATTGCCAACCGCCACCGCATCAAGCACGACATGGACGACTGGAGCTGACCTTGCCCGCCTTCGCGCTTCTCGACGACTGCGGGTCCACGGCCGAGCGGCCCACCAGCCGGCTGCACACCGGGTTCGTCCGCGAACACCGGTGCACCGATGCAGGCCGGCTCGACGAGGTGTGGGCGCAGGTCGATGCCGACTTGCGCCAAGGCCTGCATGCGGTGCTGCTGGCCGACTACGAATGGGGCGCCAAGCTGCTGCATGCGGGGCAGGCGCGGCTTGCTCCGGACGACGCTTCGGCATTGCGTGTGCTCATGTTCCGCGAATGCACCAGGCTCTCGGCCGACGAGGTGGGCGCCTGGCTGGCAAGGCTCGAACAGCGCGAGGCCGGCGAGTCGCATCCACCCGGCCAGCCGCAGCCCGCCGGCGTGATGGACCTGCACCCCAGCATCGATGAAGCCGCGTTCACGGAGGCCATTGCACGCATTCACGAGGCCATTGCCGCGGGCGAGACCTACCAGGTCAACTTCACCTACCGGCTGCATGGCCGAAGCTACGGCTTGCCTGTGGCCCTGTACCGGCGGCTGCGTGAGCGGCAGCCCGTGGCCTATGGCGCGCTGATCGCCTTGCCCGAGGGCATGGGCAAGGCCGGCGAGAGCGATGCGACCCACGTGCTCTCCTGCTCGCCCGAACTCTTCTTGCGCCATGACCGAGGCGTGCTCACCGCGCGCCCCATGAAAGGCACCGCCGCGCGCGCCGATGCGCCCGAAGGCGACAGCGAAATGGCGCGCCTGCTCTCGGTCGACACCAAGAACCGCGCCGAGAACGTGATGATCGTCGACCTGCTGCGCAACGACATCGGCCGCGTGGCGGAGGTCGGCTCGGTCAAGGTGCCCACGCTCTTTGCCGTCGAGCCCTACGCCACGGTGTTCCAGATGACATCGACTGTTCAGGCAAGGCTGCGTGCGAACGTCGGCATGCCCGAGCTGCTGCGCGCGGTGTTTCCCTGCGGTTCCATCACCGGCGCGCCCAAGCACCGCACCATGGAATGGATTGCGGAGCTCGAGAGCACGCCGCGCGGCCTTTACTGCGGCGCCATCGGCTGGATCGATGCGCCGGGGCAGGGCGCGTCGATCGGCGACTTCTGCCTGTCGGTGGCCATTCGCACACTCACGCTCGGCGAGGAAGCCGAAGGCCTGCGGCCTCTGCGCCTGGGTGTCGGCGCGGGCATCGTGCAAGACAGCATCGCGGCCGACGAGTTCGAAGAGTGTTTGCTAAAGGCGCGCTTTCTCACCGCGCTCGACCCCGGCTTCGAGCTCTTCGAAACCATGCTGGTCACGCCGGGCGAAGGCATCCGCTACCTGGACCGTCACCTGGGCCGGCTGGCGGGCAGTGCACGCGCGCTGGGATTCAAGTTCAGCCGCGATGCCGCGATAGAGGCGCTGCGCGATGCGCTGCCTGCGCTTTCGCCCAACCAGCCTTCGCGTTTGCGCCTCGCGCTCGCGCACGGCGGGCGCATCGGCATCACGCACTCGCCATTGCCGCCTCTGCCTCCCGGTGCGGTAAAGCTCGTTATCGCCGACCAGCGGCTGCCCAACGCCAACCCGCTGGGCGCCTTCAAGACGACCGTGCGCCAGCACTACGACGCCGGTGTACGCGCCGCCGAACGCGCCGGCGCGTTCGACAGCATTTTCTTCACGGAAGACGGCCGGCTCGTCGAAGGCGGGCGCAGCACGCTCTTCGCACGCATCGACGGGCGCTGGTGGACGCCGCCCGTTTCCGACGGCGCACTGCCCGGTGTGATGCGCGGCGTGCTCATCGAAGACTCCATCTGGGAAGCCGCGGAACGCAGCCTGTATCTGCAAGATCTGAAGGCGGCGCAGAAGCTCGTGGTGTGCAACGCTCTGCGCGGCGTGCTGCCGGCGCAGCTGCTCATGCAAGCCGAGCGCCAGCCGCACGAGGCTTCGGCCGCCTAACGCAGCAGGGCAGTAAGCGGCCCCGCACGCACGCATGCAGGCATGCAATGAAACTGGCGCTCTTCGACCTCGATCACACGCTGATTCCGTTCGACAGCGGCATGGCCTGGACGCGATTCCTGGTTGGGCGAGGCGTGCTGCCGGCGGATGCCGAAATGGTGTACCTCGGCTACTGCCAGCAATACGTGGACGGCACGCTCGACATCCGCGAACTGCACCGCGTGAGCGTTGCGCCGCTGGCAAGCTTCGGCATGGCGATGCTGCGAAAGTGGGCGGCCGAGTTCGAAGCCGAGATCGAGCCTCGGGTCCCCGACCAGATGCGTGCGCTGGTGCGCAAGCACCAGGAGGCCGGCCACCTCTGCGCCATCGTGACCGCCACCACCCGTTTCATCGCCGAGCCCTTCGGCCGGGTGTTCGGCGTTGCCGACGTGCTGGCCACGCGCTCGCTCGTGATCGACGACACGCTTGACGGCGGCATCGACGGCGATCCATGCTTCGGCGTTCACAAGCTGGCGCATGTGAACGAATGGCTTGCGCTGCGCGGCACGCGACTCGATGCGCTGGAGCAGTCGTGGTTCTATTCGGATTCGGCTAGCGACTTGCCGTTGCTGGAAGCCGTGTCGGATCCTGTGGCAGTGGCGCCGGACGAGCGCTTGCGTGCGCGGGTGCTGAAAGCAGGCTGGCCGGTTCTCGAGCGCAGCTGACGCGAAGAAGAACCGGGCCGAGATCCGTCAGCAGGGATTGGCTCGATAACTCTGGGACGGAGCTGACCGATCGGCTGGGTGAACGGCCGGAACAAGGGCAGCTTTCAATACCAGGCGAACCTCACATCCGGGTCGATAGCCAACAGCGGGAGGTGGCTGGATAGCGCCGGGCGGTGCCGGACTCATCGGGATTGGAAACTTACTCTCGCCGATGAAAGTTTGATCGTGATCGTGAAATCTATCCGCGCAACGTAGCTCGTGGGTCGGTACTGAGATCGAGCAACCTCTTCTCGGGTGCTAGGCTTAATCGTCACACATTCGGCAGAAGCGGTTGCCCAGCTTTGAATACCCTGGAATCCCGCCTGAGCCTTCGCGCCTTCGGACAGAGAGGAAAAAACTATGCGAATCAGCCCCGAACTGCAAGCCAGGATTGACGCGCTGCCCGATCCCGCGCTGAGAGCCAGGATATTGAAATCTCTTGACAGCCCGAGGGACCACGGGCATCCGACGACGACATTTTTGAGGTCATCGTCACCGGCTATCAGATGGCCGCAGAACAACAGGCCCGCATGAGAAAGTGGCAGGAAAGCGAAGTCATCGCCTTCATCGAATACTTCAAGGCGCAGGCGCCTGACCTCTATGTCAAGTACCTCCAGCATGAAATTGAGTTGCGCGACAAGAAGTTGCGCGGCGTTGATGAGGATGAACTCTGGTTCGATGGGGATCTATGGTGGGATATCAAAAGATTGGCATACAAGCGGATGCCCGAGCTGGAAGCTCTGGACGCCTCGGAACTGGTAAGCGCCGCGTGCCGCTACGCCAAGGCCCACTTGATCTGACCGAGGAGCACCGCCATGAACCAAGGCTACCTTCTCGCCGACACCAACAGCTTGGTCTACGCCCATCGCATAGGTGGCACACAGCTGCTTGATATCTACTATGACTTGGCAAGCAAAGAACATCGCCTGCTCGCCATCACAACCGTCGTCAAACGGGAAATCAAAGAGGCTCCCCGGGGCTCCGAACTCCTGAAGTACATCGACGAGAGGCACATCCCGATCATCCCTGCGCCCGAAACTGAACAAAGCCTGCGCGCGGGCGCCGCCAGCAAAAACGCCGGCGAACACTCCATGACCGAAGTGGCTGCCCGGGAGCATGCCCAGGCCCGGTTGATGCAATAGCGCCGTACTTCAAACCTGAAATGGCCACCCACAAAACAGAGAGGAAAAACATGCCCATCAGCCCCGAACTGCAAGCCAGGATCGATGCGCTTCAAGATCCAAACCTGAGAGCTTCAATTCTCAAATCTCTGGCTCTATCAAGAGAGCCGGGGATATCCGACGAAGATATTTTTGACATCAGCGTCACTGGCTACGAAATGGCTGCAGAACAACAGGCCCGTTTGCGGAGATGGCAGGAAAACGAAGTCATCGAGTTCATCGAATACTTCAAGGCACAAGCGCCTGACCTCTATGTCAAGTACATCCAGCATGAAAAAGAGTTGCGTCAAAAAGAGCTGAACGGCGCTGATGAGGTCTTGTTTGACATGGATTTATGGTGGGATATCAAAAGATTGGCATACAAGCGGATGCCCGATCTGGAAGCTCTGGACGCTTCGGAACTGGTAAGCGCCGCGTGCCGTTACGCCAAGGCCCACTTGATCTGACCGAGGAGCACCGCCATGAACCAAGGCTACCTTCTCGCCGACACCAACAGCTTGGTCTACGCCCATCACACAGGTGGCACACAGCTGCTCGATATCTACTATGACTTGGCAAGCAAAGAACATCGCCTGCTCGCCATCGCAGAAACCGTGCGGAAGGAAATCAAGCCAGGCCCTCGTGGCTCGGAACTCCTGAAGTAGATCTCTGATAGACACCGTCCCGTTATCCCCACACCGCAAACCGAGCAACAACTCGATGCAGGCCGCCTCCCTCGAAAAAACGCCGTCGAACACGCCATGACCGAAGTGGCCACCCGGGAGCATGCCCAGGCCCCGTTGATGCAATAGCGCCGTACTTCAAACCTGAAATCGCCACCCATAAAACAGAGAGGAAAAAACCATGCGAATCAGCCCCGAACTGCAAGCCAGGATTGACGCGCTGCCCGATCTCGCGCTGAGAGCCAGGATATTTAAATCTCTTGACAGCCCGAGGGAGCACCGGGCATCCGACGACGACATTTTTGAGGTCATCGTCACCGGCTATCAGATGGCCGCAGAACAACAGGCCCGCATGAGAAAGTGGCAGGAAAGCGAAGTCATCGCCTTCATCGAATACATCAAGGCGCAGGCGCCTGACCTCTATGCCAAGTACCTCCAGCATGAAAAGGAATTGCGCCAAAAAGAGTTGGATGACGTGGATGAAGACGACCGCTGGTTCGATCCCGATATCTGGTGGGACATGAAAGCATTGACGAAAATATGGATGCCCAGCTTGAATACCCTGGATTCCATGGACGCCTCAGAACTGGTTAGTGGCGTGCGCGACTACGCCCAAGCCCACTTGATCTGACCGAGGAGCACCGCCATGAACCAAGGCTACCTTCTCGCCGACGCCAACAGCCTGGCTTATGCCCACCGCACCGGCGGGACGAAGCTGCTCGATATCTACTATGACTTGGCAAGCAAAGAACATCGCCTGCTCGCCATCACAACAACTGTTCGAGATGAGATCAAAAAGGCCCCACGCGGCCCCGAACTCCTGAAGTACATCTCTGATAGACACATTCCCGTCATCCCCACACCGCAAACCGAGCAACAACTCGATGCAGGCCGCCTCCCTCGCAAAAACGCCGGCGAACACTCCATGACCGAAGTGGCTGCCCGGGAGCATGCCCAGGGCCGCAGCACCGCCGTGTGGTCCGACGACAAATTTTTCGCCTCCCCGCAAGAGCTGCAAAAGGCCCCCGGCATTCGGCCCACCAACAGCGCCGAAATGCTCGATCGCGCCTTCCAGAAGGGCGCCATCGCCAATGACGTTGCCGGTGAAGTGCAGTACCGCAAGTACATCGAGGCCTACCGGGCCCTCCCGGCCATCCAGGGCAGCACGCGCCTGAATGCCTTCGAGCCCCCCGCGCCCGGTCTGCGCGTGCGTGCGGCCGAGGCTGGCGCGGCCGACGTCGCCGCCATCGGCGGCAGGGCGGTCGTCGCCGGCACGGTCGCAGTGGACACCTACACCACCGCCCGACAAGCCATCCGCCTGCTCGATCAGGGCAATGTGACGGGCGCCCAATCCGAGGTCCTGCACTTCGGCGCGCGCAACCTGGGCATGGCCGGCGCTGCAGCGCTGGGCGCGCGTGCCGGTGCAGCTCTCGGAGGGGTGCCCGGCCTGATGATCGGCGGCGCCGTGAGCGGCGTGGCCGGCGCCGTCGCGGGCGACAAGCTCCTGGACGCCGCCGACCAGGCCCGCATCTACCACCAGCGCGGCAGCGACGGCAACGCCTGGCACCTGGACGAGCGCTCCGGCCACGGCTGGATGCGCATGAGCGCCGACGAGGGGCCGGGCCGCGGCGGGATGCCCATGCGCCCTGTCCATGCCGACGCCCGTTTGGCCGACGAGTTGAACTACAAGGCCAGCAGCACGGCCGCCGAGCTGGCGCTGGCCCGTCCGCCTGCCCCCAAAGACCCGTACTCGCACACCCCCGAGACCATCGGCGAACAGGTGCGCCCCGGCATCGGCGCCGGCCAGCCGTGGATACGCGATCCGCAAAGCCATGTCTGGACGCGGCAGGCCACCGAAGCGGCCACGCCCATGACGCACGGCATGCCGGTCCAGCGCACGGTCGCGGCCAGCCCCGAGCAGACGCTGCAACTGGAGGCGGCGGCACAGCGCGTCATGGCCGAGAACATCGCCCACAGCCCGCAAGCCATCGCGCAACGCTATCTGGAGGCCTACGCTCAGCATGGATGGAAGCAGCACGGCTCGGTGCCGGCCGCCGTCACCCACGGCACCTCAGGTCATGTGCGCGAGGAGCCCCATGCCACGCCACGGCACACGCCTGCGCAGCCGCAGCCCGCGAGCGGCCACCTGACACCTCAGCAGATCGAGCGCATCACCACGCATGAATCGCGCATCGTGCCCACGCCAGGGGGCATGAGCTTTGCCGAGGCGCACCGGCGCCGCGACGAACCCGAGCAGATTTCCCCGGGCTCGTTGCGGCCCGTGGGCAAGCTGGATACATCCCAGATGGACAAGGGCAGCCGGTTGTACCGGATGCACCTGGCGCAGGAGCAGGCCCATATGCGCGACCTGGAGATTGCGCTGGCGCAGGACAGGGAGCGGTTCAAGAACGAGCCCAAGCTTCCACAGCCCTCGGTGGAGCGCACGCAGGAGCGCGTGCAGGAACGTACGCAGGAACGTACGCAGGACCATTCGCCAGGGCGTTTGCTGGAGGAGGTACCTGTGGCACAGGCGCATGTCAGCCCTGCTCGGCCGGCCGCTGGCGCCGAGGCGATGCACTCGCTGACAACCCACGCCTCAACCCACGCCTCAGTGGCGGCCCCGGTGCACTCGAACCCTCAGGGCGATGCCGCAGCCCTTGCGGCGGCGCAAGCCCAGGCGGCTGCGGCGCAGGCCGAATTGGCCGCGACGCGACAGCAGAGGGCACGCATGGCCGCAGAGCGACACGACGGCCTGGAGCGGCGTGATGAGCGCGATGAGAGGGACCAGCGCGATCAGCCTGAGACCACGCAACTCGCGCAAGGCCGCGACACCCGGCAAGATTCGGAGGCTGGCACGCACGGCAAGCAGGTATCCGCCACTGCCGTTGCTGATGCGAGCCGCCCGTTGCTGCGTGAATTCAGCGACCCGGGTCATCCCCAGCATGCGCTGTACAACACCCTCAAAGAGGTGCTTCCCGAGGGTACGTCTCCGAGATGGGTGGCACAGGCGACGGCGGCCTGCTACATGTCGAACATCAGGAAGCCCGACGATCTGGGCGACGTCCACGGCATCAACGGAACGGTTCTGTTCAGGTCGACCTCGTTGCCCGGCCGATACGCCGCTCTTGAAGCCACGCAGCCTTTACGCACAGTGCAGCAGACCATGCAGGACGTGCAGCAGTTCGACGAGCAGCGCGCGCATGATCGAGTCCACGCTCAGGCTCAGGCTCAGGCTGCAGTGCAATCCAACCAGCAGCAGGGGCCGGCGCTGGGCGGGCGATGAGGGCGCACACCAAGAGGCACATCAACAAGATCAAGCAATGAACTGCGCCACCTTCCCGCGATAGCGCGCAGTCAACCCCTCCGAGTGGCTGTGGCGGAATCAAGGCGGCGGCCTGCCTGAAACGACACTCGAAGAGAAGGCCCGGAGCTAAACCTGAATCAACCCCCACCGCAGCGCCACCCACGTCAGCTCCGCCTGGTTGGTCGCCCCCAGCTTCTGCTTCACGCGGTACAGGTGCGAACCCACCGTGCTGAGCGAAAGGTTCAGCGTGCTTGCAATCTGCGCCACCGTCATGCCGCGCGCAAGCTGGATGAAAACCGAGAACTCGCGCTCGCTGAGCAGGTCTGCGGGGTTGGCTTCGCCCTCAATCTGGGCGGTGGCCAGCGCCTGCGCGGTGTTCGCGTCGATATAGCGCTCGCCGCGTGCCACGGCCTTCACGGCGGCAATCAGCGCTTCGGGCGCGCTGCGCTTGGCCAGGTAGCCCAGGGCGCCCGCGCGCAGCACGCGGCGCGGATGAATGGTGTCCTCGTGCGCCGAGAGCGCGAGCACGCGCGCCTTCGGGTCGTGGGCCAGCAGGCGCCGCAAGGCTTCGAGGCCGCCCATGCCGGGCATTGAAAGGTCCATCACCACCAGGTCGGGCTGCACCTGCGGGTAGTCCTGGCAGGCCTGCTCGCCGGTGTCGGCTTCGGCCGCCACTTCGATCTGCGCGTCGGCCAAGAGCATGCGAAAGCCCATGCGCACCAGCGCATGGTCGTCCACCAGCATCACTCGAATCGGCTGGGCTGCCTGAACTGCCTGGGTCATGTGTCTGTGTTCTCCGCTTCGTCTGCCCGCATGGGCAGCCGCACCGTCAATCGGGCGCCGCTGGGCTCGGCGGGCTCGAGGCGCAATTCGCCGCCCAGGCTGTCGATGCGCTCGGCGAGCCATCGCAGGCCATAGTGCCCTGTGCTGGTTTCCCTTGCGGCCTCAGGGCCGGGCAGGCCGCGACCGTCGTCGGTTAGCGTGAGCTTTACCGATTGCTCTTCGCCCTGCAAGGCCAGCACGATGCGGTGCGCCTCGCCGTGGCGCAGGGCGTTGGTAATGCCTTCCTGCGCGGCGCGGTACAGCACCAGCGCGGTGTCGGTGTCGAGCCGCAGGCGGTCGAGCTCGAGCTCCAGGCTCCATTCGACCTGCACATCGCCGTGGCTGTTGCGCGTGCGCTCCACCAGGTCTTCGAGCGCGGCCACCAGGCCGAACTTGTCGAGCACCAGGGGCGTCAGGCGCGGGATCATGCCGTGCATGGCGATGTAGAGCCGGCCCGATTCCTCGGCAATGAGCCGTGCGGCCTGCTCGGCCTGCGGATCGAGCGCCTGCACGCGCTGCGCGATCGAAAGCGCCATGCTGCGCATTGCGGTGACCGATTGCCCCAGTTCGTCGTGCAGCTCTCGCGCGATGAGGCGGCGCTCCTGCTCTATCTTCTGGTCGACCCAGCGGCCGAGCTCGCGGCTTTCCGAAAGGCGGCTTTCGGCGCGCACGGCGCGCCGCTCGGTTTCGATGTGCTGCTGCAGCATGCCGACCATGCGGTTGAACGCGGAGCCGATGGCCGCCGCCTCGGTGCCGGGCAAGGCGCGCAGCGCGACATCGAAGCGCCCGCTTTCAAGCTGGTTGAGGGCATGGACGATGTCCGCGAACGGCCGTGTTGCGCGCCCCACGAGCCAGAACACGCCCGCGTTGACGACCGCCAGCAGGCCCAGCGCGCTGAGCATCAGCAGCACGAAGTCGTCCCAGGCGTCGAGCACCGCACGCGAGGCGTTCGAAAGCACCATCAACCGCCCGCCCGGAAACGCGATGGACAGTTGCGAGGGCGGCGGCGAGACAAGGCCGGCAAACCAGTCCGGCGCATCGCGGCCGGCCTTGTAGACCGAGGTAGGCGAGCTGTACAGCACGCGGTCGTCGTTGTCGAGCAGCGTGATGTCGTTGGACCGAACGCGCCCCACACCCTGCAGAAACGACAGCATGGCCGGCGTACCCTGCGCCGCGTAGAGCCACGCGGTGCGGTTGAGCAACTGGGCCGCCACGCGATTGGCGGCCACCACTTCTTCATGCACCGACTCGCGCATGGCGCGCACCTGCAGCGCGAGCATGGCCGCAACGAACAGCAGCGTGAGCAGGCTGACGATCAGGTTGATCTTCAGGCGCAGCGTCATGGCCCGCGCCCGTCGCCGAAGTGGCCGTGCTGCGCATAGCTGTCGAGCGCGGTGACCATGGCCGAAGCCATCGCCGGATGCGAAGGGTCATGGCCCGCGCCATGGACCCACCGAAGCTGGCTGTGCGCGATGCGCTCGTGCACCGCCTGTGCGCCTTCGGGCCGGCAGATGCGGTCGTCGCGCGAATGCAGCAACAGGGTCGGCACCTTCGGGAGCGTATCGAGACGGTCGAGAAGGGGGGGCGCGCCGAGCCAGCAGCGATGCAGCAGGTAATGGCTCTGCACGCGGTAGCGGTCGACCAGCGCCTCGAGCGTCTCGCGGCCGGGTTGCACGTCGGTAGTCGAAACGGGCTCGCCGCCGGCCAACGTTCTTTCCCACTGCCACCAGGCAAGGGCGAGCCGCCGCGGCAGATCCTTATCGCCGTCGGCCGCGGGCTCCTGCAGGCCTTGTGCCAGATAGCCCAGCATGTCGTGGCGCTGATTCGCCGGCACTGCGGATGCAAAACGCGCCCATTCGGCAGGCGCGCGGCCCGCGGTGTCCTGGAAGAAATCTTCGATGTATTCGGCGTTCGGCAGGAACACCGCGCGCAGCAGCAAGGCCGCGATTGCCTGCGGCTCGAACGCCGCATGGGCGAGCGCCAGCGTGGCGCCCCACGAACCACCGACAACCAGCCAGCGCGGCACTTCGAGCCGTTCGCGCACAAGGCGCAAATCCTCTAGCAGATCCTCGGTGCGGTTATGCGCCGTCGCACCGCGCGGACGGCTCCGGCCCGCGCCGCGCTGGTCGATGCTGATCACCCGATACCGCGCGGGGTCAAAGAAGCGGCGCAGCAGCGGCGAGCCGCCCGAGCCCGGTCCGCCATGCAGCACCACGGCGCAGATGCCCGTCGGATCACCACTTTCTTCTACATGCAGCACGTGGCCGTGCGGCGCCTCCATTGCGTGGATGCGCCAAGGCTGGGTTTCTGGGTAGAGGCCGTTAGAAAGCACGAGGGCCATGGTACGCGGTGGCTCCGTGGCCGCTATTCATGAAAATCATGAAGTCCCATTCATGATTTCACGGCTAGGTTGCGGCCGTGCATCGGTTCAATATGCGTTCTGGAGCGCTCGAAGTTCCCGCAGTCGCCAGGTGGCGCTGTGCAACCTTTTCAGGAGACTCTATGAAATGGGAAACCCCGACGGCAACTGATCTTCGCTTCGGCTTCGAGATCACGATGTACGTCAGCGCACGCTGATTGCGCGCTTCTTCACAACCCGTCCCGGCACGCCAGGGCGGGTTGTTTCGAACCCCCTCTTTCTTATTCGATGCGCATTACCGTTCTGGGCTCCGCCGCCGGCGGCGGCTTTCCGCAATGGAACTGCAACTGCCCCAACTGTGCGGGTGTGCGTGCCGGCACTGTGCGCGCCAAGCCGCGCACGCAGTCGTCGATTTTTGTACGGCCTGACGATGGCGAAGACGGCGTGCTGTTCAACGCGTCGCCCGACATCCTGGAGCAGATCCGCAGCAGCCCGGTGCTGCAGCCGGGGCGCGCATTGCGCGACACCGCCATTTCCGGCGTGGTGCTGATCGACGGACAGGTCGACCATGCCACGGGCCTTTTCATGCTGCGCGAGCGCGGCACGCCGCTGCCGCTGTGGTGCACCGACCCCGTGGCGGAAGACCTGAGTCAGGGTAATCCCGTGCTGCGGTTGCTGTCGCACTATTGCGGCGTGGCGCGTCACCCGATTGCGCTCGACGGCAATGCCTTCGAGGTGCCGGGCGTGCCCGACCTGAGCTTTCGCGCCATGGCGCTCACCGGCAAGGCCGCGCCGTATTCGCCGCACCGCGAACAGCAGGTGCCGGGCGACAACATCGGTGTGACCCTGTTCGACCGCAGGAGCGGCAAGAGCCTGTTCTATGCGCCGGGCCTGGGCGCAATCACGCCGCCCGTGTTCGACGCGATGGCAACGGCCGATGCGGTCATGGTCGACGGCACCTTCTGGACCGACGACGAAATGGTTCGCCTGGGCGTCAGCGGCAAGCGCGCGCGCGAGATCGGCCATCTGCCGCAGTCCGGCGAGGGCGGAATGATCGAATGGCTGACGCGGCTGCCCGCGGGCACGCGGCGCATGCTCATTCACATCAACAACACCAACCCCATCCTCGACGAAGACTCCGACGAGCACGCGTTGCTGCGGCGCGCGGGCATCGAGCCCTGCGAGGACGGGATGACGATTCAACTCTGAAGCCAAGCGCCGAGCCCACCACCATGCACGCCGACAGAATCCAGGATCCGTTTCGACCGGCCGCGGGCGGCCAGCAGAACGCGCCGGCATGGAGCCGCGACGACTTCGAAGCCAAGCTGCGCGAGCGCGGCCGCAGCTATCACATTCACCATCCGTTCAACGTCATGCTCAATAGCGGCCGCGCCTCGCCCGAGCAGATCCGCGGCTGGGTGGCCAACCGCTTCTACTACCAGATCGCCATCCCCATCAAGGACGGCGCGGTGATCTCGAACTGCCCCGATCCCGCGGTGCGGCGCGGCTGGGTGCAGCGCATCCTCGACCACGACGGCTTCGAGCTCGGCGGCATCAAGGACGAAGGCGGCATCGAAGCCTGGCTGCGCCTGGCCGAAGCCGTGGGCCTGTCGCGCGAAGAGGTGACCGACCTGCGCCACGTGGTGCCGGCCATGCGCTTTGCAGTGGATGCCTACGTGAACTTTGCGCGCCGCGCGCCGTGGCAAGAGGCGGTGTGCTCGTCGCTCACCGAACTCTTCGCACCCGAAATCCATAAGCAGCGCCTGGCCACCTGGCCGGAGCACTACAGCTGGATCGAGCCGGGCGGCCTGAGCTACTTTCGCAACCGCGTGAGCCAGGCGCGGCGCGACGTGGAGCAGGGCCTGGCCATCACGCTCGACCACTTCGACACCCGCGCACTGCAAGAGCGTGCGCTGGAAGTGCTGCAGTTCAAGCTCGACATTCTCTGGGCCATGAACGATGCGATGGCCACGCGCTACGGGGTCAGCAGCACATGACAGCAACCAAAGCCGTGCTCACCGCCGAAAGCAAACCCCGCGTCGGCCCCGGCTTTCGCCTGCAATGGGAGCCGGCGCAAGAGTGCCATGTGCTGCTGTACCCCGAGGGCATGGTGCGGCTGAACGGCAGCGCTGGCGAGATCATGAAGCGCTGCGATGGCGAGCGCAGCGTGGCGCAGATCGTGGCCGACCTGGAACAAGCCTTCGACACCACCGGGCTCGAACCCGAGGTGCGCGGCTTCGTCGAAATGGCGGCGCAGCAGAACTGGCTGCGCTGGGACCCTGCATGACGCCCATGACGAATGCCGCACCCCGCCCCGGACCGCCGCTGTGGCTGCTGGCCGAGCTGACCTACCGTTGCCCGCTCCATTGCGTCTTCTGCTTCAACCCGGTCGACTTTGCCAAACAGGAGGACGAGCTCAGCACCGACGACTGGCTGCGTGTTTTGCGCGAGGGCCGCGAGCTCGGTGCCGTGCAGTGCGGCCTTTCAGGCGGCGAACCGCTGCTGCGCGACGACCTCGAAATCATCATCGCCGAGGCCGCCCGCCTGGGCTACTACACCAACCTGCTGACCTCGGGTGTCGGCCTCACGGCGCAGCGCGCCGCCGCGCTCAAGGCCGCGGGCCTGGACCACGTGCAGCTGTCGTTCCAGGACTCCACGCGCGAGATGAACGACTTTCTCTCGCACACCAAGACCTTCGAGTTGAAGAACCGGGTGGCGAAGATCATCAAGGACCAGGGCTGGCCGATGGTGCTGAACGTGGTGATCCATCGCATGAACATCGACCACATCGACCGCATCATCGAAATGGCGCACGAGATGGGGGCCGAATACCTGGAGCTTGCAAACACCCAGTACTACTCGTGGGCCTTCGTCAACCGCGACCAGTTGCTGCCCACGCACGAGCAGCTGCGCCATGCCGAAGAGGTGACCGATGCCTGGCGCAAGCGCCTGGGCGAGCGCATGCGCATCTTCTTCGTGGCACCCGACTACCACGAGGGCAAGGCCAAGAAGTGCGTCAACGGCTGGGGCAGCATGTTCCTTACCGTGGCGCCCGACGGCACCGCGCTGCCTTGCCACACCGCCAAGATGCTGCCGGGCCTGGAGTTTCCGAACGTGAAGGCGCACAGCGTGCGCGAGATCTGGTTCGACTCCGAAGGCTTCAACCGCTACCGCGGCACCGGCTGGATGAAGGAACCCTGCGCAAGCTGCGACCAGCGCGAGCAGGACCTGGGTGGCTGCCGCTGCCAGGCCTACCTGCTGGCGCAGGATGCGGCCGCGGCCGACCCGGTGTGCGCGAAGAGCCCGGACCACCACCGCGTGGTCGAGGCCGTGGAGCGTGCCGCTGCGCGCGACCCCGCGGCGCCGGTGGAGCACCCGCTGGTGTTTCGCGATCCGGCCAACTCACGCCGGCTTTCCGCAGCGCTCGTCACGCCGGACGCGTGAGGCCGCGCGGCTGAACGCTGCCGGCCATCTTCTTCTCCCGCCTCATCGGCTGGCGCTCGCGCACCCAGCCGAAATCCGGCGCAAATCGCCACGCGAGCAACAGCAGCGCGAGCAGGGCAGGAATCCAGCGCAGGTCCGCATCCGCAGGCAGGTACTGCGCATAGCGGCGGTCGAGCATCGCCGTTCTCAACGCATCGGGTGTCTGGAGGCGCCGGTAGTTCACACCCACGAGTTCGGCCAGCGATCGCAGGTGGTCTTGCCGCAGTTCGGAAAGATGCTCATTGTTCAGCGTGCCGCCGATGGCCGAGCCTTGCACCACTTCGTCCGCCCGCCAGTAGCCGGCGGGCTCGCCGGTGCTGCCGGTCTTGGGAATGGGCACCGGCACGTCGCCGCCCACGCCGATCAGCCATCCCTTCACATCGCCGGGCTTGATGTCCGTCATCGGTGGCGTTTCGTTGACGCGCAGCGGCGGCGACTCCTGCCCGTCGCTGATGAAGACAAAGCTGGTGTCGGGCCCCACGCTGCGGGCGCCCCGCACCGCCCAGGTCACGCCCTTGCTCACATTGCTGGCGTTGGCCCAGCGCATGCGGCCATCGATGCGTTCGAGCGAGGCCAGCAGCTCTTCGTAGTGGCTGCAGACCTCCACCGGCGCAAGAATCACCAGCGAGCGGTAGTCCGCAAAAATGCTCCAGCCCACTCTGGAGCCGCAAGGCAGCGCGCCCAGCACGTCACGCATCGCGGCTCTCGCCAGCGCAAGCCGGCTCGCGGCCACATGGTTCAGCTCGACATCCTCGACATTCATGCTCTGCGTGATGTCGAAGCTGACCTGCCAGCTGAAGACGGGGCGCTGCAACTGCACGCGCGGCGGCCAGACGGCCAGCGCCAGCAGCACCAGGGCGAGCAGCAACGGCCCGTTGCCCGTGCTGCCGCCGAAGCGCCGCAAAGCGGACAGCCATCGCGCGGGCAGCAAGCGCGGTCTCACGGCAGGTCTCCGGCGACGAAGCCCGGCACCCGGACCCGGCGCTGTTCGTGCGTCGGCTGCTGCTCGGCCGAAAAGGCTTCCTGGTCTTCGGGCGCGAGGCGCAGCGCACGCTCCAGGTTGTAGCGCGCGTCCCAGTCTTGCGGCGCGGCGCGCAGCAGGTCGCGCAGCCGCTGCTTGCCAAGTTCGAACAGCGGCAGTGCGCCGGCTTCTTGCGCCATGCCCTGGCGCAGGTACATGTTGCCCAGGTTGAACAACGCCTGCCGCGCCACGGGGTCGCGTTCTCCGCTCTGGATCAGCGCCGCATAGCCCTTGAGCGCGGCATCGTGGGCGCCGGCTTTCGAAAGGGCCAGCGCCTGCGCCAGCTGCAGTTCACGCGGGGCCGAAAGCGGGGCCGGCGCTGCGTCCTTGCCCGCGGGCATGGCGGCGATGCGGGCGATTTCGGCATTGAGGCCAGCCGTGCGGTGCAGGCGCAGCCCACGCTCGCAAACAACACCCACGCAGCACAGGCTCAGCACGCCAAACACCAGGTGAATCGTGCGCCGCTTCATGTGCTTTTTCGCCAGCTTTGCAGCTGCACCGAGCGGCACGCGAGCAGGCCCGCGCAGCACAGCATGGCCGCAAGATAGAAGGCCGCGCCGTGGTCGCGCCGCGGCACCCGTTCATGAATGGTCAGCGGAAAATTTTGCTGCCGGTCGATCTCGGCCATGGCGGCCGCCATGGCATTCGAATCGTCTACCTGGTAGAGCCGGTAGGGCGTGGCCAGCGTCTTGAAGAACTGGTGCAGCGCCAGCTCCTCGCCAAGACCGTAGGCCGATACCGTCTCGGTGTTGAGGTTGGGCGAGTTCGGGCCGCTGCGCACGTAGATCCAGTAGAGCCCGATCTTCTCGCGCGCGAGTCCGGCATGAATGCGCTCGCGCGTCGCCTCGTCGAGCTGCGCGCCGCCGTCAGAAACGATCAGGATCACGCGGCTGCCGGAATAGCTTCGGCCTTCGAATTCCTCGATGGCGGCGAGCAGCGCCACACCCATGCGTGTCTCGGGCAGGCCGCGGCCAATGGCGGTCGCTGCGAGCGCGGCTTGCACGGTGTCGGTCTTCTGGGTGAAGGGCACCACCGCAACCGGCACCGTGCTGAACGTCATGAAGGCAAAGCGGTTGTCGGGCCGCTTGGCAACGAACTCGCTCAGCAGGTCGCGCACCACCTTGGCCTTGGGCTCCTGCGACATGCGGCCCGCGGTCTGCAGGCCGTTGGTGTGCACCGTCGCGTCCATGCTGCTGCTGCGGTCCATGAGAATGAGCACCTCCGCGCCGCGCCCGGCACGCTCGACCACCGCGCCCGATTGGCCCGGCCCGGCAAGTCCCAGAACGGTGAAGGCCATGGCGCCGACCGCGAACGCACGCCACATGAAGCCGACAAGGCGGCCGACCCGGTCCGACGGCAGCCAGGCGACGTAGGAGAAGCCCAGCGTGTCGCTGCGCCTGCGCAAGAGCGGCAGCAGCGCGAGCGGCAGCAGGGCGAGCATCCAGGGCTGGGCAAGGTCGAAGCGCATGGCTCTGCTCCCGTCAATGCCGGTGGCGCTTTTCCGCGTCGCGCAGGGCCCGGCACAGCGGCCGGAGCGGGTAGGCACCCTCCGGCTGCGTGGCCGCGGCAACGCTCTCGGCAAAGAAGAAGCGCCGCGTCGATTCGCGATAGAACTCCTCCAGGCGTGGCTGCAGCGGGCGCAGGTACGGCGCCTCTGCCATGAGCTGCGGCAGGCTGGCGTGGTGAACCACGCGGCCGGCGCTCCGGTTGAGCGCGCGATGCAACACGCGCCAGGCTTCCGGGCTCGCGGGATCGCCGATCCGCTTCAGCTCGCGCCAGGCGTTTGCGAACGGAAGCTGCTGCGCTTCGCGCCGGTTTCGCCACGCCCACCAGCCGAGCCAGGCCACAAGCACGGCCAGCAGCGCAAGAACCGAGAACTTCAGCTGTTGGCCGAGCGCGTAGGTGGGAAGTGGCGCGACGGCGCGGTCCGGCCGCAGCGGCTGCAGATCGCCTTGCCCCGGCACTTCGAGAGGCGTCAGCGGGCCGATGCTGATAGGCCATGCGGGCAGCGCGAGCGGCACGCCCGATGTGGTCGCAATGTTGAGCGCCGGCAGCGAAACGGCGGTAAGCGCGCGCGGCGCGTTGATCACCTGGTAGTCGATGGCCAGCCAGCGCCGCCCCTCGGCATCGGTCTCGATGCGCGAGGGCCTGCGTTCGAGCCACAGGTCGATGCGCGCCGCGCTGGGCAGCGCGCCGGGCTGCAGAGTCCGGCCGGCCTGCTCGAGCAGCACGCGCTGCGTGAGAACGTCGCCGATCACATGCCCGAATGCGCGCGGCTGCTCGACCGTCGCGGCGCTTGCCGTTCCGGTCGCGATTGCTAGCACCAGCAGGGCTGCAAGGCGCCGGTTCATGCCGTCGTCTCCATGAAGTACCGCGTGAGCGCCTCGGCGTCGAAGCGTCCGTGCAGATGAAAAGGCGGCATGCCATGCGCGTTGAACAGCTCGGTGAGCTCCGCGCGCCGCGCCGCAACGGCATTGCGCCACCGCGTGCGCAGCGAATCGCGCATCCACAGGCTGCGCCGGCTTCCGGTTTCGGCATCGCTCAGGGCCACCAATGCACGTGCATCCGGCGGTTCGGTTTCGGCGGGGTCCCAGACCACCAATGGAACGATGCAGGCCGGCGCGAATTGCGGAAGCAGCTCGCCGAGCGCTGCAACAGGCCAGTGAAAATCGGAAGCGAGAAACACCAGCCCGCCCCGGCCGACCAGTCGCTCGGTGGCACGCCGCAGGCCGCCTGCTGTGCTGTCGGCGGATGGGGCTGCGCCCGGTGTCGCTCGGCATTCGCGCAGCATCTTCGCCATCAGGCTGCCGTTGCCGCGGCTGTGGCGCGCGGGCACGAACAGGTCTTCGCGCTCTCGCTGGTCGAAGGCCAGCAGGCCGACGGTGTCGCCGGCCCGAAAGGCGCTGTAGCCCAGCGCCTCGACCAGGTCGGCCACCACGTCGAGCTTTCGCCGCTCGGCGCCGAAATGCATCGACGCCGATACGTCCACCACGACATGCACGGGAATGGCGACGCGCAACCGATGGATGCGCACCAGCCAGTCGCCGCGGCCGTCGCGCACGCTGGCGCGCAGGTCGATGCGGCGCGGATCGGGATGGTCGAACAACCGCCGGTGCGCGGCAAATTCCTGCCCGCTGCCCTGGCTCAGGCCCCGCTGCGCACCGGGCCGCCAGCCGCCGAAGCGGCGCGGCAGCTGGTAGTGGAATTCGTCGACGCGGTCCATGGCGGGCTCGGTGGCGTCAAGGCGCGGCGATCTTGTCGATGATCTGCGTGACCAGCGCTTCCGACAGCTCGGCGCGCCGCAACTCGTACACCGGCGTAAAGAACACGCGGTGCCCAAGCACCGACGGCAGCACTGCCGCAAGATCCGCAGGCTCCAGGTGAGAGCGGCCTTCGAGCCACGCCACGGTGCGCGCGGCGCGCAGCAGCGCGCTCATGCCGCGCGGGCTTGCGCCGGCCAGGATCAGCCGGTCCATGTCCACGTTGTCCAGGCGTATGCCGAACTTCTGCGGTACCTCGGTGGCCTCCCACACGTCGAGCACATAGCGCTCGATGGTTTCGCTGGCGCGCACGCTGCGCTGCACTTCTGCGGCAATGGCGTTGAGCCGGTCCCACGGCAGGATGGCGGGCGCCACCTTGTCGATGAGCGCTTCGGTGTCGTGGTAGGCCGTGTCGAACACCAGCGACTGGCGGATGGCGCGGTCGCTCGGCTTGGGCATGTTCAGCTCGAACATGAAGCGGTCACGCGCCGCGGAGGCCAGCTCGAAAGTCTCTTCGCGCTCGACCTTGTTGCGGTCCGCAAACACCGTCATGTGCGGAAAGCTGTACTCGCGGTCGAAGGCCGACACGGTGCGCTCGGCCATGGCGCGCAGCAGCAGCGACTGCACCTGCGGCCGGGCCCGGTTGATTTCGTTGAAGAAGAAGGTGACCAGCCGCTCGCCGTGGCGCAGCAGCGGCCCGGGGTCGATGCGCGGCCGGCCTTGCGCATCGACATAGGTGTGATAGACCAGGTCGCCCGGCATCAGGTCGACCGTGCCCTCCACACGCTCGAAATCGCCGCCAATGGCGCGCGAGAAGGCGCGCAGCACCGTGGTCTTGCCGACGCCCACGTCGCCCTCGAGCAGCACGTGGCCGCGCGCGAACAGCGCCACGTTGATGAGGCGGATCGTCTCCGCCTGCCCGATCACCGCCTTGGCGACTTCGCTTTCCACGCGCAGCGCAAGGCGCCGCCAGTCTTCGAGTTGTTCCTGGGAGCCCATGGTGGTTCCATCGAAGCCCGCAGCGGCTACTTCGACTCCATCATCTTCTTCAGGTGGGCGAGCCCGCCGCGGTACACGCCGGTCACGGCCTTGAGCGCGGCCTCGTCGTTGAGCTCGGGCGGCGGATTGTTGTTGGGAAAGCCGCGGTAGAAGGCGCCGCGCCATTCGACGACCGACTTGCCGCCGTCCGCCACCACCGAGAGGGTGGAGGTGTAGTTGGTGACCGGCAGCGCGCCGCCGTCCTTGGCGCGGTAGCTGTATTTCTTTTGCGCGTCGTCGTAGCTTTCGAGCGTTTCGATCAGCGTGCCGCCGTCCTTGAGCTTGACGGTGCGAACCGAGCCTTCGGCGTTGCCCTTGTCGGCGGGGCTGTCGGCCACCGCCGGGTGCCACTCCTTCAGCGCATTGAAGTTCTTGACCTTGGCCCACACCGCGTCGGCGGGCGCCTCGATGGTGACTTTCTCGCTCACCTTCTGGCGTGTTGGCCCGTGGGCCTGGCTGGAGGCCGATGCGGCGAGCAGGGCGGATGCGAGCAGGACGGAGAGAGTTCTTCGGCTGAAAGGTTGAGTCGGCATGGAAAACGTCCGTGATGAAGGAGAAGAGAAAGGTCGGGCGGCAAAAAAATAGATTCAGGGCTCCATGGGCGCGCCGATGAAGGCACCGAACCCGCGGCTGTTCTGCCCCGTGGCAATGGTGCTGAGCTTCTGCCCGGTTGCGGCGTCCAGCACCTGCACGTTGTCGTCCATCCAGTTCACGACGTACACGCGGTCGCCATGCGCGGCAATGCCTTCGGGGTACGCAAAGCCGGGGAGGGTGCGCAGCACCTTCAGCGAAGCGGCGTCGATCACGCTCACGGTGTCTTCGTGCTGGTTGGTCACATACAGAAGCGCGCCGCCCTGCGCCAGCGCCGCGCCATAGGGCGCCTTGCCCGCTTTCACGGTGGCGACGACGGCCGGCCGGCGTGTGTCGCGCACATCGATCACCGTGACGTCGTTGCTCTGCACGTTGAGTGCATAGAGCCGTGCGCGCGGGGCGTCGTAGAGCAGCGCGAACGGATGGCTGCCGACGCGCACGCGCGCAGCCACCCGGCGTGCCGCGGTGTCGACCACCGCCACGCTGTCGTCGTCGCGCTCGGCCACGAACACGGTGGCGCCGTCCGAATGCGCGGCCACGCCCGCCGGCGCACGGCCGACGGCAATAGCGGCCAGGGGCTTCGAAGCCTTGGCAGCCAATGCATCGAACACCAATAGCCGGCTGCTGTACCAGTCGGCCGCATACAGGTGCTTTCCGTCGCCGGAGATGTCGATGCCCACGGGCCCGTCGCCCGCGGGCAGCGTGTTCACCACCTGCTGCCGGCGCATGTCGATGACCGAAATGGTCTTGCTGTCCGGGTTGGAGACGAAGGTGCGGCCGGCCCGGCTGGACGCGACCACGCCCGCCGGCGACTTCCCGACCGGAATGCTGGACACCACCCGTTGCGATGCAAGATCGATCACCGAGACGTCGTGGCTGCCCTGGTTGGTGATGTAGGCGAACGGCGCGGCCCCGGCCGAGGTGCAGAGCAGCAGGGCGGCAAGCATCAGGCGCGCAGGGGGTGCGGTGGCCGTCATGGCAGCTTGCCCAGGGTGGTGTGCCTCAGCGGGCGGTCGGCGGGCCGATGAAGCAGCCCTTGGTCACCTTGGCCTGCAGCGCCTTGTAGCGCTTGATGTCGGCCTGCAGTTTTTCCGAATCGCGGATGTAGCCGCCGCGCTCGCCGCCGATGGTGGTGGCCTTGGCCGCGGTGCTCAGCTGCACGTAGTCGTCGTACTTGATTTCCTTGGCAAGTGCGTCGAGCGCGCAAGAGCACTTGTTCGTCATCTCGAAATTGCCGGCGTCCGGATGAGCGGCAATGCACTCCTGCACGTACAGCACGCGGTCTACCGTGGGAAAGTCGTTGTTCGTGCGCGGAGCGCCGTGCACGGCCACCGGAAGGGCCAGGAGGCAAAGAATGCGGAGAATGTTTTTTGTCATGGCTTTCGCTGGAAATTCGGAAAAGCGGCGCTAGCGCGCTGGCGCCCTGGCACCGTCGATGAGCAGCTCTTCGACGAGCAGGGGTTGGGCTGCGGCGCTCTCGCCCGGTATGGAGGTGCGAATGCCGTACACGCCGCCCGGCACGGCATCGGACAGCGTGAAGCGGTAGCTCTTCTTCGCAAACCTTTCGTATTTCGGCCGGTTCGGGTCGTCCAGGAAGGGACTGAACGCAATCTCCTTTCCCTTGACCGTGCGGCCCTGGTAGCGCAGCGACACGTCGCGCACATCTGCGGCCTGGTAGATCGCCATGCGGATGCGCTTGCGAAAGTGATAGTCGGAGCCGCGCGTGAGCCGCTTCATCTCGCGCACGTCGTGCTCCAGAAAATAGAGGATCACCGGGTTGCCCTCGGCTGCGGGCACGTCGGGCACTTGCACCTTGCGCGCGTCGCTGAGAAACGCGCCCTTGGCGTCGCAGCATCGGCCGTCGGCCTTGGCGCTCAGCGCCACGGTCACGCTGTCGTCGAAGTTCTGCTCGAAGGTGCCGGTCTTGCCGAAGGTGTAGCGAAGCAGCATGGGCGCCTGCAGGCCCTTGAGCTGCGGCGTCATGAACAGCAGCCGCTCCGCCTGCGAGAAGTCGCGCTTGTCGGTCTCGGCGTGCGAGCCGATGGGCGCAAGGAGCAGGGCGCACAGCGAGGCACGGAGCGAGGTGCGCAGCGGGAAGGCAATGGCGAAGCGCATGAAAGACCCGATCAGTTGTTGGGCGCTCCGAAAGATGCATCGACCAGCGGGACACCGTACTCCTTCAGGATGGCCTGGATCTCTGGCGCCTTGGATTCGATCAGCCCCTCGATCTGCTGCTTCCACTCGCGTTCGCCGTAGCGCACGCCCATGGCCATCTGGTAGTCGAGCTTGAGGCCTTTTTCGGACTTCAGTGGCACCACGACAAGGTCGGGCGTCTTGACGCGCTTGGCGAAGAAGCCCGCAATCGGCCCCCATACGACCACGACGTCGAGCTTGCCTTCGGCCAGGTCCCGCTCGACGATCTCGCCCGGGTACTGGGCGGGATCGGCACTCATGAGCTTGTAGGGAATGCCTTGCTCCAGCAGGCCGTGCCGGTTGAGCCATTGCGAAGCCGGCGAACGGTCGTAGATGCCGATGCGCAGCGATTTGAGCTTGGCCGGATCGAGCTTCAGGAAGTCTTCCGCCGAAGCCACGTTGTCCATGCCCTTGCCCTTGGGAAACACCAGCGCATAGGTCGAGCGGTAGTACGGCTTGGTGACCGAAACCTCATCGAGCCCGACGGGCACGCCCATCACGATGTCGCACGGATAGTCTTGCCCCGGCAGCTTGTAGCGCAGCGTGTTGCGAAAGAAGGCCAGCCGCTGCGGAAACGAGTAGTAAGTGACCGGCAGCCCCAGGGTCTTGCCGAACAGCTCGGCGATGCGGTTCTCGATGCCTTCTCCCTTGTTGTTGGAGAAGGGCATGTTGTTCGGGTCCTGGCACACGCGCAGCGCCTTGCGCGGCGGCGTCTCCTGGGCCACGGCCACGGCCGGTACCAGCGCGCAGCAGCATGCCACGCCCGCCAGCGCCGCCCCGAGGCGAGCGCGGAAAGCAACGGGCCTGCCAGCGCGCGGCCGGGCGGTCATTTGTTTTCTTCCACGCGGGCGCGTGTAATCGCGCCGTCCGACCGGCCCTTCAGGTAGGCATAGAGCTGGTTGATGTTTTCCATCACCGCCGGGTTGTTGCCGAAGCTCTGCATGCCCTTGTCGAGCCGTCCGTCACGCACGACCTTGATGAACTCTTCTTTCTTCAGGGTCTTCAGGCTGTTGATGAGGGAAGGTCCCACCATGCCTTCCTGGTTGGGGCCGTGGCAACGGTCGCAGGCCGCGGAGCGCCAGGTACGGAAACCCTTCATGGTTTCGGGGTCGACCTTGTAGCCATCGGTCACCTTGTAGGGCGCCGGGTCCGGCGCTGCGACGGCCAGGGTGCAGGCCACGCCTGCAATCAGAAAAAGAGAAGACAGCAACGCTGACGTACGGAATTTCATGGCTCCAGGGTCTCCGATATTGTGGGAAATACAAGGGAGAGCCCTCTCGTGAGTGCGCTCTCCCGGCCCCGCGTTTCATTTCTCGCGGGTTGCGGTCTCGTCAGTTCTTCGGCAGCGCGAACACCGTCAGCGAACCACCGAGCTCGGTGTACTGGGCGAGTTCCTTGTAGCCGCCGACTGCGCCCAGACCTTCGGTGCTCTTCTCGGGATCGATGCCGGCTGCCATGCCGATGCCGGCCCAGCCGCCAATGCCCGAGAACACGCCGATGTACTGCTTGCCCTTGTGCTCATAGGTGAACACATTGCCGATGATGCCCGACGGCGTCTTGAACTTGAAGAGCTCCTTGTTGATGTCCTTGGCGTCCACGCACTTCAGGTAGCCCTCCAGCGTGCCGTAGCAGGAGATGCCGCCGGCGGTGTTCAGCGAGCCGCTCCACACCGAAAACTTCTCGGCCTTGGTCTGCACGATCTTGCCGGTGCCTGCGTCCCAGGTAATGAAGTTGCCCATGCCGCCATGGCTGCCCGGCGTGGGGTACATCGACAGCGTGGCGCCCACGTACGGCTGGCCCGCGGTGTATTCGACCTTGAACGGCTCGTAGTCCATGCAGACGTGGTTCGTCGGCACGTAGAAGAGCTTGGTGTTGGGATCGAAGGAGGCGGGTTGCTGGTCCTTGCTGCCGAGCGCCGCGGGGCAGACGCCCTTGGTGTTGACGTCCGCGCCGTTCTGCGCCGTGGAGTACTTGGCAACCACCTGCGGGCGGCCTGTCTTCATGTCCACGTGGGTGGCCCAGTTCACCTTGGGATCGTACTTCTCGGCCACCAGCAGCGCGCCGGTCACCCGGTCCAGCGTGTAGGCAAAGCCGTTGCGGTCGAAGTGCACCAGCGCCTTGGTCGGCTTGCCCTTGACGTTGATGTCCGCCAGGATCATTTCATTGATGCCGTCGAAGTCCCATTCGTCGAAAGGTGTCATCTGGTAGACCCAGTTGACCTTGCCGGTGTCCACGTCGCGCGAGAAGATGCTCATCGACCATTTGTTGTCGCCGGGACGCTGCGAGGGGTTCCAGGTCGACGGGTTTCCGGTGCCGTAGTACACGGCATTGGTCGCCTTGTCGTAGCTGTACCAGCCCCAGGTGGTGCCGCCGCCGATCTTCCACTGGTCGCCCTTCCAGGTCTTCAGCGAAGAGTCCTTGCCCACCGGCGCGAGCTTGCCGTCGGTCCAGGTCATGGTCTTGGCCGGGTCCATCAGCATTTCTTCGTCGGGGCCCGTGCTGAAGCCCTTCCACGCCAGCTTGCCGTCCTTGATGTTGTAGGCGGCCAGGAAGCCGCGCACCCCGAACTCGCCGCCGCTGATGCCGGTGATGACCTTGTCCTTGAAGACGTGAGGGGCGTTGGTGTTGGTGGCGCCGACCTTCGGATCGCCGTTCTTCACCGTCCACGCCACCTTGCCGGTCTTCGCGTCGAGCGCCACCAGCGTGGTGTCCGCCTGTTGCAGGAAGACCTTGCCCTCGGCATAGGCGAGGCCCCGGTTCACGGTGTCGCAGCACATGACGGCAATGACCGACTGGTCCTGCTTGGGCTCGTACTTCCAGAGGATTTTCTGGGTTTCGACGTCGAGTGCGTACACCTTGTTGGGAAACGGCGAGTGCAGGTACATCGTGCCGTCGACCACCAGGGGCGAACCCTCGTGTCCGCGCAGCACGCCGGTGGAGAACGTCCACGCGACCTGCATCTTGCCCACGTTGCTCTTGGTGATCTGATTCAACTTGCTGTAGCGCTGGTTGAACATATCGCCCGCTTGCGTGGCCCAGTTCTTGGAGTTGGCGATGTTTTGCTCCACGTCGGCATTGGCTAGCGCCAAAGCCGGAAGAGCCAACACCGCGACGCCGACATGCCGTACGAGACGGCCGGCGATCTGCCTGGAAAACTTCATATATGTCTCCTCACATTTCAGTGGGTTTCGAACACGGATCTGGCAGCAGCCAGCGGATCTTTCGATCGCTTTGGCGAATGCTGCGGTCCGCAACATCCATGCCTGCCGTTTTCAGCCGTGCCGGGCCCACATCGCATCGCGCGCCGGTTGCGACGGCCACGGGCTTCACTCGCGGGGACGCTTGCGCTGCGTGGCAGCGCGCAGCTTGTGACGGCGGGCCGCAAGCCGCATCGGACCTAGGGAAATCCCGGGCCGTTCGGCACATTGCGCAGCGCAGCACAACACGCATACGCTTGCGTGCGCCTTGTGTGCGCATCCAAATTTGACGCAAAGTGTCTCGTGCGAAGTACGGGTGCCCGGCGCGGATGAGCAGCAGGGGGCCGCTTGCGCGCGCAAATGAACAGGGACGCATCACAGTGAAAACCCTTGCCGGACAGAGGCACAGAATTTGCGGCTTCGACAGCAAACTGCCAACACCACCGAAGCCCGGACAGCTCGACAAATCTCACTGATCTACATGCTGCGAACCATCGACTTAACCAAGCGCTATGGAACGCGCACGGCGCTGCGGTCGTTGTCGCTGCAATTGCCCGCAGGCCAGTTTGTGGCGCTGCTCGGCCCCAACGGCGCGGGCAAGTCGACCCTGTTCCAGGTGCTGACGGGCATGTTCGCAGCCGACGAAGGCGAGGTCGAGGTTGCCGGCCATTCGCTGCGCCGCTCGGCCACTGCTGCACTGCGGCACATCGGCGTGGTGTTCCAGCAGATGTCGCTCGACCTGGACCTGAGCATCAGGCGCAACCTGCTGTTCCAGGCCGACCTGCACGGCTTGCCGCGGCGGCTCGCGCAAGAGCGCATTGCATCGGCCTGCGATCGGCTGAACATCGATGCCGACCTCGACCGCAAGGTGCGCGAACTGTCGGGCGGCAACCGGCGCAAGGTCGAGCTCGCGCGCGCCGGGCTGCACCGGCCCGCCGTTCTGCTGATGGACGAAGCCACCGTGGGGCTCGACCCGAAATCGCGCCAGGACCTCCTGGCGGCCTTGCGCGCAGACGTGCGCGAACGCGGCGTGTGCGTACTGTGGGCAACGCATCGGGTCGAAGAGGCCGAGGAGGCCGACCGTGTGCTCGTGTTGCACAAGGGAGCGCTGCTGGCGGACGGCACGCCGGCCCAGGTAACCCAGCTGCTGGGCGGCACCACGCTGGAGGCGGGCTTCATCGCACGCACCGCCTGAACAAGAAGAAATTCGAGTCAAAGAAAAATGGAGACATCGCATGCCGCAACTTTCTTTCCTTCAGTGTCCCGGCGCGCTGCTTCGCGCGGCCGCTAGCGCACTCGCACTGGCCGCCGGCGGCGCCGCGCTGGCGCAGGGAACGGCCTACGTTTCGAGCGAGAAGGACAACGCGCTGACCATGATCGACCTGGCAACGCTGACCGTGAAGGGCACCATTGCCACCTGCAAGCGCGCGCGCCATATCCAGCTGACGCCCGAGCGCCAGATCATGGTGGCCTGCACCGACTCCAACCAGGCCGACCTGATCGACCCCGCCAGCGGCAAGTCGGTGCGGCGCATTGCTTTGGGCGACGAGCCCGAGGCCTTCGACCTCTCGCCGGACGGCAAGGTCATCTATGTTTCGAACGAAGACGCGGGTGAAACCAGCTTCATCGACTCGGCCAGCGGCAAGAAGCTGCGCTCGGTGAAGGTGGGCGCGGAGCCGGAGGGCGTGAAGGTGAGCGCCGACGGCAAGACCCTGTACGTGACCTCCGAAGTGGCCAGCCTCGTGCACGTGATCGACACCGCCACCGGCAAGGTGGTGAAGAACATCAAGGCCGGCAAGCGTCCGCGGCGCATGGCGATCACGCCGGACGGAAAAGAGCTGTGGATCACCAACGAGCTGGGCGCGAGCGTCAGCATCGTCTCGACCGCCACCAACGAGGTGATCGACACGCTCAAGTTCGAAGTGAAGGGCGCGCGCGCCGAAGACATCACGCCCGTGGGCATCCAGATGACGAGCGACGGCAAGCGGGCCTTCGTGGGCCTGGGCCGTGCGAACCACGTGGCTTTTGTCGACGTGCCCGGCCGCAAGGTGGGCCCGCTGGTGCTGGTGGGCAAGCGGGCCTGGAACGTTACGCTCGACAAGGCGCAGGCGCGGCTCTACGTGGTCAACGGCCTGAGCGACGACGTGACCGTGGTCGACGTGGCCGGCGCCAAGGCCGTGAAGAGCGTTCCGGTAGGGCGCGTGCCCTATGGGCTCGTGATCGTCGAATGAGGATGCGCGCACCGGCACAAAGGTCAGCGGGCGCCTGGTTGACGGCAGCGGCGCTCGTGTCGCTCATTGCGCCCGTCGTGGCGAGTGCGGCCGTGCTCAAGGCCACGCTGATCGCGCCTGAAGACGACCCTCGCATGGAGCGCTCGCGGCTCGAACGCGCCTACCTCGGCCATCCGGGCGGACCGCTTTCCGACGGGCTCGAAGTGGCCCTGGAGGAGGCTAAGTTCGAGCTCGAAGCCGCGGGAACCGAAGTGTCGCTTTCCACCGCGCCGGCCGATTCCATTTCGGCGGCACGCGCAGCGGCGGTGGCGGCCGAGAAAGCGGGCGCCGCGGTCCTGCTGACCGATCTGCCCGCCGACTGGACGCTGGCCGTGGCCGATGCAGTGAAGCTCCCGGTGCTGAACCTGGGCGACGCATCAGACCGCCTGCGGCAGCAGGATTGCCGCGCGCGCCTGTTCCACCTGATGCCCAGCGAGCGCATGCGCAGCGATGCGCTGGCGCAGACGCTGGTGTCGCGCAAATGGAGCAAGCTGCTTGTGCTGGTGGGCGGCAGCCCGCAGGACGCGTTGCGCGCGGCCACCGCGCAGGCGTCGATCAAGCGCTACGGCCTGCAGGTGGTGGCCACCAAGCCGTTCAAGCTCTCGGCCGACCCGCGCGAGCGCGACCTGGCCAATCCGCTGCTGCTTACGGCCGGCAACACCTACGACGCCGTGTGGGTGGTCGACAGCGACGGCGAGTTCGCCCGCACGCTGCCTTACCGCACCGTGCTGCCGCGTCCGGTGGTGGGCGACGGCGGGCTGGTGGCGCTGGCCTGGCATGCGCAGTTCGAGCGGTATGGTGCGCCTCAGGTCTCGCGGCGATTTGCCAAGGCCGCCAAGCGGCCGATGACGGCGCACGACTGGTCTGCGTGGATGGCCGGCAAGACGCTGGCGGCCATCGCCATTGCGGCGCCCAAGGGCCCGAACGCGGCCTGGGCGCAGGCAATCGCGAAGAGTGCGCTGGACGGCTCCAAGGGCACCGGCCTGAGTTTTCGCGCCTGGGACGGCCAGCTGCGCCAGCCCATGCTGCTGACCGACGGCCAGGGCGTGATTGCGCAGGCGCCGGCCGAAGGCGTGCTGCATGCCCGCAATGTGCTCGACACGCTGGGGGCCGATGCGCCGGAGAAGCTATGTCCGAACGCGCGCTGAAAACCGAAACGCCCTCCAGCGAGCACGCCGGGCCGGCCGCGCGGCGGGGCCTCGGCCACGCGCTGCAGGCGATGCGCGCCATCGTGCTGCGCGAGCTCTACAAGTTCTCGCAGCAGACCGGGCGGCTGGTGTCGGCGCTGGTGCGGCCGCTGCTGTGGCTGGCTGTTTTTGCGGCGGGCTTTCGCAACGTGTTCGGCGTGGCGATCGTCGAGCCCTATGACACCTACATTCCGTACGACGTCTACATCGTGCCGGGGCTGGTCGGCATGGTGCTGCTGTTCAACGGCATGCAGTCGTCATTGGCCATGGTGTACGACCGCGAGATGGGGCTGATGCGCCTGTTGCTGACGGCGCCGCTGCCGCGGCCATGGCTGCTGTTCTCCAAGCTGTGCGCCACCGCGCTGCTGTCTGTGCTGCAGGCGCTGGTGTTCGTGATCGTGGCGGCGCTCATCGGCACCGAGCTGCCGCTGCTGTCGCTTGCCGGGCTGCATGCGCTGGTGGCGCTCGCGGCTGGGGCGCTCATGCTGGGCGCGCTCGGGCTGCTGCTGTCGGTACACATCAAGCAGCTGGAGAACTTTGCGGGCACGATGAACTTCGTCATCTTTCCGATGTACTTCCTGTCCACCGCGCTCTATCCACTATGGAAGCTGCAGGAGTCGGGGGCCGAATGGGTGTACCAGCTGGCGCGCTTCAACCCGTTTACCTACGCCGTGGAGTGGATCCGCTTTGCGCTCTACGGCAAGGACCCGGGACTCGCGCCCTACGTGGTGCTGGGCTGCCTGATCGTCTTCTTCGGCTTTGCCTGCTGGGGCTACGACCCGCAGCGCGGCTTCGGCGGCCTGACCAAGCGCGGAGGAGGCGGGCCATGAGCGGAGAGGGTAGTTCCACCCGGCGCCGCTGGCTGTGCGATGCGGCCGCATTGGCGCTGGCCGCGCTGCCCCTGGCGCGCGCTGCCGCTTCGACCGAACCCTTTCCCTCGCGCCCTGTCACGCTGTGGGTGCCGTGGCCCGCCGGCGGGGCCACCGACATCTCGCTGCGGCTTCTTGCCGAACTGGCCTCCGTGCCGCTGGGCCAGACGGTGCTGACCGAAAACCGTGGCGGCGCCGGTGGCACGCTGGCCATGCCGGTGCTGCAGCAGGCGCGGCCCGACGGTTACACCATCGCGCAGATGCCGCAGCCGGTGTTTCGCGCACCGCACACGCAAAAGGTGCTGTGGGACCCTATCCGTGACGTGACGCCGATCGTCCAGGTGTCCAGCGTCACCTTCGGCATGCTCGTCGCGGCGGGCAGCCCGGCGCGTTCGCTCGAAGACCTGTTCGCATTTGCGCGTGCGCGGCCCGGCGAACTGACCATTGCCACCAACGGCATCGGCACCACGCCGCACATGGTTCTGGAAGGGCTGTTCACGGCGCGCGGCCTGCGCTACATCCACGTGCCATACAAGGGCACGGCCGAGCAGCTGAACGCGATTGCGGGCGGCCAGGTGATGGCGGGCGTCAATTCCACCGGCTTCGGCCCGGCGGTGGATGCGGGCACGCTGCGGCTGCTGGCGATCTTTTCAGGCGAGCGGTCGAAGCGCTGGCCGCAGGTGCCCGTGCTGCGCGAACTCGGCTTCGACATCGTGGCCAAGTCGCCTTACGGGCTGGCCGGGCCGCGCGGCATGCCGCCGGCCGTGGTGAAGGTGCTGCATGACGCCTTCAAGAAAGCCATGTTCGACCAGCGCTTCAAGGACGAGCTGGCCAAGTACGACCAGGAGGTCGACTACCTCGGGCCGGAAGCGTACGCGCAGTCTTGCCGAGAAATCTTCGCGCAGGAGCGCGCCATGGTGGAGAAGCTGGGCCTTACGCGCACCGGCACTTGAAAAGGAGGAGCATTCGTGAGCCGACCGACCAAGCATCTAAAAAAGACCCCACGCCGGCTGATCGGCCTTGCCGTGGCCGCGGCGGCGTGCCCGATGCCGGGCCAGGCGCAAGAAGCCGCGGCGCAGCCGGGCAGCCTGCCGGCCGTCGAAGTGGTCAGCACCACGCCCGTGCCGGGCATCGAGGTGCCCAAGGACCAGATCCCGTCGAACGTGCAGACGGCGGACGACCGGAGCCTGCGCCGCGCGCAGAGCCTGAACCTCCCCGATTTCATGTCCACGCAGCTGCCGAGCGTGAACGTGAACGAAATCCAGGGCAATCCGTACCAGGTCGATGTGAACTACCGCGGCTTTACCGCGAGCCCGGTGCTGGGCACGCCGCAGGGCCTGTCGGTGTACCAGGACGGGGTGCGCGTGAACGAGCCCTTCGGCGACGTGGTGAACTGGGACCTGATTCCGAGGGCGGCCATCTCGAGCATCACGCTCTTGCCGGGCTCCAACCCGCTGTTCGGGCTGAACACGCTCGGCGGTGCGCTGTCGCTGCAGACCAAGCGGGGCGATACGCACCCGGGCACCGAGCTGGAGCTGCAGGCCGGCTCCTTCGGCCGCGTGAGCACCGAGCTCACGCACGGACGCAAGCTGGGCGAGGGCGGACATCTGTTTCTCGCGCTTGGCGGGCTCAACGAAGACGGCTGGCGCAACTATTCGCCTTCGCGCGTGCGGCAGCTGTTTGCCAAGGTGGGGCAAGACAGCGGAAAGCTCTCCTGGGACCTGAGCTTTACCCACGGAGACAACCGCATGATCGGCAACGGCCTGCTGCCCGAGTCGATGCTGTCGCAGAACCGCAGGCAGGTGTACACGCGGCCCGACCGCACCGACAACCGCATGTCGATGCTGACGCTCAACGCCAGCTACCGGCTGAGCGACGTGCAGACGATTTCCATGACCGCCTACACGCGGCGCTCGCGCTACAGCACGCTCAACGGCGACCTCAACGACGACTTCGAACCGCCCGAGGTCGAAGAAACGGGCGTGGAGAACCGCACCTACACGCGGCAGCGCGGCGAGGGCGTGGCGCTGCAGTCGACCTACACGGCCGGCATTCACCAGCTGACCTTCGGCGCCTCGGTGGACCGTGCGCGCACGCACTTCCTGCAGACCGAGGCGGAGGGTTTTCTCGTCGGCACGCGCGCCGTGGTGCCGCAGGAAGAAGCCGAGGCCGACGCACTGCTCGCGGGCAAGAGCCGCACCACGAGCATCTATATTTCAGACCTGATCACGCTGCAGCCGAACCTGCAGCTCAGCCTTTCAGGCCGCTACAACGACACCCGCGTGTCCACCCGCGACGACGGGCGGGCCTTGCTCGGGCTTTCCACGCAGCTCGACGGCGAAGGCCGCTACAAGAAGTTCAACCCTGCCATCGGCCTGACGTGGCAGGCCACGCCTCGGCTCACGGCCTATGCCGGCTGGAGCCAGGGCAGCCGCGCGCCGAGCCCTATCGAGCTGGGCTGCTCCGACCCGGCCAACGCCTGCGTGCTGCCCAATGCACTGCAGTCCGATCCGCCGCTCAAGCAAGTGGTTTCGCAGACCTTCGAAACCGGGTTGCGCGGCACGCTCGACCATGGGCTGCGGTGGAACGCATCGGTGTTCCGCACGGTCAACAAGGACGACCTGCTGTTCGTCAGCAGCGGGCTCTCGCGCGGCTACTTCAGCAACTTTGGACGCACCCTGCGCCAAGGCGTGGAACTCGGCCTTTCGCAGCAGAGCGACAAGCTCGACTGGTCGCTGTCGTACAGCTACCTGCGCGCAAGGTACGACTCGCCGGCGTGCCTGGTGTCCGAATCGAACAGCACCGAAGAGACCAGCCCCGCTTGCACCGGCGAAGGCGAGATCGCGGTGCGCCCCGGAGACCGCCTGCCGGGCCTGCCGGCGCATTCGCTCAAGCTCAATGTCGACTGGCGGATCACGCCCAGCTGGAGCCTGGGCGCGCAGTACCGCGTGTATTCGCGGCAGACCGTGCGCGGCAACGAGAACGGCCTGCACGTGCCCGACGGAGCGGACTTCAGCGGCAGCGGCCGCATCGGCGGCTATGCGCTGCTCGACCTCACCACGCGCTGGAAGCTCGGGCGCAACGTGGAGCTTTTTGCCAAGGTGGCGAACGTGTTCAACCGCCGCTATGCCACCGCGGGACAGTTGGGCCACAACGGCTTTGACGCGAGCGGTGTGGTGGCGTCTCCGGACGCGTGGCGCAACTCGCAGTTCGTGGCGCCGGGCGCGCCGCGGGCCGTGTGGGTCGGCATGCGGGTGCAACTGGGCGCCTGAGCCCACGCGCCGAACGGTTCAGGCAGCGCGCCGTGCGCTGCGCTTCTTTGTCGGCGCCCGCGCCGCGGGCAGCGAACCCAGCTGCTGCTGGATCTGCGACTGCCCATGCATGCGCAGGTATTCCTCGAAAGCCAGCGCCACTTGCGGCAGCTGCCGCGACGCGAGGTGCATCACGTACCAGTCGCGCACCACGGGGTTGCCGGGCACGGGCAGCACGCCCAGCAGCCCTGCGTTCATCTCGAGCACGCAGGTGTGCATCGACAGAAAGGCGATGCCGAAGCCCGCGGCGCACATCTGCTTGATGGCCTCGTTGCTCGACAGCTCGGAGCCGATGCGCAGCGGCAGCCCCTGGTCCTTGAAGAAGCGTTCGACCGTGGTGCGGGTGCCCGAACCGCGCTCGCGCACCAGCATGCGCGTGTCCGAGAGCATGGCAAGCGTGGGCTTGGCCGCGGACATGAGCGGATGGCTCGGCGCCGCGAGAAAGGCCATCGGGTGCTTGGCGAAGGCGCTGGAGTCGGTCTTCAGCTCGGCGGGCGGGCGGCCCATGATGGCGATGTCGATCTCCTGGCCCGCGAGCATGCGCACGATTTCGTCGCGGTTGCCGACCTGCAGCTTGACCTTCACCTTCGGATGTTCCTTGGCGAAGTTCACCAATATGGGCGGCAGCAGGTATTCGGCCGTGGTGATCGCGCCCACACGCAGCGTGCCCGAGAACACGCCCTGCAGCATGGCCATTTCGTCGCCGGCTTCGCGCCACAGGTCGAGGATGCGGCCCGCATAGCCCGCCAGCAGTTCGCCCGCTTCGGTAAGCCGTATGCCGCGCCCCGTGCGCTGCACGAGCGGCGTGCCGGCCGATTCTTCGAGCGTACCGATCTGGATCGACACCGCCGGTTGCGTCAGGTGCATTTCGTCCGCGGCAAGTGAAACGCTGCCGAGCCGCGCCACGGCATGAAAGGTGGCGAGCTGGCGAAAGCTCGCGTGCTTGGAAAGAGGCATGACTGTGATATTAGTTTTGGCAAATGTGAATGTCAAAAGATTTAATTTTTCTTAATCTTTCACGAGGCCTACATTCAATTCACCAGACAGCACCAAACCCCTTCTTTTCGAGAGGCACTCCATGGGCAACATGAACGAAGCAATCCAGATCACCGACGCCAAGAAGCGCTACTCGGCCGGTGTGCTGAAGTACGCGCAGATGGGCTACTGGGACGGCGACTACGTGCCCAAGGACACAGACATCCTCGCGCTCTTTCGCATCACGCCGCAAGATGGCGTGGACGCCGTCGAAGCGGCCGCGGCCGTGGCCGGCGAATCGTCCACCGCCACCTGGACGGTGGTGTGGACCGACCGCCTCACCGCCTGCGACATGTACCGCGCCAAGGCCTACAAGGTGGAGCCGGTGCCCAACAACCCGGGCCAGTATTTCTGCTACGTGGCCTACGACCTCTCGCTGTTCGAAGAAGGCTCCATCACCAACGTCACGGCCTCCATCATCGGCAACGTGTTCAGCTTCAAGCCGTTGAAGGCGGCGCGGCTGGAGGACATGAAGTTTCCGGTGGCCTACGTCAAGACCTTTGCCGGCCCGCCGACCGGCATCGTGGTGGAGCGCGAGCGGCTCGACAAGTTCGGCCGGCCCTTGCTGGGCGCCACCACCAAGCCCAAGCTGGGCCTCTCGGGCCGCAACTACGGCCGCGTGGTGTATGAGGGCCTGCGCGGTGGGCTCGACTTCATGAAGGACGACGAGAACATCAACTCGCAGCCGTTCATGCACTGGCGCGACCGCTTTCTCTTCGTGATGGACGCGGTCAACAAGGCCAGCGCCGCCACCGGCGAGGTGAAGGGCAGCTACCTGAACGTCACCGCCGGCACCATGGAAGAGATGTACCGCCGCGCGCAGTTTGCCAAGGAGCTCGGCTCGGTGATCGTGATGATCGACCTGGTCGTCGGCTACACGGCCATCCAGTCGATGAGCCACTGGTGCAGGCAGAACGACATGATCCTGCACCTGCACCGCGCGGGCCATGGCACCTACACGCGCCAGAAGAACCACGGCGTGAGCTTCCGGGTCATCGCCAAGTGGATGCGCCTTGCGGGCGTGGACCACATCCATGCGGGCACCGCAGTCGGCAAGCTCGAGGGCGACCCGATGACGGTGCAGGGCTACTACAACGTGTGCCGCGACACGCACACCAAGGTCGACCTGCCGCGCGGCATCTACTTCGACCAGGACTGGGGCGCGCTGCGCAAGGTGATGCCGGTGGCTTCGGGCGGCATTCATGCGGGTCAGATGCACCAGCTGCTCGACCTGTTCGGCGATGACGTGGTGCTGCAGTTCGGCGGTGGAACCATCGGGCATCCGCAGGGCATCCAGGCCGGGGCCACGGCCAACCGGGTGGCGCTCGAAGCCATGGTGCTGGCCCGCAACGAAGGGCGCGACATTGCCAACGAGGGGCCGCAAATATTGCGCGACGCGGCCAAGTGGTGCACGCCGCTGGCGGCCGCGCTCGACACGTGGGGCGAGATCTCCTTCAACTACGCCTCCACCGACACGTCGGACTACGTGCCCACGCCGTCGATGGCCTGACGCGACCCGTTCACCTTTTTCCTGGAGCAAGCGACATGCGAATCACACAAGGCACTTTTTCCTTCTTGCCCGACCTGAGCAACGAGCAGATCAGCCGCCAGGTCGAGTATTGCCTGGACAAGGGCTGGGCCATCGGTCTCGAATACACCGACGACCCGCACCCGCGCAACACCTTCTGGGAGATGTTCGGCAACCCGATGTTCGACATCAAGGATGCGGCCGGCGTCATGCTCGAGCTCGCGGCCTGCCGCAAGACCTTTCCGCAGCAGTACATCCGCGTGACGGCGTTCGATTCGACGCATGGCACCGAGTCGGTGGTGATGTCGTTCATCGTCAACCGTCCCTCCAACGAGCCGGGCTTTCGCCTTATTCGCACCGAGGAGCCGGGCCGCACGATCCGCTACAGCATCGAGAGCTACGCGGCGCAGGCGCGACCCGAAGGCAGCCGGTACTGAGCGGAACACGCCACGCGCACGCATTGCCAGAGGCACGCATGGACGCCACCGAAACTCCCACCGCCCCGGCCGTTGCCACGGCGCCGAAGCAGCTCTTCGAGTCTTCGGGCGTGAAGGCGCTGCTCGACCAGCTCGATGCCGAGCTGATCGGCCTGGCGCCGGTGAAGGGGCGCATCCGCGACGTTGCGGCGCTGCTCCTTATCGACAAGCTGCGCCAGGAACAGGGGCTGCAGTCGCAGCCGCCTTCGCTGCACATGTCTTTTACTGGCAACCCTGGCACCGGCAAGACCACGGTGGCCATGCGCATGGCCGAGGTGCTCAAGCAGCTGGGCTATGTGCGCAAGGGCCACCTGGTGGCGGTGACGCGCGACGACCTGGTGGGTCAGTTCATAGGCCACACGGCGCCCAAGACCAAGGAAGTGATCAAGAAGGCCATGGGCGGCGTGCTGTTCATCGACGAGGCTTACTACCTGTACCGGCCCGAGAACGAGCGCGACTACGGGCAGGAGTCGATCGAGATATTGCTGCAGGTGATGGAGAACCAGCGTGACGACCTGGTGGTGATTCTTGCGGGCTACAAGGACCGCATGGAGACCTTCTTCAGCAGCAACCCGGGCATGGCTTCTCGCATTGCGCACCACATCGATTTTCCGGACTACAGCGAAGCCGAGCTCATGCAGATTGCGCAGCTCATGCTGGGGCGGCTGAACTACAGCTTCGACGACGGCGCGGTGTCCACCTTTGGGCGTTATGTGAGCCTCCGGCGCAGCCAGCCGCACTTTGCCAATGCGCGGTCGATCCGCAATGCGCTCGACCGCATCCGGCTGCGCCACGCCACGCGCCTCTTCGGTAGCGAGAACGCCCTGACGCGCGAGCAGCTTTGCACGCTCGAGGCGCAAGACATCCTGGCGAGCCGCGTCTTCAACCCGCCGGCCGATTCCGCGCCGGCAGCAGGAGCAAGCAAATGAGCATCGAAGCCCTTGTATTCGACGTGGACGGCACCCTGGCCGACACCGAGGAAGTGCACCGCATGGCCTTCAACCTTGCGTTCGACCAGCTGGGGCTCGGCTGGCACTGGGAGCAGGCCGAGTACCGCTCGCTGCTGGCCGTGACGGGCGGCAAGGAGCGCATGAAGGCCTACATCGACTCGCTTCCCCTGGCCACAGCTGACAAGAAGCGCCTGCACGAACGCGTGCCCGAGATCCATGCCGCAAAGACGCAGCACTACACCGACATGGCGCGCCGCGGCGGCATTGCGCTGCGCCCCGGCGTGCTGCGGTTTCTTGAAGAGGCCCAGAACGCCGGCTTGCGGCTGGCCATTGCCAGCACCACCACCGCCGTCAACATAGATGCGCTGCTGCAGGCCACGCTGGGCCCGCGCGGCCTCACGATGTTCGATGTGATTGCCTGCGGCGACCAAGTGCGCGCAAAGAAGCCGGCTTCCGACATCTACCTGCTGGCGCTCGAAACGCTGGGTGTGCCGCCCGAGCGCGCCATCGCCATCGAAGACTCGCCCAACGGCTTGCGCTCCGCCCTTGGGGCCGGCCTATGGACGCTGGTCACGCCCACCTTCTGGACCGAAGGCAGCGACTTCCGCGGTGCGGGGCTGGTGCTGCCCGGGCTCGGAGACGCGGCCGATCCACTGCCCGGCGAACCCGGCGGCCAGCTCCAGCGTGCGCCATGGCTCGGAATCGACGAACTGCTGGAAATGGCCTCCACGGCGCCGCAGCTCAATGCCGTGCAGGCGCTCTACCGGGAGGGCTGTTGACATGCAGAACCCGAAAACCGCTCCGCCGCCGCCCGGCCAGCCGATGCGCATTGCGCCCAGCCTGCTGTCCGCCAATTTCGCGCGGCTCGGCGAAGAAGTGTCGGCGGTCATCGAAGCCGGTGCCGACCTGATCCATTTCGACGTCATGGACAACCACTATGTACCGAATCTGACAATCGGCCCGCTGGTGTGCGAGGCCATCAGGCCCTACGCGACGGTGCCGATCGACGTGCACCTGATGGTCAAGCCGGTCGATGCGCTGATCCCGATGTTCGCGGAGGCGGGCGCCTCGATCATTTCTTTTCACCCGGAGGCCACCGAGCACATCGACCGCACGGTCCGGCTCATCACGGCCAGCGGCTGCAAGGCCGGGCTGGTGCTCAACCCCGCCACGCCGCTGCAGGTGCTCGACCATGTGCTGGACCAGCTCGACCTGGTGCTGCTGATGTCGGTCAACCCCGGCTTCGGCGGGCAGAGCTTCATCGAGAGCGTGCTGCCGAAGATCGAGGCGGTGCGCCGCCGCATCGATGCGAGCGGGCGCGACATCTGGCTCGAGGTGGACGGCGGCGTGAAGCCCGGCAACGCGGCGCGCATCGGCGCGGCGGGCGCCGACACGCTGGTGGCGGGCTCCGCGGTCTTCAGCGGCGGCCGCTACCGCGAAGCCATCGACGCGATCCGCACCCAGGCGCTTCAGGGGCGGCTTGCCGTGGAAGGGTGTCCCGCATGACGAAGGACCTGCGCGGCATCGACGCCATCGCCTTCGACCTGGACGGCACCCTGGTCGACAGTGCCCCCGACATTCGCGAGGCGCTGAATGCCGCGCTCCGACAGGAAGGACTGGCCCGCTTCGACCTGGACACCGTGCGCGCGTGGATCGGCGACGGCCCTGACGCGCTCATCCTGCAGGCCCTGCGCCGGCAAGGCGTGCCGGGCGATGAGGCACTGCGCCTGCGGCTGCGCCGCGCGTTCGATGCCGTCACGCTGGCGGCGCCATTGCAGTTCGGCGGCGTGTTCGAAGGCATTGCGGAACTGGTCGCCGGGCTGCGCCGCACGCTGCCGATGGTGGTGGTGACCAACAAGCCGACGCCGCTGGCACGCGCCGTGCTGGATGCCGCAAGTCTGCTGCCGGCGATGGCGGGGGTCTACGGCGCCGACGCCGCGGCGCAGCGCAAGCCCGCGCCTTTCCTGTTGCAGGCTGCGGCGCGCCAGTTGGGTGTGGAACCCGCGCGGCTGCTGATGGTGGGCGACGGTCCGGCCGACCTGCTGGCGGCGCATGCGGCCGGCTGTCCGGCGGCGCTGGTGGCATGGGGCTATGGCGGCCATGCGGCGGCGGCCGGCGCGGCGCCTGCCTGGCGCGTCGCCACGCCGCAGCAGCTGCTGCTGACGGTGCGCGAGTCGCGCCCCGTGCGGCGCGACGAAGAAACGACGACGACCAGAGTTTGAAAAATCCAACAGGAGACGATCATGCCCATTGCAGGCAAGGCCACGCTGACCCAATACATCATCGAGGAGCGCCGCCGCCACCCCGGTGCCACGGGCGCGCTCAACGCGCTCATCACCGACGTCTCGCTGGCCTGCAAGGCAATCTCGCGCAAGGTGGCGCTCGGCGCGCTGGGCGATGTGCTGGGCAGCGCCAGCACGCAGAACGTGCAGGGCGAAGAGCAGAAGACGCTCGACGTGCTGAGCAACGACATGTTCCTGCGCGCCAACGAATGGGGCGGCCACGTGGCGGGCATGGTGTCTGAAGAAATGGAAGAGCCCTACCTGCCGCCGCAGCAGTATCCGCGCGGCAAGTACCTGCTGCTGTTCGATCCGCTCGATGGCTCGTCGAACATCGATGTGAATGTGGCGGTGGGCAGCATCTTCTCGATACTGCGCGCGCCGACGCTCGACGCCGATGCCAAGCCCGAAGACTTTTTGCAGCCAGGCACCGAGCAGGTGGGCGCCGGTTATGCGATCTACGGGCCTTCGACCATGCTGGTGCTCACGCTGGGCAACGGCACGCATGCGTTCACGCTCGACCCGCAGCTGGGCGAATGGGTGCTGAGCCACCCGAACCTGAGTATTCCGCGGCAGACCAGCGAGTTTGCAATCAACGCGTCGAACAGCCGCTTCTGGGAGCCGGCGGTGAAGCGCTATGTCGACGAATGCCTGGCCGGCAAGGAGGGGCCGCGCGGCATCGACTTCAACATGCGGTGGATCGCCTCCCTGGTGGCCGAGACGCATCGCATCCTGATGCGCGGTGGCGTTTTCATGTACCCGCGCGACAGCAAGGAATCGGGCCGCGACGGGCGCTTGCGGCTGCTGTACGAGGCCAACCCGATTTCATTCTTGATCGAGCAGGCCGGCGGCATGGCCAGCACCGGGCGGCGGCGGCTGATGGCGGTGGAGCCGGAGTCGATTCACCAGCGCATCGGCTTCGTCTTCGGTTCGTCGGAAGAGGTGGCGCGCGTGGAGGCCTACCACAGCGAAGACCCGCAGGACACCTACCAGGCGCCGCTCTTCGGTAAACGCGGACTCTTTGCGACCGCTGCCTGAGCGGTTGCAGAGCGGTTGCGGCACAGCTTTTTTTATCTCCCCAAGGCCACCATGTCAGCCAAACATCCCATCGTTGCCATTACCGGTTCGTCCGGCGCGGGCACCACGTCCGTCACGCGAACATTCGAGAACATCTTTCGGCGCGAAAGCGTCAAGGCGGCCATTGTGGAGGGCGACAGCTTTCACCGCTACGACCGCAATTCGATGAAGGTAGCCATGGCCGAAGCCGAGGCCGCCGGCAACCGCAACTTCAGCCACTTTGGCGAGGATGCGAACCTGTTCGCCGAACTGGAGGCGCTGTTTCGCGACTACGGCGAATGCGGCGCCGGCCGCAGCCGCAAGTACCTGCACGACGCACAGGAAGCCGCGCCCTTCAAGCAGGAGCCCGGCACCTTCACCGAATGGGAGACGCTGCCCGCCAGCGAGCTGCTGTTCTACGAAGGCCTGCACGGCGGCGTGACGACGGAGAAGGTCGACATTGCGCGCCATGTGGACCTGCTGATTGGCGTGGTGCCGGTGATCAACCTCGAGTGGATCCAGAAGCTGCACCGCGACAAGAACACACGCGGCTATTCGACCGAGGCCGTGACCGACGTGATTCTCAGGCGCATGAACGAGTACGTGCACTACATCTGCCCGCAGTTCACGCGCACGCACATCAACTTTCAGCGCGTGCCGGTGGTGGACACCTCCGACCCGTTCATTGCGCGGACCATTCCAAGCCCGGACGAAAGCCTGGTGGTGATCCGTTTCGCCAACCCGATCGGCTTCGACTTTCCGTACCTGCTGAGCATGCTGCACGACTCGTTCATGTCGCGCGCCAACACGCTGGTGGTGCCGGGCGGAAAGATGGAGCTGGCCATGCAGCTGATCTTCACACCGATGATCCTGCGCCTGATGGAGCGCCGCAAGAAGGCCTATGCGATCTGACGCGCCGCGCACTGCCTGCACACCGCACAAAACCATCAACAGGATCTTCGGCATGACGATTGAAAACCTTGCCTTGCGCACGCAATGTGCCAACGCGATTCGAGCGCTGGCCATGGACGCCGTGCAAGCCGCCAACTCGGGCCACCCAGGCATGCCGATGGGCATGGCCGACATTGCCGAGGCGCTGTGGCGCCACCGGCTGCGGCACGACCCGACCGACCCGCGCTGGATGAACCGCGACCGCTTTGTTGTTTCCAACGGCCATGGTTCGATGCTGCTCTATGCACTGCTGCACCTGAGCGGCTATGCACTGCCGATGGATGAGCTGCGGCGCTTTCGGCAATTGCATTCGCGCACGCCGGGGCATCCGGAGTTTGGCCTGACGCCCGGTGTGGAAACAACCACCGGGCCGCTGGGGCAGGGCATCAGCAACGCGGTGGGCATGGCCTTGGCCGAGAAGCTGCTGGCTGAAGAATTCAACCGGCCCGGGCATGAGGTGATCGACCACCGCACCTATGTGTTTCTGGGTGACGGCTGCCTGATGGAAGGCATCAGCCACGAAGCGTGCTCGCTTGCCGGCACGTGGCGGCTCAGCAAGCTGGTGGCCTTTTACGACGACAACGGCATCTCGATCGACGGCGAGGTCGGCGGCTGGTTCAGCGACGACACGCCGGGCCGCTTCGAGGCCTATGGCTGGACGGTGCTGCGCGATGTCGACGGCCACGATGCAGCGGCGCTCGATGCGGCCATTGCAGCGGCCACCGCGGCGGACCGGCCAGTGCTGGTGTGCTGCAAGACGCGCATCGGCCAGGGCTCGCCAAACCGCGCCGGCACGGCCAAGGCGCATGGCGAAGCATTGGGCGACGCCGAGATTGCGCTGACGCGAGAAGCGCTCGGCTGGAGCGCCGCGCCCTTCGAGGTGCCGCCTTCGGTTGCCCAGGCCTGGTCGGCGCGCGAGAAGGGCGCCGCATTGCACCAGGCGTGGCAAGAGCGCTTTGCGGCCTATGCGCATGAGCACCCGGTGCTTGCGCGCGAGCTGCTGCGTCGCCACCGCACCGATGCGCCGCTCACCGCGCAGGTCGAAGATGCTTTGGCTTCGGCCGCGGCCGGTGCGGAGCAGCGCAAGGCGTCCATCGCCACGCGCAAGGCCTCGCAGCAGGTGCTCGACGAGGTCGGCCCCGCCATGCCGGAGCTGATCGGCGGCTCGGCCGACCTGACGGGATCGAACCTCACGGACTGGAAGGGCCACCGCGCGCTCAAGGGCACGGGCACAGGCAATCACGTGCACTACGGCGTGCGCGAGTTCGGCATGGCGGCCATCATGAACGGGCTTGCGCTGCACGGCGGCTTTCGTCCGTTCGGCGGCACGTTCTTGACCTTCTCCGACTACGCGCGCAACGGCGTGCGCATGTCGGCGCTGATGAAGCTGCCGGTCGTCTATGTCTTCACGCACGACTCCATCGGCCTCGGCGAAGACGGCCCAACGCACCAGCCGGTGGAGCATGCATCGAGCCTGCGCCTGATTCCCGATGTCGATGTGTGGCGGCCTGCCGATGCGACTGAAACCGCGGTGGCCTGGCGGGAGGCGCTGCGCCGCATGGACGGCCCGAGCTGCCTGCTGCTCACGCGGCAGGCGCTCCCGCATGCGGGTGAAGACGGTGCACGCATCGAAGCGATTGCGCGCGGCGCCTATGTGCTGCGGCGCCCGCAGTCGGAATGCGTGGCCTTGCTGGCAAGCGGCTCCGAGGTCGGCGTTGCGTTGGCCGCCGCGGCCTTGCTGGCAAAGGAGGGCATCGAAGCCCGCGTGGTTTCCGTGCCGTGCATGGACGTGTTCGAGCGCCAGGACGCCGCGTGGCGCCATGCGGTCATTCCGCGCCATTTGCCGCGCCTGGCGGTGGAGGCCGGCAGCACCGGCCTGTGGTGGAAGTTCGTCGGCGAATACGGCGACGTGGTCGGGCTCGACCGCTTCGGCGAATCAGCCCCGGCCGGCGAACTGTTCGAGCTGTTCGGCCTGACCGCGGAGGTGGTGGCCGAGCGTGCGCGCCGCCTGCTGGCCGCCGAGGCGCTGCAGGACGGCGGCCGCTGACCTCATCCATTTGCATTTCCCACATCCACAGGAGCTTTCCATGGCCATGATTTCGCTGCGTCAGTTGCTCGACCACGCGGCCGAGCACCAGTACGGCGTGCCGGCGTTCAACGTCAACAACCTGGAGCAGATCCAGGCCATCATGCAGGCGGCGAAAAAGACCGACAGCCCTGTGATCCTGCAGGCCTCGGCCGGTGCGCGCAAATACGCGGGCGAGCCTTTCCTGCGCAAGATGGTCGAGGCGGCGGTGGAGATGTACCCGGAGATCCCGATCGTGATGCACCAGGACCATGGCGCCAGCCCCTCGATGTGCATGCAGGCCATTCGCTCGGGCTTTACCAGCGTGATGATGGACGGCTCGCTGATGGAAGACGCCAAGACCCCTGCGAGCTACGACTACAACGTGGGCGTGACACGCCGCGTGGTTGAAATGGCGCATGCGGTCGGCGTCTCGGTGGAGGGCGAACTGGGCTGCCTGGGGTCGCTGGAGTCGGGCATGGCGGGAGAGGAAGACGGCAGCGGCGCCGAAGGCGTGCTCTCGCACGACCAATTGCTGACCGATCCGCAGCAGGCGGCCGACTTCGTCTCGCGCACCGGGGTGGATGCATTGGCCATTGCCATCGGCACCTCGCACGGCGCCTACAAGTTCAGCCGCAAGCCGACCGGCGACATTCTTGCAATCGACCGCATCAAGGACATTCACGCGCGCATTCCGAAGACGCACCTGGTGATGCACGGCTCTTCGTCGGTGCCGCAAGAATGGCTGGCCGTGATCCGCGACTACGGCGGTGAGATCAAGGAAACCTACGGCGTGCCGGTGGAAGAAATTCAGGAAGGCATTCGGCACGGGGTGCGCAAGGTCAACATCGACACCGACATTCGGCTGGCCATGACGGGCGCCATGCGCCGGGCCATGGGCAGCGACCGCAGCGAGTTCGATCCGCGCAAGTTCCTGAAGGAGGCGACCGCGGCCGCGCGCGACCTGTGCATCGACCGGTTCCAGGCCTTCGGTGCCGCCGGCATGGCGGGCAGGATCAAGCCGGCGGCGCTGTAGCGTTGCTGCCTATTGGCAGGCGAAGCTCGAGGCCGATTCGAGCGGGCCGCCCAGGTAGACCGCGGTCTTCGGATAGGGGCACAGCGGCCGCGTGCGGGTGGGCGACCAGTCGGCGGGCAGCTCGGCATTGACCACGTTGGCGCCAGCGCCGCGGGCCCTGGCAATCACCGTGGCCGGAGCCTTGCCCTGTTCGACCCACGCCACCAGCGGCGTCAGCATGTCGAACTGGTCGGTGGCGGGGCCGCCGCCGCAATGGTTCATGCCGGGCACGGGAAAGAAGCGCGCAAAGCCCGATGCATCGCCGCCATTGGCCGTGCGCAGCTGCTCGTACCAGCGGGTGGTGTCGTCCGACGAGAACACCGCATCGCTGGTGCCGTGGTAGACCATGAGCTTGCTGCCGCGATCGCGAAGCGCCGACAGGTTGGCGGGGTCGGGCGGCGTCATGAACGACATTGCCGATTCGGTGTAGACCGCGTTGCTCGCGAAGATGGTCGGGGCGTCGGCGTCCATGCTGAACCCGAGCGCGAAATCGATACCGAAGGGGCGGCTTGGCGCCAGCGGCGGCGTGCTGAACACGAAGCCGACCGCGGCGGTGTCGAGGTTCTGCGAATTGGAGAACTCCCATTGGCGCCAGTCGGCCCCCTTGATGCCGGCGTCGAACGGAAAGCTGCTGTAGAGCGCGGTGCCCGCGCTGTTTCGCGCGCCGGCAAAGATGTTGCCGAGCACGTTCTTCTGGGTGGCCGTGAGGCAACTGCCGGTGCGGGCGCCGCCGCAGGTGGGCACGTCCCTGGCAAGGTCGAAGGCCTGCTTGCACGCCTGCACATCCGCAACGATGCCGTCGGCCGCGCCGTCGAGTGCATCGCAGCGCGCAAGCACCGCGTCAGCCACCGTGCTCATTTCCGCGGGTGTAAAGGCGGTTTGCAGGTCCGGCTTGCCGGCCGGTGTGTTGGCGGTGGTAACCCGGGCGTATTGCTGCACGCCGTAAAGCTGGGCCACCGCGGCCTTCGGCAGGTTGAAGCCGGGGTTGCCGGCCAGGATGCCGTCGTACTGGCCGGCGAACCTTGCCGCGGCCACCATCGCGTGGCGGCCGCCGTTCGAGCAGCCGCCGAAGTAGGAGCGATCGGGCTCGCGGCCGTAGGCCTTGGCAATGAGGTTCTTGGCCATGGGCGTGAGTTGCGCAACGGCGTTGTAGCCGTAGTCCAGCCGCGCCTGCGGATCGATGCCGAAGGTCGGAATCTGCGCGCCCGAGTGCCCCGCGTCGGAACTGATGACCGCGAACCCCATGTGCAGCGCGGTGGTGGTCGGCGCACCGCCGCCCACGCTGCCGGTGGCCCGCGCCACGTTGCCGTCGAGGCCGCCGTTGGCCTGGTAGAAGAACCGGCCGTTCCAGTTGACGGGCAGGCGCATCTCGAAGCCGATGGCGTAGGTCTTGCCGTCGACGCTGCTGGTGCGCTGGTTCATCTGGCCCTGCACAAGGCAGTGCTCGGGCGCGGGCGTGCTCGCGCCGGCCACGGTGAGCGCGCCGGCGGCCACGGAGCTCACGCTGGTGTACACGGTGCTGCCGAACGCCGCCTTGCCGGCGAGATCGGTGCACGACTGCAGCGTGCCCGGGCGCGCTTCCGATGGCGTGGAGCCGCCGGGGGGGGGCCGGCGGAACGAACGGGAAGCCACCCCGCCGCCCCCGCCGCCCCCGCCACCACCCCCGCCGCAGGCCGCCAGCAGGGATGCCGCGGCAAAAGCCGCCCATGCAGGGCGGAACGAAGAGAACACGGATTGAACCATCGCTGTCTCCTTTCAGCCGGGGCGGCCCGGCTCATCAATAAAGTTATTTCACGTAATCAATATAGTTTTGATCCATAACTAAAAAATAGGGCAAACCCTTGCGGCGGAACCGGTCATGGCAGACTTCAGGACATTTCCTGAACTTCTTGGCGGCGTTTGCCGCGGCGAAAGAACCCCGATGCTTGAACTCCTGACGGATCCCCAGGTCTGGATTGCCTTTGCGACCTTGACTGCGCTCGAGCTGGTGCTGGGCATCGACAACATCATCTTCATCTCCATCCTGGTCGACAAACTGCCGCCCGAAAAGCGCGAGTTCGCGAGGCGGGTGGGGCTGTTCATGGCCATGTTCATGCGCATCGGGCTGCTGCTGGTGCTTGCCTGGATCGTGGGCCTGGTCAACCCGCTTTTCTCGGTGCTCGGCAAGGGCATCTCGGGGCGCGACCTGATCCTGATCCTGGGCGGGCTGTTCCTGATCTGGAAGAGCACGAGCGAGGTTCACCAGTCGCTCGAAGGCGGCCACGAGCAGAAGTCCAACGCGGTGAAGGCCACCTTCGCGGCGGTCATCCTGCAGATCATGATCATCGACCTGGTGTTCTCGCTGGACTCCATCATTACCGCGGTGGGCATGGTGGACGACGTGCGGGTGATGATCGCCGCGGTCATCGTGTCGGTGCTGCTCATGATGCTGTTCGCCAGCCCCATTGGCCGCTTCGTGTCCAACCACCCCACCATCAAGATGCTGGCGCTGGCCTTCCTGGTGGTGGTGGGCGTGGTGCTCGTCGCCGAAGGTTTCGGGCACCACGTGCCCAAGGGCTACGTGTACTTTGCAATGGCTTTCTCGCTGGCCGTGGAAATGCTCAACATCAGGCTGCGCAAGAAAGCGGCCAAGGCGGTGGAACTGCGTCCGCCCCACATACCGGGCGACTGACTACTCCAGCGTGAAGCCGATCTTCACCGTGACCTGCCAGTGCGCGATCTTGCCGTCCACGACGTGGCCGCGCGTTTCGGTCACGGTGAACCACTGGATATTGCGCACCGTCTCGTGTGCCTTGGCGATGGCGGTTTGCACCGCTTCTTCGATGCTGACGGGGGACGAGCCGGTGAGCTCCAGCGACTTGTAGACGTGATTCGACATGTCTGTGCTCCTTGTAATGGTGGAAACATCGTAGTCATCGCCGGCTGCAAGGGCAAACGCAGGAGTTGTTGTTCCGGCATGCGCGAATCGTCGCTGGAGGCGCGGGCCTAGTCCGCGTAAACGCCCGCCGCCTTGATGATCGGCGTCCACTTGGCGATTTCATCCGCCACGAACTTCCTGTGGCCTTCGGGTTCGATGCGCCCGTCGGTGGCCACCACCGCGCCAAGGGCTTCTTCGCGCTTGATGAAGTCGGCATCGCGCAATGCGGCCTTCATGGCCTCATTGAGCTTTTTCAGCACCGGTGCCGGCGTGCCCTTGGGGGCATACAGGCCGTGCCAGATGGTGACCTGGAAGTTCTTCAGGCCCGACTCGTCCAGCGTGGGCAGGTCTTTCAGCAGCGGCGTCGCCAGCCGCTTGGGCGAGGTGACTGCGTAGGCCTTGACCTTCTTCGCCTCGATCTGCGGCGAGGTGTTGGTGGTCTGGTCGCACAACAGATCGATCTGCCCGCCGATCAAATCCGTAATGGCCGGCGCGGTGCCCTTGTAGGGCACTGGCGTCATGTCGGTCCTGGTGGCGCTCTGGTAGAGCAGGCCGCACAGGTGCGAAGCAGAGCCCACGCCGGCATTGCCGATGTTGATCTTGCCCTTGTTGGCTGCAATCCAGACGGTCAGTTCCTTGTAGTTGCCGGCCTCGATGGCGGGTTTGGAGATGAGCGTCATCGGCACGTCGTTGACGATGCCGAGGTACTCGAAATCGCTCTCGACCTTGAACGGCAGGTTGCGCACCAGCGTCGGCACGGTGGCCATTGCAATGTGGTTCAGCAGCAGGGTGTAGCCGTCGGGCTTGGCGCGCGCCACCTTGGCCGCGCCGATGGAACTGCCGGCGCCGGGCACGTTGTCGATGATCACGCTCACACCGCCCAGGGGCTTGCGCAGCGCTTCGGCCAGGTCACGCGCCACGCGGTCGGTCGGGCCACCGGCCGCAAAGGGCACGACGATGGTCACCGGCTTTCCCGCTGGAAAGTCTTGCGCATGCGCGCCCATGGCCAAGGTCAGCGCCGCAAAGGCGAACAGTTTTTTCATGGAAGTCTCCGTCAAGTAAAAAATGGAAATCAGGGGGCTCGCACCGGTACGCGGCTCTCAAGCGTGGGCGGCTGCCAATCGGGGGTGATGTGGCAGCCGTTCTTGCCGTCCGTGTCGTAGCGCTGGGCCAGCGATGCGCAGCGCTGCGCAAGGCTTTGCGGCGTGGGCTTTTCGCCCTTGTCGATCCAGTCGAGCAGGGCGGTGAAGAGCGCGGGGTATTCCGAATCGCTCAGGTAGCTGTGCTCGCGCTCCGCGCTGAAGCTCTGCACCAGCTGGCCGCCGGTGCCGGCCGTGTCGCGGATGCGGCGGTAGGCGCTTTCGAGTTCGACGAAAGCGGTCGGATCGTCGATGGCATGCAGCGCCAGCGTGGGCAGCGCGGTGCGCCCGGTCGGCTGGCTGTCGACCGCCAGGGCGCCCTTGGCCTGCGGATCGGCGGCGTAGCGCAGCACGCCGGCATTGAGCGCCGCATCATCGGCCGAGCCCTGGTAAACCACGCCGATGTTGCCGAACGGATTGCGGCCGGCCAGGCGCTTTTGCACCAGGTCCTGGAACAGCCAAGTGGCCCAGTTCAGGTGGCCGAGCAGCGAGCGCTCTTCGATCTTCACCACCGAGAGAATGGTCTTGAGCCGTGCGGCCTGCTCCGGCGTGCGCTGCGCGGCGGGCATGCCGACGCCGGTGCATTCCTTGACGCGCGCGGCCAGCTCGGCGCGAGTGAGTCTCGAATCGGCCGGCAGGCCCATCCACAGCGGGTACTGCGGCTCGTCGGCGCGCGGATGGTTGCGGCACACGTATTGGTACACCACGCGCAGGTCGAGCCGGAAGTCATAGGCGCTGTTGCCGCCGCCAAGCACGCCGCTGGTGAGCAGAAGGCCGTCGTAGGGCGACTTTGCACCGTCCGCAGGCGCGTACAGCTCGGCCGCTTTTGCCGCCACGCCCGCGCCGTAGCTCTGCCCATGCAGCAGCGTGCGCTGCGGCTGTCCGAACTGGCGCACGAAGATCTGGCGCAGCCGCTCGATGTCTTCCGCCGCCATCGTCACGCCGTAGCCGCCGCGGCGGTAGGTGGAGCCAGCCCACGCGTAACCGGCTTTCACGGTGATCGCCCAGCGCTTCAGGTCTTCCTGGCTGCGCTCCAGCTTGGGCGGCCCTGTCTCCGGCCCGCCGTGCGCATGCATCACGAGCACGCCGCGGTTCCAGTCTTTCGGAATGGCGATCCAGTAGAAAGCTCCGCTGCCGTCTTCGCCGATGTAGCAGCGTGTGGCCTCAGGCACGGGCGCGGGGCAACTTGCCGGTGTGGGTGCCAATTTGGCTGCAGAAGCCGCATGCGCCGAAAGCGGCAGCGCGGTGCCCAGCAGCGCGAACGCGGCCAGCGTCGAAAGTTGTTTTTTCAATGTCGTACTCCGAGTTCCAGCGCCGCGTTCGTTCCTGCCGTGGAAACGAATCCGAGGACGCCGCTGTTGAAGATGAAGTTGCCCGGCCGGCCCGCATCGGCCTGCACCGCCCCGAGCACCGGTGTGTCGTAGCTGAGGGATGCAGAGGTGCCGCCCAGGTTGAAGCTGCTGCCCGCTACCGTGGCCTCGCGGTTCTGGCCCGTTACGGCGGCCATGGCGTAGCTGCCGTCCGCCGTGCCGGGCGTCAGCGTCTGCTGCAGGCCGAACATGCGCAGGCCGGCGTTGGCGGCCGACTCGCGCACCAGGTGCACCGGCACCGCGGCGCCGTTCACGAGCCCGATCACCATCGACCCCGTGAGCGTGCCGCCGGTGGTCACGGCGCCGCCGCTGGGCGAGGTGGTTCGCAGGTCGAAGGCCCCGCGCGCGGTGTTATAGGTGATGTAGCCCTTTTCCGTTTGCGTGCATGTGGCGTCGTAGGTCATGAAACCGCCGGTGACCGGATCGCGGCAATACTGGAAAGTGCCCGCATTGCGCAGCCGCACCGAAGACGCATGCGCCGTCGCACCGCCCGTGCCCTGCTGCACGCCCACTGCGTTGAAGATATTGGCCACCGGGTTGAACACCGCCGGTGCGGCCGTGTTCTCGAAGGTGTTCTGGAACGCGATCAGCGGCGCAAAGCCGCCGCCGCTCGGCGCATTCACTCCCCCCAGCAGCACGCCGCCTGGCGCAAAGCTGAAGACAGCCGCGCTTTCGCCGCTCGCATAGCTGCAGCTGCCCTGCGCCACCAGCGAGCCGCTGCGCTGCGTGCCAACCGCGCGCTGCAGGCTGGCATCGATGGTCACGGTGTAAGCCATGGTGGCCGGATCGATGTCGATGCGCAGTTCCTCGCCGAAGCTGTTGCCGCCCTTGTAGCTGGTCGGGGCAGCCGGCAGGTTGGGGCAGGCCAGCGGATCGCCGACCTCGGTCACGCAGCTGTAGTTGACCGCCGCGTCGAGGCTGCCGCTGCCGCGGTACTTCGGCCATGCCGGAAACCGGCACAGCGGGCGCGTGCGGCCATAAGTGCCGGCCACCGCATCGACCGCCACGCCGGTGGCAGGCGCCAGGCCTCCCTCCACCCAGCCCTCGAGCGCAGCGAGCGAGTCCCAGTTGGGAATGAAGCTGCCCGTGCCGTGGCCCATGCCGGGCACGGTGTAGAAGCGCACATGCTCGTCCACGGCGGCCTGGCCCACGGTGGCGATGAGCTGCTTGTAGTAGTCGATGGTCGAGTTGGGGCTGATCACCTCGTCGGCCAGGCCGTGCAGCATGATGACCCGGCCGCCGCGCGCGAAGAAGGGTGCGAGGTTGGGGTTGGTGGCATCGGTAAGCGCCGACACCTCGCTCACGCGCGCGGCGAAAGCGCCCGGGTCCAGCGGATCGAAGCCCAGCGAGTCGAAGCTGTCGATGCGCGTGACGAAGTACTTCACCCACTGGTCGCCCGTGACGTACATGTTGGCGTCGGCCGAGGTGGCGGGATTGCCCGGCACCTTTCGCGTGCCCAGGTCGCGCGTGGTGTAGGGGCCCGCCACCAGTGCGCCTTCAAGGATGTTGTAGCCGCCTGCACGCTTTACGCCGTTGGCCAGCGAGTAGGTGCTGAACTCGAGCGGCGATTCGATGGTGCGCACGGTGGCAAGCTGCGCGTCCGAAAGGCAGCTGTCGCCGGCGTCGGTGCCGCCGCTGCAGCGCAGCGACGCGAGGATCTGCGTGTTCAGCAGCCGGCAGCTTTCCACGTTGCTCACGATGTTGTCGGCCGCGCCGTCGAGCTTGTCGCAGGCCTGCATGGCCGCCTTTTGCACCAGCAGCGTCTTGGCCACGTTCATCCAGCCGGCGCCGCCGTTGTTGTACAGCGCGCGGCCCACCGCCACGTTCGATAGCCGCGTACCGGTGTAGTTGAGCGCGGGCTCGTTGGCAATCACGCCGTCGTAGTCTTGTGGCCAACGCTGGATGTAGCTGAGCGCATCGCGCCCACCGGTGGAGGTGCCGAGAAAGTAGGCGTAGGCGGGCTCGATGCCGTAGCGCGCGAGCACCAGCGCCTGCGCCACGTCGCGCGTCTTCTTGAGCGAATTGCCGCCGTAGTTGGCAAGCTGCTCGTCGTTGGCGGCAAAGCGCCCGTCGGTGATGCTGCTCGACTGGTGGCCCGAATCGTCGCCGTAGGTCGCATATCCCAGCGCAAGCGGGGCGGGCTTGCCCGCGGGGCCGAAGCGGATGACCTCGGTGCCGTCGATCAGCACGCCGTCGAAGCCGCCACCGCCGAAGTGAATGGTCTTGCGGTTCCATTTTTCGGGCAGGTTGACTGCGAAGTTGATGGCTTGGGAAGCAGGGTCCATCGGCTGGATGGAACCGCGCACGCGGCAGTAGTCGCCGAGCCGGTTTCCGGCGTCGGTTGCGGCCACCGGCGTGGCGCTGGTGACGGTTGCGCCCTGCGTGGGCAGGCTGATGAGCGAGGCAGGCAGGCTCTTGCCGGCGAGATCCGTGCAGGCAACCACCGGCTGCACGGGCGGCGGCGGCGGGTTGTCGGGCGGATCGGTATCGGGCGTGCCGCCATTGGACGGGGGCGGGGGCGATGCGATCGGAAGGAAGCCGGCGCCGGCACCACCGCCGCCACCACCACCGCAGGCGGCCAGAACCAGCGAAATACCGACCACCGCAACGAACGAACGGCAGGCGCGAAAGGGCGCGTCAAGCAATGCAGAAAAGCGCGAGTTGCGCATGGACTTGTCTCCGGAATGCGGCCTCGGTGGGCCGCTTTTTTGAATGAGCGGCCGGACGATAGGTGCACGGTGACCTAGGGTCAAATAAAATAAAGAGGCACTTTCGATATGAAAAAAATATGGAGATAAGACCGCTTCGCTACTTCGTGGCCGTTGCCGAGACCGGCCATATGACGCGGGCCGCCGAACAACTGGGCATTCAGCAGCCGCCGTTGAGCCAGGCCATCAAGGCTCTCGAACGCGAGCTGGGCGTGCTGTTGTTCCGGCGGCACCCGCGTGGCGTGGCGCTCACCGATGCGGGGCGGCTGTTCCAGGTGGAGGCCCTGCGCATGCTGCAGGACATGGCGGCCATGAAGCAGCGCATGGCGCGCGTGGCCAAAGGGCAGGCCGGCACGCTGGCGGTGGGCTTCACCAGCTCGGCCGCGGCGCACCGCTTCGTGCCCGAGGCATTGCGCGCCTTTCGCCGTGCGCATCCGGACGTGGAACTGCAGCTGCGCGAAGACAACGCGGCCGAACTCACCGAGGCGCTGGACGCCGGCCGGCTGCACTGCGGCCTGCTGCGCGTGCCGGTGGCGCGGCCCGAGGGCCTGCGCTTCGAAACGCTGCTGCGCGAACCCGTACTGGTGGCAATGCCGAGCGACCACCGCTTTGCCCTTGCGCGAAGCAAGGCCTCGCGGCCGCTGCCGCTTGCGAAGCTGTGCGAGGACGGCATCATCCTCGTGCGCCGTCCGGGCGCGCCGGGCCTCTACGCCGAGTTGCTTGCAATGTGCCATGCCAAGGGCCTGCGCCCGCGCGTGGTGGCCGAGGTGGACCGCATGATGACCAACCTGAATCTCGTGGCCGCGGGTGTCGGCCTGTCGGTGGTGCCGGCTTCGATGACCGGCGTGCATGCGCATGCGATTGCCTACACCCGGCTTGCCGACGGCGGCCAGCTCGACGCGCCGCTCACGCTGGTGTCGCGCGTGGAAGAAGACAACCTGCCCGCACAGCACTTTGCCGCGCTGCTGCGCAGGCATGCGAGCGAGAACCCCGGGTCATGAGTTTTTTACTGCGTCGCCGCCGCTTGGTGCGTGATAGCGGCATTGCCCTTGCGGCTGCCTGTGCTGTGCCTCGGCTGCTGCGGGCGGCGCCGGCGCAATGGCCGAACCGGCCGGTTCGTCTGATCGTGGTCTACCCGCCGGGCGGCGTGAGCGACGGCATGGCCCGCGTGCTGGCCGAGCCGCTCGCCCAATCGCTCGGCGTTCCGGTGCTCGTCGAGAACCGGCCCGGCGCAGGCGGCAGCATCGGCATGGGTGCGCTGGCGCGTGCCACGCCCGACGGCTGCACGCTCGCGTTTTCGGCCATCAGCCCGATCACGCTGCATCCACTGGTTGCGCGCGTGCCCTATGACGCGTTGCGCGCCTTCGCCCCGGTGGCAAGCGTGATGCGCACGCCCGTGCTCGTGGTCGGCACGCCGGCCTTTGCGGGCCGCGGCTTCCAGGAGCTGATTGCACTTGCGCGCAGCCAGCCCGGCGCAGTGCGGTGGGCCACCTCGGGCGTGGCCACCATCGGCCACATGGTGCTGGCGCAGGTGCGCATGCAAAGCCGCACCGCCATCACGCACATTCCGTACGCGGGCGGCGGCCCGCAACTCAACGATGCACTCGGCGGGCAGTTCGAGGTGCTGTCGACCAACGTTGCCGCGCAGCAGCTGCAGTACATAGGGGAAGGGCGGCTGCAGGCGCTCGCGGTGGGTTCAGCCGCGCGCATCGAGGCCTTGCCCGCGGTGCCGACGCTCGCCGAGCTGGGCTACGAGCGGGCCAATCGCGATTCGCTCTTCGGCATCTTCGCGCCCGCCCGCACGCCCGTGGCGGTGCTGCAGTGGCTCAATGCGCAGATCAACCGGGTGCTGAGCAGCGATGCCGTGCGCGTGCGGCTGCGCGGCGCGTACAACCTGCCGGTGGGCGGAGCCATCGAAGATCTTGCGCAAGAGATTGCCGTCGACCGGCGGCGCAACCGCGAGCTGGTGTCCGGAGACCGATCGCAGTTCGACTAGCCGCACGGCTTTTTCGGTTGGCTGCCGGCTGACACGCGCATAGGTACAAACCTACGCTGGAAACCAAAGTCTTCACCTTCAATGGCGCCGACGTCGAAAGGAGATTGAGGCGTGCCGTGCGTCTCGTCCTCGGCGGATCAGGAGACAGCCATGCGCACTCGGAACGAGAAGAAGAACGACGAGGCAAGCCAGACCGCCGATAACGGCGGCGGCACAGATCCCCAGCAAGCCCTGACCGGCACCACCCGACGCTCGCTCATACGCAACGCCGTACTGTTCGCGATGTTCTCGGCCAGCGGGGTGAGCCTGACAGGCTGCGGCGGCGGCGGTGGTGGAGGAGGCGGCGGAGGCATCGGAGGGGGAATCGGCGGAGGCGGCGGCAGTCCGCCCGTGAGCACCGGCCCGCTGTTCAAGCACGGCGTTGCCAGCGGCGACCCGTTGTCCGACCGCGTGATTCTCTGGACTCGTGTGACGGCGCCCGCACCGGGCGCCCTCAACGTCGAATGGCAACTTGCAAGCGACGAGCGTTTTGGCGTGATCGTTGCGCGCGGCACGGTGAGCGCCGGCCCCGAGCGCGACTACACGGTGAAGGTGGACGCCACCGGGCTCCAGCCGGCCAGCACCTATTTCTATCGCTTCGTGGTGGGCAGCGAGGCCTCGCCCATCGGCCGCACCCGCACGCTGCCGGTGGGCGGTGTTTCGCAGGCCCGGCTGGCGGTGGTGTCCTGCTCCAACTTTCCGAGCGGCTATTTCAATGTGTACGCCGACATTGCCAAGCGCACCGACATCGACGTGGTCCTGCATCTGGGCGACTACATCTACGAGTTCGGCCGCGTGGGCTATGCGTCGCAACTGGCCATTGCCATCGACCGCGAATCGACACCCGACCATGAGATCCTGACGCTTGCGGACTACCGCCAGCGCCACGCGCAATACCGCACAGACAGCGACCTGCGCGCGCTGCATGCGCGGTTTCCCATGATTGCGGTGTGGGACGACCACGACCTGGCCGACAACGCATGGTCGGGCGGCGCCGCCAACCACGACGAAGCGAGCGAGGGCAGCTTTGCGGCGCGGCGCGCGGCGGCCGTGCAGGCCTACCACGAGTGGCTGCCGACGCGGCTGCCCGACCCGGCCAACCCGCTGCTGATCTACCGCTCGTTCGACTTCGGCACGCTGGCTTCGCTGCACATGCTCGACACCCGGCTGATCGGCCGCGAACGGCAGCTCACGCTCGACCAATACCTGGCGGGCGAGGCGGCAGCGCCCACGCGCCAGTTGCTGGGCCAGCCGCAGGTGGATTGGCTCTCCGCGCGCATGGCGGCCTCGGCCGGTACCTGGCAGGTGCTGGGCCAGCAGGTGCTCATGATGCGCATGACCATTCCCCTGAGCATTGCGGCCAACTTCAGTCCCGAGACGCTGGGCGCCTACGTGGCCGCGCAGGCGCTTCCGGACACCGCCCGCAGCGACAGCCAGAGGGCCTTGCTCGCCCAGCAGAAGGTGCCCTACAACATGGACGCATGGGACGGCTACCCGGCCGCGCGCGACACCGTGCTTGCCATGGCGCGCAACCAGGGCAAGAACCTGGTCTCGCTGGCTGGCGACACGCACAACGCCTGGGCCGGCAACCTCACCGATGTTTCGGGGCAGCGCGTGGGGGTGGAATTCGGAACGTCGTCGGTGTCTTCGCCCGGCTTCGAGCGTGCGCTGCCGCTGATTGCCAACGACCTGCTGGCCGACGGCTTCCTGCGCATGGTCGACGACCTGCGCTACGCCGAAACCAGCAAGCGCGGCTATGCCGTGCTGACCCTGACACCCAACGAAGCGCGCTGCGAATACGTCGAGGTCAGCACGGTGCTGAGCCGCGACTATGCGGTAAGAACCGCCGCCACGCTGCGCGCGCTGCCGGGCACCGGCAACCTTCAGGTGCTTGCGGCCTGAGGGTGGGTTGGGCCGACGCGGCGTGTGGTTGCTGACGTTGCTGCACGCAAGCGTGCGCGACGATGGGCCATGCGCCCGAAGCGTCGCCACGCGTCACATCAGGCGGAATCCTCGGGTGAATTGCATCGAGGTCTGCGCGGAGGACTTGGGCGCACTCCCCATCTTCGCGATTTCGGCAAGGCCGTTTTCAGTGATGCGAAGCACCGTGGCCACGCGCGATGAAGCGTAGCGCCCGGTCTGCTTGAGCGGCCCGATATCCGCCTCGATCAAGCCGGTAGCCACAAGCACCGAGACATGCCGGAGCTCCTCCGGGATCACAACCCGGACCGGGAGCTGCACATGCTGCAGCCGCATCAAGAACAAAAGCGCCATACGATTCTCCGGTTGCCCGTCCGATCTGGATACGAGTCGGTCAAAAGAATCACAAATTAGCGGCCGGTTTTCCAAGTGCCATTGCCGCAATGTCGTGTCGCGATGTAGGTCTTAAGCTCTACAATTTGCTTGGGAGTAATCTGGCCGCGTCGCTACCGAGGAGAAGTTATGCCGATGAATTTCCTTCGCCGCATAGAGGACGCCTCATTCCCGTTGGCCATCCATGAAGAGGCCGACATTCAGTGCGCAGCCGTGCTGGCTGCTGCCGAGCTTATTGAGGCCAACCTCCCTGAACCTGACGACGTTTCAGGCCATCGGGGAGTGATCTTGCGCATCACGCCCAAAGGGCGGGCGGAACTCAGCCGGTCGCGAGAGGCGCAACGCTGAAGCGCTGTTCATCTGGGTGCAGCCGGGCGTCCGTGCTGCTGCGCCGGCGCACCGCTTGCCCAGCGCCTTGAATGCACTGACGCCGCACGCGCTGATTTCTGTTTGCGCCTGCGCTCTTGCATCGGCCACGCGCAGCATGCTCTCGTCGGCTGCAGCACTTCGTGCTGCGGGCTTGTCGAGGCACCCTGGCTCATCGGCTCAGCCCAACTGCGTTCATGAGAAAGCGAAGCAGAAGGGCGGCCAGGTAGAGAGACACCACGCTGGCCATCCAGATGGCAAGCAGCCATCCGAACCGGCGCAACCATTTGCCGCGGCCGTCGGGGCCGGGGTCAGTGGTACCCATCGCCATGCCTCACCTTGCCGCGGAACACCCAATAGCTCCATGCGGTGTACATCAGGATGACCGGAATGATCAGCAAGGCGCCGACCAGCGCAAAGCCCAGGCTCTGCGGCGGGCCCGCCGCCTGCCAGATGCTGATGTCCGGCGGGATGACGTTGGGCCACAGGCTGATGCCCAGCCCGGTGTAGCCCAGGAACAGCAGCCCCAGCGTGAGCACGAAAGGCGATGCGTGCCCCTCGCCGCCCAGCTCGCGCAGCAGGCGCCACGTGACCAGGGCCACCAGCGTGGGCACCGGCGCAAACCACAGCAGATTCGGCAAGCTGAACCAGCGCCTGGCAATCGCCTCGTGCGCGAGCGGCGTCCAGATGCTGATGGCGATGATCACGGCCAGCATCAGCCAGGCCAGCGGCCGCGCCAGGCTGCGCATGCGCATCTGCAGGCGGCCTTCGGTCTTCATCACCAGCCACGTGGCGCCCAGCAGCGCATAGGCCGCCACCAGCGCCACACCGGTGAAAAGCGAGAACGGCGAGACCCAGTCGAACGCCCCGCCGGCGTAGTTGCCGCCTTCCACCGGCATGCCGTTCAGGAACGCCCCCAGCGTCACCCCCTGGAAGAAGGCCGCGGTGACCGAGCCGCCGATGAAGGCATGGTCCCACCAGCGGCGCTTGCCCGCACGCGCCTTGAAGCGGAACTCGAAGGCCACGCCGCGGAACACCAGCCCCACCAGCATCAGGATGAGCGGCAGGTAGAACGCGCTGAGGATCACCGCGTAGGCCAACGGAAACGCCGCCAGCAGCCCGGCGCCGCCCAGCACCAGCCAGGTCTCGTTGCCGTCCCACACGGGCGCCACGGTGTTCATCAGCACGTCGCGGTCTTCCTTGGCGGGCACGAACGGAAACAGGATGCCGATGCCCAGGTCGAAGCCGTCCATCACCACGTACATCATGATGCCGAACAGGATGATCACGGCCCAGATCAGGGGAAGATCAATGCCCATCGCGGTCGCCCTCCTTGGCTGCATCGGCCCTGATGTCGGTCTCCGCCTGGTCGTCCTCGGGCGCGGCGGACAGCGGGCGCATCGGCGTTCGCGTCTCGCCCGGCCCGCCCCATGCGGGACGTTCGGCTTCGTCTCCGGCCGGGCCCTTGGCGATCAGGCGCAGCCCGTAGGCGGTGCCCGCGCCGAACACGACCAGGTAGACAACGACGAACAGCGCCAGCGTGAAGCCGACCTGCGCCGTCGAATGCTGCGGCGAGACGGCATCGGCGGTGCGCATGAGGCCGTAGACGATCCACGGCTGGCGGCCGATCTCGGTGGTGTACCAGCCCGCGAGGATGGCCACCAGCCCGGCCGGAGAGAGCGCAACCGCAAAGCGCAGGAAGTTCTTCCTGGCATAGAGCCGCTGCCCCCGCCGCAGCCACAGGCCCCAGAAGGCCAGCGCGATCATCAGCACGCCCAGGCCGACCATGGTGCGGAAGGTCCAGAACACGACGGTCGAGTTCGGCCGGTCTTCGGGTGCGAAGTCCTTCAGCGCGGGGATCTGCCCGTCCCAGCTGTGGGCCAGCAGCAGGCTGCCGGCGCGCGGAATCTCCACCGCGTAGCGCGTGACTTCGGCCTGCATGTCGGGCCAGCCGAAGAGCTTCAGCGGAACGCCTTCGCCTTCGGGCGTGCGCTCCCAGTGGCCTTCGATGGCCGCGAGCTTGGCCGGCTGGTGCTCGAGCGTGTTCAGCCCGTGCTGGTCGCCGATGACCGCCTGCAGCGGCGCGGCGGCCAGGAGCATCCACAGCGCCATCGACAGCATGGTGCGCACGCGCGTGTTGTCGCGGCCGCGCAGCAGGTGCCAGGCGGCCGCCCCGCCGACCATCAGTGCGGTGGCCAGGTAGGCGGCGGTGACGGTGTGCGCGAGCCGGTAGGGGAACGACGGATTGAAGATCACCCTGAACCAGTCGACCGGCACGACGCGCCCGTCGATGATCTCGTGGCCTTGCGGCGTTTGCATCCAGCTGTTGGACGCGAGGATCCAGGTGGCGGAGATCAGCGTGCCGACGGCCACCGCGATCGTCGAGACGAAGTGCAGCGCGGGGCCGACGCGTTCGCGCCCGAACAGCATCACGCCGAGAAACCCGGCTTCAAGGAAGAAGGCGGTCAGCACCTCGTAGGCCAGCAGCGGCCCGGTCACGCCGCCGGCAAAGCGCGAGAAGTTGCTCCAGTTGGTGCCGAACTGGTAGGCCATGACCAGGCCGGAGACCACGCCCATGCCGAAGGCCACGGCAAACACCTTGATCCAGAACTGGTACAGGTCCAGGTACACCTTGCGGCCGGTGCGCAGCCACAGGCCTTCGAGCACGGCCAGGTAGCTCGCCAGTCCGATGGTGAGCGCCGGAAAGATGATGTGGAACGAAATCGTGAAGCCGAACTGGATTCGGGCGAGCAGGAGGGCGAGGGGTTCCATGTCGGTGTTCGTTCGACCGGCTCGGCACAGCTCGCAACGAGCTGATGGTTGGTGGATGAGGCCGGTCCGTCGGCTCTATTACATGGCTGCGCGGCGAATCAGGGAATTGGGCGTTTTGACCTACCTTCCTCCGGAGCCCCGCAGGCGCCTTCAAAGCTGGGCTTCTATCGCGGCTTTGTCCACCACGGACCACACGTACCTGATTCGTCCGTCCACGAACTCATAGAAGACGTTCTCGCTGAACGAGACGCGCCGCCCGTCGATGTCCAGTCCAAGAAACCGGCCCGCGGGCGTGCAGTCGAAGTTGAGGCGAGCCGCAATGGAGGCGGTATCCGCCACCACCAGCTGCACGGAAAATTTCAGGTCCGGGATGTCCCGATAGTTGCCCTCCAACATCGCCCGGTAGCCGGCCAGGCCGACGGGGCGGCCGTTGTATTCGACGTCTTCAGCAACGAACTCGCGCAGCCGGCCGAGATCGCGTTCATTCAGGCAAGCGATGTATCGATGGTAGGCAGAAACCAAGTCGTCTTCGGGCATTGCACAGGTCTTTCACGCGTGCGCAGAGGCCTGCCGGGTTTGTTCACTTGGGCGCAGCGGGGCGTGCGTCTTGCTGCTGAGCCGGCGCGCCGCTTGCAGGAACGTTGCCCGGCCCTTCGGATGGGTCTCTGAGGCCGTAGAAGAAAAGTACCGCGACAACGACGATCGCGACCACGGCCAGCAGGGTCCACATCAATCGGCGGCCGATGTCGCCCTGCTTGTGATATCGCTTGGTTGTCATGGCTGCTCTTCCTTATTGAGGCCCATGTTTACCCCGCTGCACGCGCAGCGCCATGCCGCTTTGACGACTTTTCTTGAGGGTGGCTCTCCTACGCGCCCTCAGATCCGAATGCGCTCGGTGCGCTCAGTGCGCGCCGATGGCTGCAGCCCTGATCGGCTCGGTCTGCCAGCCGCCGCCCAGCGCCTTGAACGCGCTGACCGCTGCGCGCGCCGATTCCGTCTGCGCCTGCGCTCTTGCATCGGCCACGCGCAGCATGCTCTCGTCGGCCTGCAGCACTTCGATCAGGCTGACCACGCCTCGCTCATAAGCCGCGAAAGACGCGCCCCGCGCCCGGCCGAGCGATGCCTCTCCCTGCGCGAGCACGGCGGCCTGTTCCTCGCGCTTGACCAGCGTGGAGAACGCGTTCTCCACGTCTTCGGTCGCACGCAGTGCGGCAAGCCGGTAGGCCGCGAGCAACTCCGCGTCCTGCCCCTTGGCGAGTTCGATCTGTGCATCGATGCGGCCGAAGTCGAACAGCCGCCAACGCAGGCCGAGCAGGGCCGCGGCCTGGCTCGCGCCCCCGGTGAACAGGTTGCCGCTGGCCACCGAGGTGGCGCTGCCAATCGTTCCCACCAGCGACAGCTTCGGGTAGTACTCGGCCACGGCCATGCCGATGCGCGCGTTCGATGCCGCAAGGCGCCGCTCGGCGGCAATCAGGTCGGGCCGGCGCCGCAGCAATTCAGCGGGCGAACCGGCGGCGCCGATGCGCGGCGCGACGGGAATGCCCGCTGCCGCTGCGAGTTCGGCGCGGTGCGTGCCCGGCGCCGCGCCCAGCATCACGTCGAGCGCATTCATGGCCGCGGCCTCGCCCGCTTCCAGCGCGGGCACCGATGCACGAACCTGCGCCAGCGCGCCTTCGGCCTGGCGCAACTGCAGCTCTGCGGCCAGTCCCTTGCCGTAGCGCAGATCGATTTTCGAGACCAGCTCCTGCTGCGTTGCGACTTGCCGGCGCGCAATGTCCAGGCGGGCTTGCAGGCCGCGCAGGGTGATGTAGATGTCGGCGGTCTGCGCGGCCACGGCCAGGCGCGTGGCGGCGGCGCCGGCCTCCGATGCCTGGTAGTCGGCCAGCGCGGCCTCGCGTCCCCTGCGCAGGCCGCCGAAGATGTCCAGCTCCCAGCTTGCGCCCAGGTTCGCTTCGTAGGCGTTGCCGTAGCGATCGAAGCCCGGCTGCGCGTTCAGCACCTGGCCCAACGGCGTCTCCACCGACTGGTAGGCCCTGGCGGCCTGCGCGCCGAGATTGCCCGAAGGCAGCAGCGCCGCGTTCGCTGCACCGAGCCCGGCCCGGGCCTGCGCCATGCGTGCGGATGCCTGCGCAAGATCCAGATTTTGTTTGAGCGCCTGTTCGACGTGGCGGGCCAGTTGCGCGTCGCCGAAGCCGGTCCACCACGCCACCAGTTCGGCGTTGGCGGTGGCCGATCGCCGGTCGAGGGCGGCCTCGCCGATGAACCGGTCCGGCAGGCTCACGGCAGGCCGGGCGTAGTCAGGTCCGACGGCGCAGCCTGCGAGCAGGCTGAACAGCAGGGGCAAGGCAAGGGTGCGGTGGAGCATGGCTTTTGTTCCGTGAAGAGCGGCAGGAAGAACGGAAGAAGAATTCGACTTGAGTGTGACTATAATTCAATTTAGTCACTTGTTGTCGATTGTTTGCCCGGGCGGTAAGCTCCGGGCATGAACAACGCAACTTCTTCCCCGCCTGCCACGCGGGGGCCGGCCGACCACGACGTGCGCGCGCAGATCGTCGTCGCGGCCACCGAGCATTTCAGCCAGTACGGGTACGAGAAGACCACGGTTTCCGACCTCGCCAAGGCCATCGGCTTCTCCAAGGCATACATCTACAAGTTCTTCGAGTCCAAGCAGGCGATCGGCGAAATGATCTGTTCGAACTGCCTGCGCGAGATCCAGGTGGATATCCGCGCAGCGGTCGACGCGGCCGAAAGCCCGCCCGAGAAACTGCGCCGCATGTTCAAGGCCATTGTGGATTCGGGCCTTCGGCTGTTCTTCCAGGACCGCAAGCTCTACGAAATAGCCATCTCGGCGGCCAGCGAGCGCTGGCCGTCGGCCATTGCGCACGAGGAGTGCATACGGCAGATGCTGCTCGAGTTGCTGAAGCAGGGGCGGGAGTCCGGCGACTTCGAGCGCAAGACGCCGATCGACGAAACTGCGGCGGCCATTTACCTGGTCGTCTACCCCTACGTCAACCCGCTGATCCTGCGGCTCAGCTCCGATCACACGGAGCGTGCGCCGACCCAGTTGTCGGGTCTGGTGCTGCGCAGCCTTTCGCCATAGACGATTAATTTCGTTGTGACCATTGACTAAATTGGTCACTATTATCAGAATTGGGGCCTTGATCGATTCGTCAATGGGCCCCTCATGCACTCGCGCCGCCTCCTTACATCCGCACTTGTCTGCGCCTTTCCGTTGGCACTGGCCGCCTGTAACGACAAGACCCCGCCCGATCCGCGCACCCAAACGCCGCTGGTGCGTGCAGCCACCGTCCAAGGGGCCGCGGCGGCATCGCGCTCGTTCACCGGTACCGTAGCCGCGCGGGTTCAAAGCGACCTGGGCTTTCGCGTCCCTGGCAAGGTGCTGGAGCGCCTCGTCGATGCAGGCCAGACGGTCAAGCGGGGGCAGCTGCTCATGCGCATCGACCCCGTCGACCTGAAATTGGCGGCGCGTGCGCAGCAGGAGGCCGTGAGCGCCGCGCGGGCGCGGGCAAAGCAGGCCGGCGACGAAGAAGCGCGCTTTCGCGATCTGCGCGGCACCGGTGCCATTTCGGCCTCGGCGTACGACCAGGTGAAGGCGGCCGCCGATGCCGCCCAGGCCCAGCTCAGCGCGGCGGAAGCGCAGGCCGAGGTTGCGCGCAATTCGAACCGTTATTCGGAGCTCATCGCCGATGCCGATGGGACCGTGCTCGAGACGCTGGCCGAGCCTGGCCAGGTGGTCAACGCCGGGCAGCCGGTGGTCCGCCTGGCGCAGGCCGGGCGCAGGGAGGCCGTGGTGCAGTTGCCTGAAACGCTGCGCCCGGCCGTCGGTTCGGGCGGGCAGGCCACGCTGTTCGGCAAGGAAAGCGTGGCTGTGCCGGTCAAGCTCAGGCAGCTCTCCGATGCGGCAGACAAGCTCACGCGCACTTTCGAGGCGCGCTATGTGCTCGAAGGCGCGCTCGCCAACGCACCGCTGGGTGCGACGGTCACAGTCGACATCGCGGACGGCAAGCCGGCACGGGCCGGTGGCGTCCAGGTGCCGATCAGCGCCTTGTTCGATACCGGCAAGGCGACGGGCGTCTGGGTCATCGGCGGCGATCCGTCGGCCGTGCGCTGGCAGCCGGTGGCCGTCGAGCGCCTGGATGGCGAGCGTGCCCTGGTGGCCGGCCAGCTAAAGCAAGGGGACCAGGTGGTCGCGCTCGGCGCGCACCTGCTGCGCGAAGGCGAGAAGGTGCGCGTTGCTGCCGCTGCGGCCGTACCCGCGGCAGGCGGAGCCCGCCCATGAGCGAAAGCCGCTTCAACCTCTCGGCGCTCGCCGTCCGCGAGCGATCGATCACGCTGTTCCTCATCTGCCTGATCTCGCTGGCGGGGCTGGTGGCGTTCTTCAAGCTGGGCCGCGCGGAAGATCCCGCCTTCACCGTCAAGGTAATGACCATCATCACGGCCTGGCCCGGCGCTACGGCGCAGGAGATGCAGGACCAGGTTGCCGAGAAGCTCGAAAAGCGCCTGCAGGAGCTGCGCTATTACGACCGCGCCGAAACCTACACGCGGCCCGGCCTGGCGTTCACGACCCTGACACTGCTCGACAGCACGCCGCCGGCGCAGGTGCAGGAACAGTTCTACCAGGCGCGCAAGAAGGTCGGCGACGAAGCGGGCAACCTGCCGGCCGGCGTGATCGGCCCGATGATCAACGACGAGTATGCGGACGTCACCTTTGCGCTGTTCGCGCTCAAGGCCAAGGGCGAGCCGCAGCGCGTGCTGGTGCGCGACGCCGAGACGCTGCGCCAGCGGCTCCTGCGTGTTGCGGGGGTGAAGAAGGTCAACATTGCCGGTGAGCAGTCGGAGCGCATCTACGTCGAGTTTGCGCACGACCGGCTGGCCACGCTGGGCATCGGCCCCCAGGAGGTGTTTGCCGCGCTCAACAGCCAGAACGCGCTGAGCCCGGCCGGGTCTGTGGAAACCAGGGGACCGCAAGTCTTCATTCGGCTGGACGGCGCATTCGACACCCTGCAGAAGATCCGTGACACGCCGCTGGTTGCGCAGGGCCGCACCCTGAAGCTGTCGGATGTGGCCACGGTCAAGCGCGGCTACGAAGACCCGGCCACCTTCATGATCCGCAACGGCGGCGAGCCCGCCTTGCTGATCGGCGTGGTCATGCGGGAAGGCTGGAACGGGCTCGACCTGGGCAAGGCGCTGGACGTGGAAGCCCGCGCCATCAACGCCGAGCTGCCGCTGGGCCTCAGCCTCACCAAGGTCACGGACCAGTCGGTGAACATCAGCGCGTCGGTCGACGAGTTCATGGTCAAGTTCTTTGCGGCCCTGCTGGTCGTCATGCTGGTGAGCTTTCTGAGCATGGGCTGGCGCGCGGGCCTTGTGGTGGCCGCCGCGGTGCCGCTGACGCTGGCCGTGGTCTTCGTGGTGATGGCCGCGACCGGCAAGAACTTCGACCGCATCACGCTCGGGTCGTTGATTCTCGCGCTCGGCCTGCTGGTGGACGACGCGATCATCGCCATCGAGATGATGGTGGTGAAGATCGAGGAGGGCTACAGCCATGTGGCCGCTTCGGCCTACGCCTGGAGCCACACGGCCGCGCCGATGCTCTCGGGCACGCTGGTTACCGCGGTGGGCTTCATGCCCAACGGCTTCGCGCCTTCCACCGCGGGCGAATACACCAGCAACATGTTCTGGATCGTCGGCATCGCGCTGATCGCTTCGTGGGTGGTTGCGGTGGTGTTCACGCCTTACCTGGGCGTCAAGCTGCTGCCCAACTTCAAGAAGATCGAAGGTGGCCATGCCGCCATCTACGACACGCCGCGCTACAACCGCCTGCGCCGCGTGCTGGCGCGCGTCATCGCGCGCAAGTGGCTGGTGGCGGGTGCGGTGGTCGGCCTCTTCGTGGTGTCGATCCTCGGCATGGGCGTGGTGAAGAAGCAGTTCTTTCCGATCTCCGACCGTCCCGAAGTGCTGGTCGAAGTGCAGATGCCCTACGGCAGCTCGATCACGCAGACCAGCAACGCCACGGCGAAGATCGAGACCTGGCTCTCCACGCAGCCCGAGGCGCAGATCGTCACCTCGTACATCGGGCAGGGCGCTCCGCGCTTCTACTTTGCCATGGGGCCCGAGCTGCCCGACCCGTCGTTCGCCAAGACCGTGGTTCGCACGGGCAGCCAGGAAGAGCGCGAGGCCCTGAAGCACCGGTTGCGCCAAGCTATTGCCGACGGCCTTGCGTCCGAGGCGCGGGTGCGCGTGACGCAGCTGGTGTTCGGCCCGTACTCGCCGTTTCCCGTTGCCTACCGTGTGAGCGGACCCGATGCGAACGAGCTGCGCAAGATTGCGGCAGAGGTGCGGCAGGTGATGGCGGCCAGCCCGATGATGCGCACCGTCAACACCGACTGGGGCACCCGCACGCCCACGCTGCACTTCACCCTGAACCAGGACCGCCTCCAGGCCGTGGGGCTGAACTCCAGCGCCGTGGCGCAGCAACTGCAGTTTTTGTTGAGCGGCGTGCCGGTAACCACCGTGCGCGAGGACATCCGCACCGTGCAGGTGGTGGCGCGTTCGGCCGGCAGCACCCGGCTCGATCCCGCAAGGCTCGCGGACTTCACGCTCGCGGGTGCCGGCGGCCAGCGCATTCCGCTGTCGCAGGTCGGCGAGGTCGAGGTGCGCATGGAAGAGCCGGTCATGCGGCGACGCGACCGCATGCCCACGATCACCGTGCAGGGCGACATCGCCGAGGGGCTGCAGCCGCCCGACGTATCGACCGCGATCACCGCGCAGCTGCAACCGGTGATGCAGAAACTGCCCGCGGGCTACCGCATCGTGCAGGCCGGCTCCATCGAGGAATCGGAGAAGGCGACGCAGGCGATGCTGCCGCTGTTCCCGATCATGCTGGCGATCACGCTGCTCATCATCATCTTCCAGGTGCGCTCGATCTCCGCAATGGTCATGGTGTTTCTCACGAGCCCGCTCGGGCTGATCGGCGTGGTGCCCACCTTGCTGCTGTTTCAGCAGCCCTTCGGCATCAACGCACTCGTGGGGCTCATCGCGCTCTCGGGCATCTTGATGCGCAACACGCTGATCCTGCTCGGGCAGATCCACCTCAACCAGGAAGAGGGGCTCGATCCGTTCCGCGCAGTCGTCGAAGCGACCGTGCAGCGCGCCCGGCCCGTGATCCTCACGGCGCTCGCGGCCATCCTCGCGTTCATTCCGCTGACGCATTCGGTGTTCTGGGGCGCGTTGGCGTACACGCTGATCGGCGGCACCTTCGCCGGAACCATCCTCACTCTGGTGTTCCTGCCGGCGATGTATTCGATCTGGTTCCGGATCAAGCCGGGCGACGCCGGCCAGCCCGCGCACCGCACTGATGCGCATCTCGGATCTTCCTGAGCCGTTGCTCCTCTGCGCGAACGAAGAAGGAGAACACCGTGGACAGCCTGGATCTCCTGCGCACCTTCAGCGAGGTTGCCTCTTCCGGGAGCTTCTCCCGCACCGCCAGGCATCTGGCGCTGTCGAGGGGCACGGTCAGCAAGTACATCGCAACCCTGGAGCGCCGCTTCGGCGTCCGGCTGCTCAACCGGACCAGCCGCGCCGTGAGCCTGACGGATGCAGGCCTGTTGCTGCTCGACAGGAGCAGGCCAATACTGGAACTGGCCGATGCCACGCGCGACGAACTGCAGGGCCGTGCGCGGGTGCCGAGCGGGCGGCTGCGCATTTCGGCGCCGCACGGCATGGACCTGACGGAACTGCCGGCACTGATCAACGAGTTTCTCGGCCACTACCCCGAGGTGAGCATCAGCCTCGTGCTCTCGAACCGCCAGGTCGATCTGACGGAGGAGGGCGTCGACATCGCGCTGCGCTTCGGCCCTTCGGCCAACGAGAACCTGATCGTTCGAAAACTGCTGCCCATGGAGCTGAGCGTGTGCGCGGCGCCCATGTACTGGCGCAAGCACGGCATGCCAGCCCATCCCATGGAGCTTGCGCATCACCTCGCGCTCGTCAGCACGCAGTTGAATCCGATGGCGAAATGGCGCTTCAAGGCCGACGGCCAGCCTCTCGAGGTCGAGGTTCGCGGGAGGCTGGACGCAACGGAAGCCGGCCCGCTGATCCAGGCGGCGCTGCTCGGCGCGGGCGTGGTCTATCTGCCCTCGGTGATGCTCAGGCCCTACGTGGAGAGCGGGAGGCTGGTGCCCGTGCTGCCCGAGTTCGTTCGAAGCGACATGTGGTTGTCGGCTGTTTATCTGCAGCGCCGGCACAGTACGGCGGTGCAGCGTGTGTTTCTGGATTTTCTGGCGAGCCGGCTCGGGCCTGCGGGATTGCGCATGAGGATGGATTCAAAATGACAACCTGCTTCAACACCGCAGCGAACCAAAGATCGCCGACAAATGATCACCCTTCACCACTGCGTCAGCGCACGCTCGTTCCGGCCTTTGTGGACGCTTGAAGAGATAGGCCTTTCCTACGAGCTCAAGATGCTGCCGTTTCCGCCGCGCGTGCTGTCGCGGCCGTATCTCGAGGTCAACCCGCTCGGCACGGTGCCGATGCTGTCCGACGGCACCATGCGAATGACCGAGTCGGCCGCCATCTGCCAATACCTGGCCGCGCGGTTCTCGGCGGGCCAGCTGGATGTGGGTAGCGACGAGGCGGACTTCGGGCCGTACCTCAACTACCTTCATTTCGGCGAGGCGACCTTGACCTTTCCGCAGACGCTCGTGCTGCGGTATGCGCACTTCGAGCCGCCGGAGCGAAAGCAGCCGCAGGTCGCCGACGACTACGCCAAGTGGTTCCTGGCGCGGCTGCGGACGCTGGAGCCGCTGCTCGCCGAGCGCGAGTACCTTTGCGCGGGCCGCTTTACCGCGGCGGACGTGTCGGTCGGCTATGCGTTGCTGCTGGCCGAGCACCTGGGCCTGGCAGAGCGCTTCACGCCCTCGGTGGCAGCTTACTGGGAGCGTCTGCAGACGCGGCCGGGCTTCAAGGCCGCGATGGCTGCGCAATCGGGTGCCGCCGAGGCGCAGGGCGTCTCCCCGACGCCCGCTCCCGACATCAGGACCGATCGTCCCTGATGGGCGGCAGGCACGCCGCCGGTGCCTGGGCGTTGCTGCTCAGATGAACGGCACGCCGCCCGTCACCGGGATGGTCGCGCCCGAGATGTAGCTTGCCTGGTCGCTTGCGAGCAGTACATACACCGCCTGCAGCTCGGCCGGTTGGCCCGGCCGCTTCATCGGTGTCTGCTTGCCGAACTCTTTCACTTGCTCGGGCGGCATGGTGGAAGGAATGAGCGGCGTCCAGAACGGGCCCGGAGCCACGCAGTTCACCCGGATGCCTTTCTCGGCGAGGAGTTGCGCCATGCCGCCCGATATGTTCTGGATCGCGCCCTTGGTGGCCGCGTAGGCGACCAGCGTGGCGTTGGGTTTGTCGGCGTTGATCGACGTGGTGCTGATGATCGAGGCGCCCGGCTTCATTCGCGCCGCCGCGGCGCGGCACAGGAAGAAGTTGGCGTAGACGTTGGTCCGGAAGGTGCGGTCGAACTCCTCGGGCGAGATCTCGTCGAGTGACTTGTGGCTCATCTGGAAGGCCGCGTTGTTGACGAGCACATCGAGTCGGCCGAAGGTGTCGAACGCGCGGTCCACGAGGCTGCGGCAATGGGCCTCTTCGCAGATGTCGCCGGGCACCGCAACGCAGCGGCTGCCCGCGCGCTCGATCCATTGGCGGGTGACCTGAGCGTCTTCTTCTTCCTCGGCAAGGTAGGAGATGAGCACGTCGGCGCCTTCGCGTGCAAAGGCGATGGCCACTGCGCGGCCGATGCCGCTGTCACCCCCCGTGATGAGCGCGGCCTTGCCCTGGAGCTTGCCGCTGCCCACGTACGACTTTTCGCCGAAATCGGGCTGAGGCGACATCTTCGATTCGAGCCCGGGCGGTTGCTGGGCGGGCGTGGAAAAGGGCGGCTGCGGGCCGGCTTGGCGAGGGTCTTGTGTCATGGCGTTTCCGGAGAGATTGGTGGACGAAAGGAGGAGTTCTGCTTGGCAGTTCAGGCGCCGGCGTCGTTCTCGCGCGGCGTGTCGCGGGCGGCGCGGCGCTTCAGCGTGTCCTCGCTGTCGGCGGTCGGGGCCGCCGCATCGCGCTCGGCGGCTTTCTTCATTCCGCGCTTGAGGCTCTGCGCGTCGCCGTTGCCGATGGCCGGCTCTTCGCCGTTCACTGCGTCGGGTGCCTGCACGCGCTGGCCGCCGGGTGCGGGGGTGGGGGCGGGGGATTTGTTCATCATGTGCCTGAGCGGTGGGGAAAACGGCTCAAGCTTCAGCCTTTGAGTTGCGACGTGCGCGCGAGGCTTGCGCATCCGCACGTCGGACAAGACCCACGGCACTCTTCCGCGGATTCAATGCCGGCTGCCGCGCCGGCAACGGGGCGCTGTTTGTCGCAGCGGGACCACTCAGCAGTTCAGGCCGGCGGACTCAACCGTTCATGACGCGCGCAAAAATGGCCTGGTGCAGCCAGCGCGGTGTCGCCCACACCATCGCCACCGCAGCCTTGTTGTTGAAGCCCGGAACGACGCTCCTCCGCCCAGCGTGCAGCGCGTGAATGCCCGCCCGCACCACCGGCGCCGGCTTCATCATCAGCAGCTTGAGTCCCCACGTGATCTTCTGCTTGGCGGCCTGCGCAAAGCCGGTGTCGGACATGCCCGGGCAGAGCGAGGTCACCGTCACGCCGTCGCGCTTGAACTCACGGTGCAACGCGTCGCCAAGGCGCAGCACATAGGCCTTGGCTGCGCCGTAGACCGCCATGTTTTCCACGCCGAAGTGAGCCAGCATGCTGGCGACGAGCAGTATCTTTCCGTGGCCCCGCTCGCGCATGTCTTCGCCGAAGAGCCGCGTCATGACCGTCAGGCTCGCAATATCGAGCTGCAACATGTCCAGGGCGCTCTGCATCGGCGTGTCGAGCAATGAACCTTGCAAGCCATGGCCTGCGTTGTTGATCAGGATTTCAACCGCGATGGCGCGCTCGCGAAGGCTGGCGTGCAACGCGTGGACGGCGCCCACGTCCGACAGATCGACCTGCTCTACGATGACTTTGACCTTGTACTGCTGTTGCAGCGCTGCAGCCAAGGCCTGCAGCCGATCGAGCCGGCGTGCGACCAGAATGAGCGGGTGGCCCTTGGCCGCGTATTGCTTGGCGAATTCTTCGCCAAAACCACTGGAGGCTCCAGTGATGAGAACCCAGGAGTCGACGTTGGTAGCCATGATGTTTGCCTTTGTTGAAGTGAGAGTGAAGCTGGAGGTGGCCGGCACCCTCGCTTTCAGGCAAGATTAGAGACCACTGGTCTGTAATTTAGCAGACCAATGGTCTTTTAGCAAATGGAGTGTGATCACCGCATGAATTCGCCCAGCTCATACGTACGCGCCCGATCCGCCGAGCAGAAGGAAGAGCGGCGCCGCCACCTGCTGGCCACCGCTCGGGAAATGCTGAGCCAGAACCCGGCTGCCCTCGAGTTGGGAATCAACGAACTGGCGCGCCAGGCTGAGATGACCAAGTCGAACGTGTACCGGTATTTCGAGAGCAGCGAGGCCGTGCTGATGGACCTGCTGGTCGAAGAATTTGCAGCCTGGCATGCCGAACTGAGCACGGCGCTGGCGCGCGGCGGCAAGGCGGGCGCCAGCTTTGAACACATTGCCCGCGTCTTCGCCTCGACGGTGTCTGCCCGGCCCCTGCTTTGCCGGCTGACCAGCATCCTGCCGTCCTTCCTGGAGCGCAAGGTGTCGTTCGAGCGCATGGTCGAATTCAAAGGCAACCTGCTGGCCGTTAGGCAGGGCGCAGCGCAGGCCTTTCATGCCCGTGTGCCCGGCATGCCGGTGCAAGCCTTCGAACAGGTCATGAAGCACACGGTGCCGCTCATCATCGGGCTCTGGCCGCTCAGCAACCCTGCGGAAATGGCCGCGCAAGTGGTCGAGTTGCCCGAATTGGCGGGTTTGCAATACGACTTCGAGCAGGACCTCGCGCATGCCCTGCTGACGCTGATGCGGGGGATGGCACCAGCGGATTGAAGCTGGCGTGAGAAACTAGCGCCTGGATGCAGCCGATGTCCACGCCGATGGTGGCAGGACCGGCGCCTTGCTCGGTAATGTTTACCGATGGTAGAGCTAAGTTATTGATTTAAAAGAGAAAATTGTCTCAGCAGCGCCGATGATGGATTGGATGACCTTTCTATAGAAAACGTAGGCTTGCCAACAACTTAGATCCGATTGCCTAAGGGCATGTGGCACGAATGTGGCGTCCGTGAATGGTCAGTTGTGCGCAGATTGGGAAAGGGTTGAGAGATGTCCGTCTGCCTTCGCTCATGTCAATCGTCTGCATAACGGCACGCATAACCGTCGCATTGCCTAAAACACCAGCTGCAAGTAGTCAATGCACGGGCAGCGCATGGCGTGCTTCAAGTAACCGTACGTGGTTGTGGCTAAGTCGCGGAATCCACCAGCAACGCCTCCTGACCCCCTGGGCGCGGCGCCCAATATCGGTGATCAGCACACTAATTAACGCTGCAGGCGAACTGACCTCCGGATTCTTCTCCCTAGCAAAAACAGGGTTCAACTAGCGATGAATCACGAGGGACGAAATCTCGGTCCAAAGCTCGTCTTCTGACAACGTCAATTCCGATCGAATTCTGTTCATTCTGTCCATAAATCGGCGGATCGGTTTATAAACCCACCCGTCATCGCCTTTGATTCGCCCTACGACACCGTGCTTAACAAGCAGTTTCAAAATTGCGTCAGCAAGCTTGGGGCTGTACTTCTGTCCGTAACCACCTTTCAGCAGCGCTGCTTCCTCGCGACCTGAGCCGGGTTGTAAAAATATCTTATGAATCATCGCCAAAAATAGTTTCTGCGCTGGAGTAAGAGGGCTTTCTTTGATGCGTGCAGCATTCGAAAGACGCTCAAAGTTTATAACTTCTGCATTCTTAATCCATGATGGAAGTCCATTTTGCGCTGACACTCCTGCAACTGAAGAAAAAATGCAATCCTCGAGAGTTGAATTGTGGGCCGCCGTGATAGGTGTTCCATCAAGGATGAGCAGATCAATTTCAGAATCCTTGATTATCAAGTTGGAAACTGTCCGGCTGGCGAGATTCATTATCGGTAGCCTTGAGCGGCTAAGGGTTAGTAGGCGGAAGTCAAGGGGTTCAGCGCCGTACACGGATAGCGCCGACACAATTTCGCCTAAGCGTTTGGTATTTTGAGCCGTTCCAAATCTGTGTAAATAGGCAAAACTCTGCTGTTCCAAGTCATAAAAGCGAATTATTTGCGCCGCATGGAATGTGCCCAGCAAGCCTAGTGACTGAACCCATTGAGTTCGTCCTGAGGTCTCTGACATAGACACAACATCAGAGACTAGAGAGTCGGCGCGCAAAACATCTACGACGTTTGCATCGATGAACTGGCGGTCAGGTGATTCAGGCTCAATTCGGCCGAGCGTGCACATTCGGGATAGAAGCTGTCGCCCGCTTTGATCTGGCACCGAGCCAACGACGAGCTGGTAAGCTGAGTCGATGTCAGAGGGGGTCAATCTTCCTGTGAACGTTGTCGAGTATCTAGTCTTTGCCGCCAGAAACTGGAGAATTAACTGAATCGTTTGCGGAGCAATTGAGTCGCCTACACCCTTCGATTCGCGGCGACAAACGGCGTAAATAAAGGCTGCCCAAAATTCGAATTGCCCTGAATCGCGCTTGAGTAGGCGTTCAAAGTCCTCCTTTTCAAGTTCGACCATCATTTGAAAAACGAGAGGTCTGCGTGGGAGCCACTCAGGGAGTGCAGCGGTAATTCCTAGCGCCGTCAGATATTGCGTACCCTCAGCCGTGGAGAAAGTTTCTGGCGCTTGAAGGCAAGAAAGATCTCTTGCCTGCGAAAGCCCAAGACTTTCAATCATTTCCACGTTTCCGTCGAAGAAATGAGAGCGCCCCGTGATCAATACGCCCGCTTTGCATTTGTTAATTAAATCCCTGACACCCTGGACGGCACGCTTGCGCAGCGCCTTTCGATCTTCAATCCGCGTGTCGTGAACCTGGGTGCCTATTTCGTCAAATCCGTCGAGCAAAAGAATGAGATGGCCCGAATTAAGCAGTCGCATTACGTTGTCAACAGAGTTTCCCAAGCCAACATTTCCCAAGTGTCCTGCGACTATTTCGAGCGCACTGGAACTGCTCCAATGATCTCGAAGATTTATCGCTAAAGGAAATGCGCTGGAGCCTCTAACATCTGAGCGAAGCTTGGTGTATACCTCCCTGACACAGCGGCTCTTTCCGGTGCCGTAATCGCCCGATAACACCAAGTGCGCCCCTCGTTGCAATAGTGCAACGATGCCATCAATCGTGTAAGGCTTGTCTTTGTCAAAGTCAATGTACTTGACCGGAATGAATGCGCGACTATCGTTGGCTCCAGTCTTCGAGTCAACCGCGCTACCAAAAGGCAGCGCACTTCGCAATCTGTCGTAACTTTGAAAGTCAAAAAATGCACGTTCAAAAGCTGTGGCGGAGCAGATAGTAATGTGGCTACTCTTGCCTGCCTCCACCATGCTGTCCGTCGGCTCCGAATCAAGAACAATGAATGCCCTGCAAATGAGACCCTGAGTAGCTAAGCGAAGTTTGGTGGGAACGATTTTGTTCAAATCGTCTCGAACCTTTTGCAGGTTTCTTTCCTTGGTAATCTCGATGATTACCAATTCGTCGACGGAAATTTGGCAGACGCCGTCGAAATCAACACCATCGATATGCGCTGGTCTGCAGGCGGATGCCCACCGGAGAGATGCAATACCTCGAACATGGTCTTCTAGAGTTTTCCAGTTTGTGCTCATTGCAGCTTCGGTTTCAGTGAGAGTGACGGTCTGAGGACTAGGAGCGGACCCCACAGTGCCTCGCAGGCCGTTTGAAAAGATGATCTTGCCATGGGCGCGTTTTCATTGCGATGAACGCACGCCCGGGGCTTGGCTTGTTCACGCCCAATTTTTGTGAGCGACGAGTGGACTGGGCCGCTGACGGTGCAGTCTTCACAAAACAAGCGGCCCGCATTTCGCGGGGCGTTTTCATCTTGGTTGAAGCTGGTTCAACTCCTTCCGCGCCGCCCGCTGGCGGTCGTCTAGATACTCTGCGAGGTCTTGAATGCCAACTCCCTTTTGCGACTTCTGACTACTCGGGGTCAGTCCTCACCAATGGCAGCCTGATTCCCCGGTCGTGCCCTTTGCTGCCAGCTTTTTCACATCGGGATGTTCGAAAAAATCACGTACATCCATTCCAAGGAAATGACCGTGCGCCTCGTACTGGGCCATGAGCAGAAAAATCGTTTTCATGCTGCCGGTGCCTCTCCTGCAGGTGGTCGGCAACAGGCGCGCGCGAGCGATTCCGCGAAGGCATCAAACATCTGCTTTGACGAGCTGCCGCGGATGATTTCTTCGCAGACTTCGAGCCCTGCGGCCATAGCGTGCAGGCCAGGACCGTCGAAGCCATAGCGGCCATGACGGACGCGGATCGCATCGCAGCGGTGCTGCGCATCGGCGGCGGTCTGCAGCGGGGCGAGGCACAGTTCATCAATGCTCTCGGCGCGGATCACCGCGGCGTTCAAGATGGAGGCGAGCGGTTCGAACAGTTCGTTTTCGGTGGTGCCGGCCTTCAGGTCTGCAAAGGCGCTGTAGAGCGTGGCCGTAATGTCGTCGGCGCTGGCGGTTACATCTAGCGTGCGGCGATCACGGCGCCGAATGTGGCTGGGGGGAGCGCAGCGGCTATTTCGCCTAATGCTGCCCTCTTCGTGTTGAGAGCGCGTGCGGCCTGCAGATCATGAAAGCGAGCGAGGAACGTCTCTCGCCAGCCTTTTCATGTCATGGCCTCGCGTTCGCTCGTGTCGAGGCGGAGACTTGGCTGCGCGAGGTGCAGAGCTACTTCGAAACGGTCGACTCATCGTTGAGGAGCGGGACGCCGAAGTAGGAATGCTGCTGGGAATTGTTGAAAATGATCGCGCCCTTGTGATGGCGCGCATCCGATAAAGCAGCAGCCAGTTCTCTACTGGCTTGCGGCGGCGTTAGCAGCTCGGCTGCTTTTGTGCCTTTGAAGCGAGACGAGCTTTAAGAAGGGCCGCGAATGGGTCGGGAGGCTCCGCCTTCCATCCTTGGTGCACATTGTCCAAACCGCGAACGACGAGGTAGACCGCCGCGGTGATAAATGCAAGGAGAAATGCGCCGCTGAGAAGATTGCCGCTGCTGCCGCCTCTCACCTGAAACCACGCCACAAATAAGCCGGCGCCGACCTCGCTGATGCCATAAAGACATCGTAGGCGCAATCGAAAGAGAAATGCCGTCCCGCCGAGCAACAGGGTTGCAGGCACTGAAAGCCATAGCACCAATAGCTCGCTAGTTTGAGGCGCGCGCGCCCATTCGTACAGCATTGTGATTCCCGCGGTAGACGTCGCGAGTGCGCCTGCTATGGGCGCAGCAATCATCCAGGCGGCAAACGGAAACATGGCGATGTTTCCCCATTCAGGGGAGTACTTCGTATTTGCTCTGACTGATACATACAACTCAGTCGCAAGTGCCATGGCCAGCAACAGCATGAATAAAGCCCAGAAGGCTATCGCGGTGCCTGCTAGAACTTTAAGCGGAACAAATTCAAGCCACACCGACAGACCAAAGGCTGCACCTCCGAGAAGCAAGAGTGCCGTTTGGAATGGTGTTGCCGGCGTGTTTTCAGCGGTCATACGAGGGTTGGGTGAGTGCTTGTTTCGCGCTGAAGTATCGGTACGCTCAGGCGCAAATGCGTTCACATCGAATCTCAATGAGGCCGATGTCTTCGTAGACGGTCTTCCCTGACTTCAGGCACACGACGGTCGCCGGGTGTCACCTTGTAGCCGCCGGGCGCCAGCGGCAGTTCGCGGTCTTCATACGCCTGGCTGCCCAACCACGATGGCATCCGAAGAACGGTGGCGGGTTCGGTAAAAAATTCAGTTTGGCTCATGGTTCATTGTCGCTGCAGACCTCAGCATCTCATCCGAAACTGCGGCGGGCAGATCGCGAACTTCGCAGTACCAGACCTGATAGCACTCGCCCGCCAACCTGTTCGGTCCCCGCAAAGCTGATGGGGCCAAAGGTGCAGGCGACCAGTTCGGGGCGCCAGAGGATGCCCGATGGAGGAGTCAAGTCGCCTGTCGTGAGTGTCATAGGCCAAGTTGCATTCGCCCCTCTACCCGACGACCATCCGCTGATGAGTCGGATGCACAAGCCCGAACCGAAACTTCCACCCGATCAGCAGACAAGCGCAGCATCATGCCGCTCGAGGCGCACGACCTTCGACCGCTGGCTGGCCTGCACGGTCGAAGAAGCAAAAGAGATGCTGAAGGTGCTACCGGCTGAGCTGTTCGATGCTGGGCCGATAACTCAATGACTTGGCCTCGGCTGAGACCTCCGTTCTAATACCACGAGCACACTCGTTTCGACAGATGGAAGACATGCGATAAGTCGGCAACAAAATGTGTACGATGCGGCGAGAACTGGAGGAGTAAAGTGTTCTCAATCGCACCGTACTACGTCGAAATCGTAGATGATAAGAAGCAGCCAATCGACGTTTGGAATATTCAGAAGAACGTCAACTTACGGGGCGTTGTGGAGCAGTTTCTAGCATCAGTGGTTGACCAGCCTCTCGTGCGAGAAACGCACCAGGCGAAGAAGACGTATGTGCTGCGTAAATTGTTCACAGGCTCACCTCGAACTGTCGGTGGTAGATACCAGACGGGCCACTACGGCTTCGAATCAGACATTTGGGACACCGTAAAAAAGGCATCGGCTCATAAGCGCACGAAAGTGCAGGCCGACATGCTTCCCTTCCTCTTCAATTTCTATTTTCCAAAGAGCACGAATGCGGCGCAGCAAAAGCGCGGGTTGCTGCTCTTGGGGCGCTTCAATACCATGGGCATTAGAAGCATGATCATGCCGGAACTGAAAAAGTATGTTGCAGCTGCGCATCCTGGCTTGGAACTGCGAGTGGATAAGGTAGCCCCCACAGCCGTCGTCACTACCTTGTTAAATCAAGGTCAGGTCAAAAAAATCAGGCTAGTAAAGAAATCATTGCCAAGTGACTTTGCGAGTGTCTTGGGTAACGCGGATAAGCCTGAGTTTTTGGATCTTGAATACGTATTTCGACTTAAGCGGAATTCATTTTTTACAGATGTTGATTGGATTAAAAAGTTGGTCGCGGGTAAGATTCAAACTAAGGATATATTTACAATTTCTCCCGACAATCAGCCTGACAACATTAAAGTTGAAATCGTTCACGGCTCTAAAACGCGAGTCATCGATCTAGGCAATCGCGGAAAAGTATCGCCAAATATTGATATCACTGACGACGTTAGAGTGGATGCGACGGGACATCCGGACCCTGAGTCTTGGCTGGAACAAGCAGATGACCTGGCTTCAGAAATTCTTAGTTCGTGGGGGCTATCAACAACGTTCTCGACAAAGGTGTAGAGCATGATCCAAAAAATGAACCCTTGGTTCCTGGTTCGCGAACACTTTTCGACATTTTATGATTATGGTACTGGGAAGAAATCGCCGGCGGAATATGCATTTCAAATCGGATTTCCGGCTGTTGCTGCAATTTTGCAGCTAAGGCTTTTTGCCGTTTCGGCTGATGTTGTTTCGATCGTGGTTTCTGCTGCATCTATTGTGGCGGGATTAATGTTGAATCTTTTGGTGTTGGTTTACACGCTCGTATTCAATAATAGAGAGTCGCATGATCTCTATAGTAATTTTGTTGACTTCAAGCGTCTATGTCGAGAGACGCTTTCCACTATTGCATACAGCGTGTTGCTATGCATTATCTTGGTCGTCACGGCATTCTTTGCCTTGACCGACGGGTGGATTGGCACGATTGGACGGTTTTGCATGGTCTATGCCGGTGTGTCGGTGCTGCTCTGTTTGTTGATCGTGTTGCGCCGATCTTATTTGCTGATTAATTTTGAGTTGATACGTAATCCGGCTACTGCGCCCTGATCCTGACTCCTGAGTGCGCCAGTCACAACTCGGAAGTCGGCGCGGTGGAAATGACTTTGGGTTTGTTGATGCCCAATTCTCAAGCCATGGCCAAGCCGCGTATTTGACGCCCCGCTGGCGCATGTGGGTGTACCGACGCAGTGAGTTCCAGGAGCGATGGCCAAAGAGCTGGCCACGTTGGGAATGTTCCAGCCTAGTTCGAATAAGCGGCTGATGCCGTCGTGACGCAGGTCGTGGAAATGAGGGTCATCGATGCCCAGCAGGGCGCAGGCGTTCGTGAAAGAACTGCTGACGGAATCGCCGTGGTGCGGAAAAATTCGCCCCTTTTGCTCGGTTGACTTGCGACGATTCAAGATGATCGCCAGTGCCTCCTGTGTGAGCGCGTAGCGGACGTCGTTGCCTTCCTTCTCGCCGGGGTGCTTCATGTCACGCACCCAAATTTCCGAGTGGTCCTCGTCCAAGTCTTCAAAGCTCTGCCGGGTGATTTCGTCTTGGCGTCGCGCGCTGAAGATCGCGTAGCAGATGATTTCCTGCATCGGGATGGCATTCTTGCGTTTCACTCGCCAGAAATGCTTCATGAGCTTGTCCAACTCTTCCAGCGTAGGGCGCCTGTCGCGCGCCTTTGATCTTGACGACAGGCCGAGTGATTTGCACACCTTGCACGCGTCGTCGATCACCTGGAGGTCGAGCGGATAGCCCCACGCCGGCCGAGCCAGCCCATAGACCGTGGCGACGTGAGACTGGGAGTTGCCAACAGTCTGAGGCTGTACTTTCATGGTTTGGCGAACTGCACCCAGTCGGCGCTGGTTATTGTGGAGCCGCGCCGCTTGGCCAGGCTTGTGCGGCCGCTGTGTTGAGCACCTGCGCCTTGGTCTTTCCGATCTCCTTCCGGGACTCGGCGACGTATTTTTCAATGGCTTTGGCAAAAGTCGGGTCGGGTGCCCGGAGTTTTTCGAGTGCGCTGGGCTTCGCTAACTCCGTCTCGCGGCCTTGAGCCAAAGCTGGGCAGCCTGTTCGCGGTCGAAGGTCTCCTTCTCGCTGTTCACGACGACGCGACCGTCCTTGATTCGGATTCGGGCCATGTGCGCTACGCTTCCGTCTGCGCTTGCGTTTCGTGATGGTTCCCAAAGGTGCCTTCCGGTGGTACATGCTTTTTTTGTGGCACGGAATGTGCCACTCGGACCGAAAAAATGGGCAAATGAGAAGAAATGACACCGAACGAGAATCGCATAAACACTGGGCTTGAGCCCGATTCCCCTCTGAAGGCCAGTTCTGCCAAGGCCATGCGCGTGTCCGTTGCGCCCATGATGGACTGGACCGACCGCCACTGTCGGTACTTCCATCGCCTGATGTCGCGCCACGCGCTGCTCTATACCGAAATGGTGACCACGGGCGCGCTGGTGCATGGCGACGTGCCCCGCCACCTGCGCTTCAACGCCGAAGAGCACCCGGTGGCCCTGCAGCTGGGCGGCAGCGAACCGGCCGACCTGGCGCATTGCGCGAAGCTGGGCGAAGAGTGGGGCTACGACGAGATCAACCTCAACTGCGGCTGCCCCAGCGAGCGCGTGCAGCGCGGAGCCTTCGGCGCCTGCCTGATGGCCGAGCCGCAACTGGTGGCCGACTGCGTGAAGGCAATGGTCGACGTGGTGAGCGTGCCGGTCACGGTCAAGCACCGCATCGGCATCGACAAGATCGAGAGCTACGAGTTCGTGCGCGACTTTGTCGGCACCGTGAGCGAGGCCGGCTGCGGCACGTTCATCGTTCATGCGCGCAATGCGTGGCTGAAGGGGCTGAGCCCGAAGCAGAACCGCGAGATTCCGCCGCTGCGCTATGAGCTGGTGCACCGGCTGAAGCATGACTTTCCGGCGTTGAGCTTTTCGATCAACGGCGGTATTTCGGCCAATGCCCAGGTGCATGAGCACTTGCGGCTGCTCGACGGCGTGATGGTGGGGCGTGAGGCCTATCACAACCCCTGGTGGCTGGCCGAATGGGATGCCGAGTTCTTCGGCGCCGGGCCGCAGCCGCTGACGCGTGAAGAGGTGGAGTCGCTCATGTGCGACTACATGGTTCGCGAGGCGGCGGAACACGGCACGCAGTGGTCGTCGATCGCGCGGCACATGCTGGGCTTGCGCAACGGCCTGCCCGGCGCGCGCCGCTGGCGTCAGGTCTGGAGCGACCACCGGCTCAAGACGCGCTCGCCGCACGAGGTGATGGCGCTGGCGCATGAGCCCGTGGCGCAGGTTGCCTAGCTGAGGCGTGCCTAGCTGAAGCGTGCCTTGAGTGAAGCGGGCACTGCGGCGCGAAGCCGCTTGCGGCAAGGGATTCGCCGCCCAGCAACGGTGAGTGTTCCAAAATGATAATGATTGACTGAGGACTGAAACTTTTCAACTTTTCTGCTAAAGAATCAAGAAACGCTAATAAATAAGGGGTTTCGATTCATGAATGAAGCGGGGAGCAAAGAAGAAGTCAGCGCATTGGGCCGGGGTCTGGCCCTGCTCAAGGTCATCGGGATGTCGGCATCGCCGATGAGCAATCGGGAACTGGCCGACACCACGGGCCTTCCCAAGGCGACGGTATCGCGCCTTACGGCCACGTTGGTGAACGCGGGGTATCTGCGGCAGTCGCAGGACAGCGAGCGCTTCAGCCTGGGCCCGGCGCTGCTCGACATGAGCAGCCGCTATCTCCGTCATTTCGACCTGCGCACGGTGGCCAGGCCGCACCTGGCGGAGTTGTCCGAATTTGCGGGCGCCAGCGTCCATGTGGCGGTGCGCGACGATCTCGACATGCTCGTCATCGATTCACTGCGCCCGCGCTCGGCGCTGATCAGCTCGCGGCTGGACGTCGGCACCCGCATGAGCATCGTCACCTCGGCCGCGGGCCGTGCTTCCCTTGCGGCATTGCCCGAGGCCGAGCGGGCGGCGGTGCTCGAGAAGATCCAGCAGGAAAGCGGCGAAAGCTGGGCCTCCATCGAACCCCGCCTGATGGCCGGGCTCGACGAATACGCCCGCCTGGGCTACTGCAGCTCGTTCGGCGAATGGCATCCGCACATTCATGCGCTTGGCTTTGCGCTGCAAGGGCCGCATGGTGAACGCTATGGCGTGAGCTGCGGCGGCCCCGCCTACCTGCTGCCGAAAGACATGATGCTCTCGCGCGTTGCGCCGCGCCTGCTCGAGGCTGCCAGCCGCATCTCGGCCGAAACCGGCGTCATCGGCCCGGACTGATCGGCCCGCGGCGCCTGGGCGGGGCCTAGACCGCCGCTTCCAGGCCGTTCTTGAAGTGCTCGCGCATGCGCGCCATGGCCGCGGTGGCGTCGCGCGCCTCGATGGCCGCCATCATCGAGCGGTGCTCCGCCAGCGATTCGGCGATGCGGCCTTCCTTGAGCAGTGAGTTGTGGCGGTTGAGCTTCATCACCTTGCGCAGGTCGGCCACCATCTGGTCGCGCCACTTGTTGTTGGCAATGGCCAAAAGGCGCATGTGAAAGCGCTCGTTCAGCGCGAAGAAGTGCTCTCGGTTTTCCTTGCCTGGCGCGCCGGCGGCCTCCAGCTCGGCGTGCAGCGCCTTCAGTTCCGCGCGCTGGGCGTCGGTCGCGCGCTCGGCCACCACGCCGGCCGCGTCGCTCTCCAGCAGGGAGAGCAGGTGATACACGTCCGCCAGGTCTTGCTCCGACACCTCGGTCACGTAGGCGCCGCGCCGCACCTTCATGGTGACCAGGCCTTCGGCCGCCAGCACCTTCAGGGCTTCGCGCAGCGGGGTGCGGCTGATGCCGTATTCCTCGGCCAGCTTGAGTTCGTCGATCCAGCTGCCGGGCTCGAGCTCGCGGCGGAAGATCCGCTGGCGCAGCAGCTCGGCCACCTCTTCATAGAGGGCGCGCGGGGTAAGGGTGACGGCGGACATGGGCCGGACTGTACCGCAAAAACGTGTTTGAATTAATAATTATGGATAGGTTAGACTCGCTGCGGCTTGCAAATTCCTTGCAGGCGAATTTGCGACTACCCTGCAAGACACTGCAAAACGGCCCCTCATGAGCAGCACACCCGAACCCACCTTCAAGCCTGCCAACATCGACGACTGGGCCAAGGCCGCCGCCAAGTCGGCGCCGGGTGGCGACCTGAATGCGCTCAACTGGCTAACGCCCGACGGCATTACGGTGAAGCCGCTGTATACCGCCGCCGACCTGCACGGGCTCAAGTACACCGACACGCTCCCGGGCTTCGAGCCCTACCTGCGCGGCCCGCAGGCCACCATGTACGCGGTGCGCCCATGGACCATTCGGCAGTACGCGGGCTTCTCGACCGCTGAAGAATCGAACGCTTTCTACCGCAAGGCACTGGCGGCGGGCGGGCAGGGCGTGAGCGTGGCTTTCGACCTGGCCACCCACCGCGGCTACGACAGCGACCATCCGCGCGTGACGGGCGACGTGGGCAAGGCCGGCGTGGCCATTGATTCGGTCGAGGACATGAAGATCCTGTTCGACCAGATCCCGCTCGACAAGGTCTCTGTGTCCATGACGATGAACGGCGCCGTGCTGCCGGTGCTGGCGGGCTACGTGGTTGCGGCCGAAGAGCAGGGCGTGGCGCAAGACCAGCTGAGCGGAACCATCCAGAACGACATCCTCAAGGAGTTCATGGTCCGCAACACCTACATCTTTCCGCCCGCGCCGAGCATGCGGATCATCGGCGACATCATCGAGTACACGGCGCAGAAGATGCCCAAGTTCAACTCGATCTCGATCAGCGGCTATCACATGCAGGAAGCCGGCGCCAACCAGGCGCTGGAGCTGGCCTTCACGCTGGCCGACGGCAAGGAATACGTGAAGACAGCGCTGGCCAAGGGCCTCGATGTCGACGGCTTTGCCGGCCGCCTGAGCTTCTTCTGGGCCATTGGCATGAACTTCTACCTCGAAGTGGCCAAGATGCGCGCGGCGCGCCTCTTGTGGTGCCGCATCATGAAGGAGTTCAACCCCAAGAACCCCAAGAGCCTGATGCTGCGCACCCACTGCCAGACCTCGGGCTGGTCGCTCACCGAGCAAGACCCCTACAACAACGTGGTGCGCACCACCATCGAGGCCATGGCCGCGGTGTTCGGCGGCACGCAAAGCCTGCACACCAACGCGCTCGACGAAGCCATTGCGCTGCCCACCGAGTTCAGCGCGCGCATCGCACGCAACACGCAGCTCATCATCCAGGAAGAAACGCACATCACCAACGTGATCGACCCCTGGGCCGGCAGCTACATGATGGAGAAGCTCACGCAGGACATGGCCGATGCCGCCTGGGCCATCATCGAAGAGGTCGAGGCGATGGGCGGCATGACCAAGGCGGTGGACAGCGGTTGGGCCAAGCTCAAGATCGAAGCGGCCGCCGCCGAGAAGCAGGCACGCATCGATTCGGGCAAGGACGTGATCGTGGGCGTCAACAAGTACAAGCTCAAGAACGAAGACGCAATCGACAGCCTCTCGATCGACAACGTGAAGGTGCGCGAGCAGCAGGTGGCGCGGCTTACGATGCTCCGCTCTTCGCGCGATAGCGCCAAGGTGCAGGCTGCGCTGGATGCGCTGACCGAGGCCGCCGAGAACGGCACCGGCAACCTGCTCGCTCTCAGCATCGACGCGGTGCGCCTGCGCGCCACGGTGGGCGAGATTTCCGACGCGCTTGAAAAATCATTCGGCCGCCATCGGGCCGACACGCAAAAGGTGACCGGTGTGTACGCTGCTGCCTATGACTCCGCCGAGGGCTGGGAAGCCCTCAAGACCGAAATCAACGCCTTCGCCGAAGAGCAGGGGCGCCGTCCGCGCGTGATGATCTCCAAGCTGGGGCAGGACGGGCACGACCGCGGCGCCAAGGTGGTGGCCACGGCCTTTGCCGACCTGGGCTTCGACGTGGACATGGGGCCGCTGTTCCAGACACCCGAGGAGTGCGCGCGCCAGGCGATTGAAAACGACGTGCATGCCGTGGGCGTGAGCACCCTCGCGGCCGGCCACAAGACACTTGTGCCGGCCATCATCAACGAGCTGAAGAAGCAGGGCGCGGACGACATCATCGTCTTCGTCGGCGGCGTGATTCCGCGGCAGGACTACGACTTTCTCTATGAAGCGGGCGTCAAGGGCATCTACGGCCCGGGCACGCCGATTCCGGCCAGCGCGAAGGACGTGCTGGAGCAGATTCGCGCAGCGGTCTCGGCCTGATCGGGACGCGAAACGTGGGCGATCTTTTGTCGCGGCTGTCGCTGCAGCCCGTTGATTCCAGCGATTTCGAAGCCATGCTGGCCTTGCGCGTCGATGCGATGCGCCCCAGCCTGGAGCGCGTCGGGCGCTTCGACCCTGCGCGTTCACGCGAACGGCTCCAGGCCGGGTTCGTCGTGCCTTACATGCATCACATCGTGCTCGACAGCGACCTGCGCATCGGCTTTGTCACGCTCAAGCCCGAAGACCCCGATGCGCTGCGGCTGGACCACCTGTACCTGCGCACCGGTTTCCAGGGGCTGGGCATCGGCGAATGGGTCTTGCAATGGGCCAAGTCGCAGGCCCGGGAGCAAGGGATGGACATCAAGCTGACCGCGCTGGTGCAGAGCGACGCCAACCGCTTCTATGTGCGGCACGGCTTCGTGCTCGAAGGCGAAGAGGGCGTCGACCTGCACTACCGCTGGCGCGTAGCCTCGGAGGATGCGTGCTGAAACAGGTCGGGGCACTTGAACGCGCCATTGCCGAGCCGGAGGGCATGGCACAGCGCCGCGCCATCGCCAAGGCCATTACGCTGCTCGAATCCACACGGGCCGACCATCGCGCGCAAGCCGATGAATTGCTCACCGCATTGCTGCCACGCACCGGCAGTTCATTTCGCCTCGGCATCTCCGGCGTGCCGGGTGTCGGCAAATCGACCTTCATCGAGACGCTGGGCCTGCTGCTGATTGGCAAGGGCCACCGCGTGGCGGTGCTCACCATCGACCCTTCGTCGACCGTTTCGGGCGGCTCCATCCTCGGCGACAAGACGCGCATGGAGCGCCTCTCGGTGCATGAGCGCGCCTACATCCGGCCGAGCCCGTCGAGCGGCACGCTGGGCGGCGTGGCCGAGAAAACGCGCGAAGCCATGCTGGTGTGCGAAGCCGCCGGCTACGACATCGTCATTGTCGAAACCGTGGGCGTGGGCCAGAGCGAAACCGCCGTGGCCGGCATGACCGACATGTTCGTACTGATGCAGTTGCCCAATGCGGGCGACGACCTGCAGGCCATCAAGAAGGGCGTGATGGAACTGGCCGACCTGGTTGTCATCAACAAGGCCGACATCGACAAGGACGCCGCCACGCGTGCGCAGGCGCAGATCACCTCGGCCCTGCGCCTCTTCGGCCACCAGGGCAACCCGGACCACGCGCATGCGGTGCATGACGCGCACAGCGGCGCCGAGGTTCGCTTCTGGCTGCCCAAGGTGCTGCAGCTGAGCGCGCTGGCGGGTACCGGCGTCGACGCCTTCTGGGACGCCGTCACGCAGTTCAGGCAATTGCAAACCGCGAATGGCAAGCTCGCCAAGCGGCGCGAAAAGCAGGCCACGGCGTGGATGTGGGAGCGCATCGACGCGGGCCTCAAGCAAGCGTTCAGGCAACACGCGCAGGTGCGCGAACTGCTGCCGCAACTCACTCGGCAAGTGGCAGAGGGCTCGCTGCCCGCATCGACGGCGGCGCGCCAGCTGCTTTCGGCAGCGGCCATCACCGCCAGGCCATGACAACACACGAAATTCAGGACCACAGCTTCGGAAGCACACCATGCAAGAACTGATCGAACAACTCGAAAAGCGCCGCGCCCAGGCGCGCCTTGGCGGCGGGCAGAAGCGCATCGACGCGCAGCACGCCAAGGGCAAGCTCACCGCGCGGGAGCGCATCGAGCTGCTGCTGGACGACAACACCTTCGAAGAGTGGGACATGTTCGTCGAGCACCGCTCGGTCGACTTCGGCATGGCCGAGCAAAAGATCCCCGGCGACGGCGTGGTTACCGGCTACGGCATGATCAACGGCCGTCTGGTCTTCGTGTACAGCCAGGACTTCACCGTCTTTGGCGGTGCACTGAGCGAAGCGCATGCCGAAAAGATCTGCAAGGTGATGGACCAGGCGATGAAGGTCGGCGCGCCGGTCATCGGCCTGAACGATTCGGGCGGCGCGCGCATCCAGGAAGGCGTGGCCTCGCTCGGTGGCTATGCCGACGTGTTCCAGCGGAACGTGATGGCCTCGGGCGTGGTGCCGCAGATCAGCATGATCATGGGCCCGTGTGCGGGCGGCGCGGTGTATTCGCCGGCCATGACCGACTTCATCTTCATGGTGAAGGACTCGAGCTACATGTTCGTCACCGGGCCCGAGGTGGTGAAGACCGTGACGCACGAGACCGTGACGGCCGAAGAGCTCGGTGGCGCCATCACCCACACCACGCGCAGCGGCGTGGCTGACATGGCGTTCGAGAACGACGTCGAGGCGCTCATGATGCTGCGCCGCCTGTACAACTACCTGCCGCTCAACAACCGCGAAAAACCGCCGGTGCGCCTGGGCAACAACGGGCAGGGCGACCCGGCCGACCGGCCCGACTACTCGCTGGATACGCTGGTGCCCGACAACCCGAACAAGCCCTACGACATCAAGGAGCTGATCCTCAAGGTGGTCGATGACGGCGACTTCTTCGAACTGCAGCCCGACTACGCGAAGAACATCGTGATCGGCTTTGCGCGCATGGAAGGGCAGACGGTCGGCATCGTCGCCAATCAGCCGCTGGTGCTTGCGGGCTGCTTGGACATCAAGAGCAGCATCAAGGCGGCACGCTTCGTGCGCTTTTGTGATGCGTTCAATATTCCGGTGGTCACCTTTGTCGACGTGCCCGGCTTCATGCCCGGCACGGGGCAGGAGTACGGCGGCATCATCAAGCACGGCGCCAAGCTGCTCTACGCGTATGCGGAATGCACCGTGCCGAAGATCACCGTCATTACGCGCAAGGCCTATGGCGGCGCGTACGACGTGATGGCTTCCAAGCACTTGCGCGGCGACGTCAATCTGGCCTGGCCGCGCGCGGAGATCGCGGTGATGGGCGCCAAGGGCGCGGTGGAAATCATCTTCCGCGAAGACAAGAACGACCCCGAGAAGCTTGCCGCACGTGAGGCCGAATACAAGGCGCGTTTCGCCAACCCGTATGTGGCGGGTGCGCGCGGCTACATCGACGACGTGATCCTGCCGCACGAAACGCGCAAACGTATCTGCCGTTCGCTGGTGATGCTGCGCGAGAAGAAGCTCGAGAACCCGTGGCGCAAGCACGGGAACATTCCGCTGTAAGCACACAGGACAACAACATGTTCAAGAAAATCCTGATCGCAAACCGCGGGGAGATTGCCTGCCGCGTGATTCAAACGGCCAAGAAGATGGGCATCCTCACGGTCGCCGTCTATTCCGACGCCGATAAGGAAGCACGTCACGTCGAACTTGCCGACGAGGCTGTGCACATCGGCGCTGCGCCCAGCCGCGAGAGCTATCTGCAGGCCGACCGCATCATTGCGGCCTGCAAGCAGACCGGCGCCGAGGCGGTGCACCCGGGCTACGGTTTCCTGTCCGAGAACGAAGCCTTTGCGCGCAAGGTGGAGGAAGAGGGCATTGCCTTCATCGGACCGAAGCACTATTCGATTGCCGCCATGGGCGACAAGATCGCTTCCAAGAAGCTCGCGAATGAGGCCAAGGTCAACACCATTCCCGGCTGGAACGACGCCATTGAAACGGCCGAGCGCGCCGTCGAGATTGCCAAGGACATCGGCTACCCGGTGATGATCAAGGCGTCGGCCGGTGGCGGGGGCAAGGGGCTGCGCGTGGCCTTCGACGACAAGGAAGCCTTCGAGGGCTTTACCTCGTGCCGCAACGAGGCGCTGAGCAGTTTCGGCGACGACCGCGTGTTCATCGAGAAATTCGTCGAGGAGCCGCGCCACATCGAAATCCAGGTGCTGGGCGATTCGCATGGCAATGTCATCTACCTGAACGAGCGCGAGTGCTCGATCCAGCGCAGGCACCAGAAGGTGATCGAAGAGGCGCCTTCGCCCTTCATCAGCGATGCCACGCGCAAGGCGATGGGCGAGCAGGCGGTTCAGCTGGCCAAGGCGGTGAAGTACCAGAGCGCGGGCACGGTGGAGTTTGTGGTGGGCAAGGACCAGAGCTTCTATTTTCTGGAGATGAACACGCGGCTGCAGGTGGAGCATCCGGTAACCGAATGCATCACCGGGCTCGACTTGGTCGAGCTGATGATCCGCGTGGCGGCCGGCGAAGCGCTGCCGCTGACGCAGGCCGAGGTGAAGCGCAACGGTTGGGCGATCGAGTGCCGCATCAACGCCGAAGATCCGTTCCGCAACTTCCTGCCTTCGACGGGCCGCCTCGTGAAGTTCCAGCCGCCGGCCGAGACCATGTTCGCGAGCGACACCGAGCGCCTGAACGGCGTGCGAGTGGACACGGGCGTGTACGAAGGCGGCGAGATCCCGATGTATTACGACTCGATGATCGCCAAGCTCATCGTGCACGGCAAGGACCGGCAGCATGCAATTGCGCGCATGCGCGAGGCGCTCAACGGTTTCGTGATCCGCGGCATCAGCAGCAACATTCCGTTCCAGGCGGCGCTGCTCGCGCATCCCAAGTTCGTGGCGGGCGATTTCAACACCGGTTTCATTGCCGAGCACTACGGCAAGGGCTTCCATGCGGAAGACGTGCCGCACGCAGACCCCTCGTTTCTTGTTGCGCTTGCGGCCTATGTGCATCGCCGCTACCGCGCGCGCGCCTCGGGCATCAGCGGCCAGCTCGAAGGCCACGGCGTGAAGGTGGGCGAGCAGTTCGTGGTGGTGGAACTGGGGCCGGAAGGCAAGCATGTGCACCACCCGGTGTCGGTGACCGACTTTCATGGCAAGACCGGCGCCAGCGCCGTTGCCGTGGGCGGCAAGAACTACAAGATCGACAGCGGCTTTGCGCTGGGCGCGATCCGCGTGCAGGGCATGGTGAACGACCGGCCCTTCACCGCACAGGTCGAGCGCGGGGCGGGCAAGAACCCGCTGGCGCTGCGCGTGTCGCACGACGGCACGCAGATCGAAGCCATGGTGCTCTCGCCGCTGGGTGCGCGCCTGCTCGAGTTGATGCCCTACAAGGCGCCACCCGATCTGAGCAAGTTCCTGATGTCGCCGATGCCGGGCTTGCTGGTCGAGGTGTCCGTGCAGCCGGGCCAGCAGGTACGTGCCGGCGAGAAGCTGGCCGTGATCGAGGCCATGAAAATGGAAAACGTGCTGTTCGCCACGCAAGACGGGGTGGTCGACAAGATTTCGGCCAAAAAGGGCGAGTCGCTCGCTGTCGATCAAATCATTCTGGAGTTCAACTGATGGGTGCCAACGACTTGCAACAGACGATCACGCTACACCGCCCCACCAAGGCCGCGGAGCCGCAGGGACCTTGGTCGGTCGAGGCGATTCAGGCGCTCCTCGACAAGCCGCTGATGGAACTGCTGTTCGAAGCACAGACCGTGCACCGCCAGCACTTCCCCGAGGGCGACATCGAGCTTGCGACGCTGCTGTCGGTCAAGACTGGCGGCTGCCCGGAGAACTGCGGCTACTGCCCGCAGTCGGCCGAGTTCGACACCGGCGTGAAGGCGCAGAAGCTCATGGAGGTCGACGAGGTGGTGCGTGCCGCGCAGGCTGCCAAGGATGCCGGTGCCACGCGTTTCTGCATGGGCGCCGCATGGCGCGCGCCGAAGGACCGCGACGTGGAGAAGGTGGCTGTGCTGGTCGAAGCCGTGAAGGGCCTGGGCATGCAGACCTGCGCCACGCTCGGCATGCTGGAGCCGCATCATGCGCAACAGCTCAAGGCCGCGGGCCTCGACTACTACAACCACAACCTCGACACCGCGCCCGAGTACTACACAGACATTGTCGACACGCGCACCTATCAGGACCGGCTCGACACGCTGGCCCATGTACGCAGCGCCGGCATCAGCGTGTGCTGCGGCGGCATCGTCGGCATGGGCGAGCAGCCGGTGCACCGGGCGGGGCTGATCGCGCAACTGGCCAACCTGAATCCGTACCCCGAGTCGGTGCCGATCAACAGCTTGGTGCGCGTGCCGGGCACGCCATTGGCCGATTCCGAGCCGGTCGATCCCTTCGACTTCGTGCGCATGATCGCGGTGGCGCGCATCACGATGCCGACCGCGCGCGTGCGGCTCTCGGCAGGCCGCCAGCAAATGGGCGATGCAGTGCAGGCGCTGTGCTTCATGGCAGGTGCCAATTCGATCTTCTACGGCGACAAGCTGCTGGTGACCGGCAACCCCGACGTGGAGGCCGACGTGCAACTGCTGCGCAAGTTGGGTCTGCAGTCGCGCCGGACCACCGCCACCGAAGAAGCTGGGGCCTGCGCATGACGGCCGCGCCGCGTCCCTTCAAGGTGCTGGGCATCCAGCAGATCGCCATCGGCGGGCCCGACAAGATGCGGCTGCAGAAGCTCTGGGTCGACATGCTGGGGCTCGAGGTCACCGGCACCTTCAAGAGCGAGCGCGAGAACGTCGACGAGGACATCTGTTCGATGGGCAGCGGGCCGTTCAAGGTCGAGGTCGACCTGATGCAGCCGTTGGACCCCGAGAAAAAGCCCGCGGTTCACACCACGCCGCTCAACCATGTGGGCCTGTGGATCGACGACCTGCCCAAGGCCGTCGAATGGCTCACCGCGCAGGGTGTACGTTTTGCGCCCGGAGGCATTCGCCAGGGCGCGGCCGGCTTCGACATCTGCTTTCTGCATCCGAAGGCGAACGACGAGTTTCCGATTGCGGGCGAGGGCGTGTTGATAGAAATGGTGCAGGCGCCACCCGAGGTGGTGACCGCGTTCAACGCGCTGGCCGCTACGCGTTGAGCACCTTCTTGATCGGCGGCTTCACGTCCGAGCGCTGAGGCGGCAGCATCGGCTGGTGCTCGCGGGCCGGGTTCAAGATGATCGAGGTGGCCGTTTCGGTGAGGATGCAGAACTTGGTGACCACCGCATCGAGGTGGCTCACGTCGATGACCGCAATTTCCAGAATCCAGCTGTCGTCGCCGGTCACGTTGTAGGCATTGACGCACTCGGGCGTCTGCTGCACCAGCTCTACCACGCGCGCGTAGTCGGCGCGGCCCACGCGGATGATCGCGCGGATGCCATAGCCCAGCTTGCCGAGGTTGACCGTGGCGCGATAGCCGCTGATCACGCCCGCGGCTTCCAGCTTTTTCACGCGCTCGGTCACGGCCGGCTGGCTCAGGTGCACGCGGCGGCCCAGCTCGGCCATAGTCAGCCGCGCATCGCCCTGCAGTTCAGCCAGGATGCGGGTGTCGTGGGCGTCCAGTGCGGGGTTGAAGGTGAAGTCCATGTAACTCCTTTAAATCGACGGTTCAAAACAGATAGAACCATGAGTTGTGCATGGCTGCGAAGGGTTTGCTTTCATACCATGGATGGGGTTCCAATACCAACAAGACAGACCTCGCATGCCGACTCTTGCATCTCCCGCCCAAGCCTCATCCGGCTCCCGCAGCACGCTGCCGCCGCTCCTGTGGCTTTGCCTGGCCGCCACCTGGGTGGTCTGGGGCTCGACTTATCTCGCAATCAAGTACGCGCTGATCAGCTTTCCGCCGTTCTTGCAGATGGGGTCGCGCTTCTTGTTTGCGGGCGTGATGCTCGCGGTGTGGATGCGCTGGCGCGGCGCTGCCTGGCCCTCGGCGCTGCAATGGCGCAATGCGCTTGTCGTAGGGGCGCTGATGCTGGGCGGCGGCATGGGCGGCACGGCGCATGCCGAGGTATCGATCGGCTCGGGTCTGGTGGTGGCCTTCATCGCGGTGGTGCCGTTGCTGATTGCACTGCTCAACCTGATCTGGGGCGTGAAGCCGACGCGGCTCGAGGCCATGGGCATCGCGCTTGGGCTGGTCGGCGTGCTGATGCTGACGCAGGGCAGCGGCTTCCAGTCATCGCCCGCGGGGCTGCTGGCCATTTCCGTGGCTTGCATCTGCTGGTCGATGGGCAGCGTGCTGAGCCAGCGCAGCCTGCCGCTCGCGCCCGGCGCGATGGGGTTCGCGAGCGAGATGATCTGTGGCGGCCTGGTGCTGATGGTGCTTGCGGCGGTGTCTCGCGAGAGCTTGGTCTGGCCACCAGCGCCAGAGGCCGTTTGGGCCTGGCTGTACCTCGTGGTTTTCGGTTCGCTGATTGCGTTCAACGCCTACATGGTGCTGCTCGCAAGGGCGCCGGCCGCGCTGGCGGCGAGCTACACCTTCGTCAATCCGGTGATCGCGATGCTGCTGGGCGTGTGGATTGCCAACGAAACCGTGACGCGCTTCGAGTGGTATGCCGTGGCCGTCATCCTGGCCGGTGTGCTGCTGTTGCTCTTCAAGCGCCCGCAGAAGGGCTGAGCCCGCGCCTGCTTCAGGTGCCCGGACGGCGCCAGAAGGCCAGCGTGGCCGCCAGCAGCCACATGCCGGCCGCGCAACTGCGGTTCAGCACCTTGAGGCCGCGCCGCGAGAGCCAGCGCACGGCTTGCGTGCCGGCGGCCGCATAGGCCAGCATCACGCAGGTGTCGAGCGCCACGAAGATCGAGCCCAGCAGAAGGTACTGCATGCCCTGCGGCTTGGTGATGTCGATGAACTGCGGCAGAAAGGCCGCGAAGAACAACACCGTCTTGGGGTTCGACAGCGCCACGAGCAGGCTGCGCACAAGCGCGATGCGGCCGTGTGGGCGAACCTCGATGGCGGACTTGGCCAGCGCCTCGCCCAGGTCGGTGGCGTCGCTGCGCCACAGCTTGATGCCAAGCCACACCAGGTAGGCAACGCCCGCCACGCGAATCGCGTTGAAGAGCAGTTCCGACGCGGCCAGCAGCGAGCCGAGCCCGAGGGCGACCACGGCGATCAGCGTGATGCTGCCGAGCGATGCACCGGCAATGCCCCAGCTCGCGCGTCGCATGCCGCCATCGATGCCATTGGACAGTGCCAGCAGCATCGTGGGGCCGGGGATCACGGCCAATGCGAGTGAGGCAACCACGTAGATGAGCAGGGTGTCGAGTGTCATGGCTTGGCGGCGGGTGGGCGTTGCTGGGCGGCACGGGCGCGCGCGAGGGCGGCTTCGACAATGGAGCGCTTGCGTGTGTCGGCGGCTTGTGGTTCGGCGGCGGGTGCGGGTTCTTCGATTCGCTTGGCGAGCCGGCGATGCTCGCCATGCAGTTGGTAGCGCCGCAATGCCGCCTCGGCCTGCGCCTGCGACCATGCGGCCCAACCGGTGCGGCCCGGCGTTTCGACCTCGAGCGAGATGCAGTCGACCGGGCAGACCGGAATGCAGAGCTCGCAGCCCGTGCAATGCGCTTCGATGACCGTGTGCATGCGCTTGTTGATGCCCACGATGGCATCGGTGGGGCAGGCATCCAGGCAGAGCGTGCAACCGATGCACCAGGCCTCGTCGATCACCGCCATGGCGCGCGGGCCTTCAGTGCCGAACTGCGGATCGAGCGGCAGCGGCTGGCGGCCCGTGAGCTGCGCCAGTCTCCCAATGCCCTCCGCGCCGCCGGGCGGGCACTGGTTGATGTCCGCCTCTCCGTCGGCCACGGCCTGCGCATAGCCGGCGCAATCGGGGTAGCCGCACCGTGTGCACTGCGTTTGCGGCAGTGCATCGTGAATGCGTGCGGCCAGCCCGTTCACTTCTGGCGTGCCGCCGGCTTCTTCACGGCGGCAACGGCCACCGCTTTCTTGGCTGCGACATTCTTCTTGGCGGCCACGGCGACCGTTTTCCGCCCGGGCTTGATGCGGTCTTCGGCGGGCAGGCTCTCGCGTGCGCCGGCGCGCCGCTGGGGCTGGTCGTGGGCGGCGATGAATTTCTGCACCTTGGGGTAGACAAGTTCGCGCCAGCGGCGGCCGCTGAAAATGCCGTAGTGGCCCGCGCCCTTGACTTCATAGTGCTCACGCTGCGCGTCGTCGATACCGGTGCACAGGCTGTGCGCGGCCTCGGTCTGGCCAGAGCCCGAAATGTCGTCGAGCTCGCCCTCTACCGTGAGCAGCGCGGTCGAATGAATGTCTTGCGGGCGCACGCGCTCGATCTGGCCCTTGGGGTTCTTCACGTCCCAGGTGCCGTTCACGAGTTCGAACTGCTGGAACACGGTGCGAATGGTGTCCAGGTAGTAATCGGCGTCCATATCGAGCACTGCGTTGTACTCGTCATAGAACTTGCGATGGGCTTCGGCGCTGGCGTCGTCGCCCTTGATCAGGTCCTTGAAGTAATCGTAGTGGCTGCTGGCATGGCGGTCGGGGTTCATCGCCACAAAGCCCGTGTGCTGCAGGAAGCCCGGATACACGCGGCGGCCTTCACCCGGAAAGCCTTGCGGCACCCGGTAGATCACGTTGTTCTCGAACCACTCGTAGCTCTTGTTCATTGCCAGGTTGTTCACCGCGGTGGGCGACTTGCGCGCGTCGATCGGGCCGCCCATCATGGTCATGGTGAGCGGCAGCGGCTCGCCGCGGCTTGCCATGAGCGACACGGCCGCCAGCACCGGCACGGTGGGCTGGCAAACGCTCACCACGTGGCAGTTGCCGTATTCGGACTGCAGGCGGCGGATGAACTCCTGCACGTAGTTGACGTAGTCGTCCAGGTGGAACTCGCCTTGCGACAGCGGCACGAGGCGCGCGTTCTTCCAGTCGGTGATGTAGACCTTGTGGTCTTGCAGCATGGTGCGCACCGTGTCGCGCAGCAGCGTGGCGTAGTGGCCCGAGAGCGGCGCCACGATCAGCACCACGGGCTGGCTCTTGAGCGTCTTGAGGGTGTGCGGCTCGTCTGTAAAACGCTTGAAGCGGCGCAACTCGCAGAAAGGCTTGTCGAGCTCGACGACCTCCTGGATTACGACGTCGTCGCCGTCGACCTTCACCGACTTGATGTTGAACTCTGGCTTTTCGTAGTCCTTGCCCAGGCGATAGAGCAGGTCGTAGCCGGCAGCCATGCGCTGCGCCATGGGCAGTTGGCCCCACACCGCGCCTTGGCCATAGAGCTTGGAGGCCGCTTGCGCGAAGTCCGAAAACGGTTCCATCAAGGAACGCTGGGCTTCGTAGAGTTGATAAAGCATCGCTGGTCTTGTAGTGAAATGTTGCAGTGCAATATATCAGCGCAATTAGGGCGATGCAGGAGGCCAAACCCTACATCGGTCACGGCGCGAGGGTCTTCCGGTCAAGGAGCGTGAAGGAATCGTCGCAAAACAGATTCCCTCACACTTTGCAGTCACCTAGATGACTTTTGCAATCGACGCGCAGACGTAGTCGATGTTCTTGCTATTGAGCGCGGCCACGCACATGCGGCCGGTGTCGGTGCCGTACACGCCGAACTCGCTGCGCAGGCGCACCATCTGGTCCTTGCTGAGGCCCGAGTAGCTGAACATGCCGATCTGCGTGGTGATGAAGCTCATGTCTTCCTTCACGCCGGCCGCCTTGAGGCCGTCGACCAGCTTCTGGCGCATGGCCTTGATGCGCACGCGCATTTCGCCGAGTTCCTTTTCCCACAGGGCGCGCAGTTCGGGGTTGCCGAGCACCGCAGCCACCACGGCGCCGCCGTGGATCGGCGGGTTGCTGTAGTTGGTGCGAATGGCGATCTTGAGCTGCGAGAGCACGCGACCGGCTTCTTCCTTGTTCTCGCACAGCACCGAGAGGGCGCCCACGCGTTCGCCGTACAGGCTGAAGCTCTTGGAGAAAGAGGTCGAGACGAAGAAGGTCAGGCCGGCGTCGACAAACTTGGCGACAGCGGCGCCGTCTTCCTTCAGGCCGTAGCCGAAGCCCTGGTAGGCCATGTCGAGGAAGGGCACGAGGCCCTTGGCCTTGACGGCGGCAACCACCTGGTCCCACTGCTCGGGCGTGATGTCGTAGCCGGTCGGGTTGTGGCAGCAGGCGTGCAGCACCACCACCGTGCCTGCGGGCGCCGCGTTCAGGGCGGCCAGCATGCCTTCGAAGTTGACGCCGCGCTTGGCGGAGTCGTAGTAGGGATAGCTTTCGACCACGAAGCCGGCGTTGGTGAACAGCGCGCGGTGGTTTTCCCAGCTCGGGTCGCTGATCAGCACCTTGGCGTTGGGGTTGAGCCTCTTCAGGAAGTCGGCGCCGACCTTCAGGCCGCCGGTGCCGCCGATGCCCTGCACGGTGGCCACGCGGCCCGATTGCACGGGTTCGCTGTCGGCGCCGAAGACCAGGCCCTTGACGGCGTTGTCGTACGCCACGATGCCGTCGATCGGCAGGTAGCCGCGCGCGGTGGGGGCTTTCATCATGTTCTGTTCGGCGGCCTGCACGCACTGGAGCAGGGGGAGTTTGCCGTTGTCGTCGTAGTAGACGCCGACGCCGAGGTTGACCTTGTTGGGGTTGGTGTCGGCTGCAAATTGCTCGTTGAGGCCGAGGATCGGGTCGCGCGGTGCCATTTCGACCGCGGTGAACATAGACATGGAAAGGTCCTTTGGGATGAAAGCTTCGCTGGCAACCGGACTTGCGCTACGCTTTCCGGTTGCCTTGAATTTTACCGGCGCCATCGCCACCTGTCGGGAACAGCCATGCCAGAGAACAACGAAGCCATAGCAGACCTGAAGAAACTGGACCCGATCGGTCCGGCCAAGCAGGGCGAATTCATCAAGTACCCGGGTTCGCCTTTCGAGCTTTTCCAGCCCTATCCGCCGGCCGGAGACCAGCCCAAGGCCATCGACGGGCTGGTGGAGGGCGTGCTCGACGGCGAGGTGTTCCAGACGCTGCTGGGCGTGACGGGCTCGGGCAAGACCTTCACCATGGCCAACGTGATTGCGCGGCTGGGTCGCCCGGCCATCGTTTTTGCGCCCAACAAGACGCTGGCGGCGCAGCTTTACAGCGAGTTTCGCGAGTTCTTTCCGAAGAACGCGGTCGAGTACTTCGTGAGCTACTACGACTACTACCAGCCCGAGGCCTATGTGCCCCAGCGCGACCTGTTCATCGAGAAGGACTCGTCCATCAACGAGCACATCGAGCAGATGCGCCTTTCAGCCACCAAGAGCGTGCTGGAGCGGCGCGACACGGTCATCGTGGCCACGGTGAGCGCCATTTACGGCATCGGCACGCCCGAGGACTACACGCAGATGCGTTTCATCATGCGGGTGGGCGACAAGATCGGCCAGCGCGACGTGATCGGGCGGCTGATTCGCATGCAGTACACCCGCAATGAGCAGGACTTTTCGCGCGGCACCTTCCGCGTGCGCGGCGACACCATCGACGTGTTTCCGGCGGAGCACAGCGAGTTGGCGATCCGCATCGAGCTTTTCGACGACGAGATCGAGTCGCTGCAGCTCTTCGATCCGCTCACGGGCCGCATCCGGCAGAAGATTCCGCGCTTCACGGTGTACCCGTCGAGCCACTACGTGACGCCGCGCGACAAGGTGCTGGGCGCGGTGGAAACCATCAAGATCGAACTGGCCGAGCGGCTCAAGGAATTCGTCAGCCAGGGCAAGCTGGTCGAGGCCCAGCGGCTGGAGCAGCGCACCCGGTTCGACCTGGAAATGCTGGCCGAAATCGGCCACTGCAAGGGCATCGAGAACTACACGCGCCACCTCTCCGGCGCCGCGCCGGGCCAGCCGCCGGCCACGCTGACCGACTACCTGCCCAAAGACGCCCTGATGTTCCTGGACGAGAGCCACCAGATGGTCGGCCAGCTCAGCGCCATGTACAACGGCGACCGGGCGCGCAAGACGACGCTGGTCGAATACGGCTTCCGGTTGCCGAGCGCCCTGGACAACCGGCCGCTCAAGCTGGAGGAGTTCGAAACGCGCATGCGCCAGTGCATCTTCGTTTCGGCCACTCCGGCGCAGTACGAGAAGGACCATGCCGGCAACGTGGTCGAGCAACTCGTTCGGCCGACCGGCCTGATCGACCCCGAAGTGGAGGTGCGCCCCGCTACGCACCAGGTGGACGACGTGCTGGGCGAAATCCGCATCCGGGTAGAAAAGAACGAGCGTGTGCTCATCACGACGCTCACCAAGCGCATGGCCGAGCAGCTGACCGACTACCTGGGCGACAACGGCGTGAAGGTGCGCTACCTCCACAGCGACGTCGACACGGTGGAGCGGGTCGAAATATTGCGCGACCTGCGGCTGGGCACTTTCGACGTGCTGGTGGGCATCAACCTGCTGCGCGAAGGCCTGGACATTCCGGAGGTGTCGCTGGTCGCCATCCTGGACGCCGACAAGGAAGGTTTTCTGCGCGCCGAGCGTTCGCTGATCCAGACCATCGGCCGCGCGGCCCGAAACCTGAACGGCAAGGCCATCCTCTATGCCGACCGGATGACCGACTCGATGAAAAAGGCCATCGACGAGACCGAGCGCCGCCGAGCGCGTCAAATTGCCTACAACGAGGCCAACGGCATCACGCCGCGCAGCATCGTCAAGCAGGTGCGCGACCTGATCGACGGCGTGTATAGCGAAAAGACCGGTAAGGAAATGGCCAAGCTCGACCTGGAACGCGCCAAGGTCGAGGACATGAGCGAAAAAGACATTGCCCGGGAAATCAAGCGGCTCGAAAAGCTCATGCTCGAGCACGCCCGCAATCTCGAATTCGAGAAGGCGGCGCGGGTGCGCGACCAGCTGGCGCTGTTGCGGGAGCAGGCTTTTGGCGCCTCTGGCGGCGACAACATCGCCGTGTTGCCGTCATAGGACGGGTTCCGGTTTCTTCAAGCGGCTGCCGCTGGGGTTTACCCGAGCAAACCTCAGGGCCTTCTGTTATACTTGACCGAAATACTCAACAACAAAAAAAGAACTTCGCGATGAAGAACCGATCCCATCGGCTGGGTTCACCAGCTTAAGGGGTCGGGCAGGGCGGAGACGAAGTCACCGCGGCCCCAGGCTACGGTGTCATTTCAACGGTAAGCACTTGAAGGAGCTTGCGATGCGTCTCACTACCAAAGGCCGTTTTGCGGTCACAGCAATGATCGATCTGGCACTGCGTCAGAACACCGGTCCGGTCACGCTGGCTGCGATCAGCCAGCGGCAGCAGATTTCATTGTCGTATCTCGAGCAGCTGTTCGGCAAATTGCGCCGTCACGAGCTGGTCGAGTCGACCCGCGGCCCCGGCGGCGGCTACAGCCTCGGCCGCAAGGCTGCGGATATCACCGTCGCAGACATTATTGTTTCCGTCGATGAGCCCATCGATGCCACGCAGTGCGGCGGCAAGGAAAACTGCCTGGGCGAAGCCGGCCGCTGCATGACGCACGAGCTCTGGGCCTCGCTCAACCAGCGCATGGTCGAGTTTCTCGACTCCGTCACCCTGCAAAAGCTGGTCGACGACCAGATCGCCAAGGGCGTGCAGATCGAGAACAAGCCGGTTGTCAAGCGCGCCATTTCCGCGCAACCGGTGGTCAAGCCGATTCGCGTGAACGCGCCGAACTCGGTCTTTGCCCTCGGCAACGTGTTCGCGAAGTCCTGATGTCCTTGGTGGAGGAGCGCCCGCGGGCGCTGCCACCAGAAGCGCAGATCAAAGAAAACAACCCCCACGCCAGCCCGAGCCAGCCATGGACGTAACTCCTCATTTCCCGATCTATCTCGACTACGGCGCCACCACGCCATGCGACCCGCGCGTGGTCGACGCCATGATTCCCTGGTTGCGCGAGCATTTCGGCAACCCGGCGTCGCGCAGCCATGCCTGGGGCTGGGAAGCCGAAGAGGCGGTCGAGAAGGCGCGCGGCCAAGTGGCCGAGCTGATCAACGCCGACCCGCGTGAAATCGTCTGGACGTCGGGCGCCACCGAGTCGATCAACTTGGCGCTGAAGGGTGCGGCCCACTTCTACAAGGGCAAGGGCAAGCACCTGATCACCCTGAAGACCGAGCACAAGGCCGTGCTCGACACGATGCGCGAACTCGAGCGCCAGGGCTTCGAAGTGACCTACCTCGACGTCGAGGAAAACGGCCTGGTCGACCTTGAAAAGTTCAAGGCCGCGATCCGTCCCGACACCATCCTGGCAAGTGTGCTGTTCGTGAACAACGAAATCGGCGTGATCCAGGACGTGGTCGCGTTGGGCAACGCCTGCCGCGAAAAAGGCGTGATCTTCCACGTCGATTCGGCCCAGGCCACCGGCAAGGTCGAGATCGACATCACGAAGCTGCCCATCGACCTGATGAGCCTGGCTTCGCACAAGACTTACGGCCCGAAGGGCATCGGTGCGCTCTATGTGCGCCGCAAGCCGCGCATCCGCCTTGAGGCGCAAATGCACGGCGGCGGCCACGAGCGCGGCATGCGCTCGGGCACCTTGCCCACGCACCAGATCGTGGGCATGGGCGAGGCCTACCGCATTGCCAAGCTCGAAATGAAGGACGACATCGCCCATGCGCGCCGCCTGCAGAAGCGTCTGCTCGACGGGCTCAAAGACGTGGAGCAGGTGTTCATCAACGGCGACCTCGAGCAGCGTGTGCCGCACAACCTGAACATGAGCTTCAACTACGTCGAGGGCGAGTCGCTGATCATGGGCATCAAGGGCCTGGCGGTGTCGTCGGGTTCGGCCTGCACCTCGGCCAGCCTGGAGCCCAGCTATGTGCTGCGCGCCCTCGGCCGCAGCGACGAGCTGGCCCACAGCAGCCTGCGCATGACCATCGGCCGTTTCACGACCGAAGAAGAAATCGACTACGCCATCTCGACCATCAAGCACAACGTTGCAAAGCTGCGCGAGCTGAGCCCCCTGTGGGAGATGTTCCAGGACGGCGTCGACATCAGCACGATCCAGTGGTCGGCCCACTGACGCCGGACCGCACCAGGCTCCACGATTGAACAAAGTTTGAGAGGTACACCATGGCATATTCATCCAAGGTCATCGACCACTACGAAAATCCCCGCAACGTCGGCTCCTTTGAAAAGGGCGACGACTCGGTAGGCACGGGCATGGTCGGCGCGCCGGCCTGCGGCGACGTCATGAAGCTGCAGATCAAGGTCAACCCCGAAACCGGCGTGATCGAAGACGCACGCTTCAAGACCTACGGCTGCGGTTCGGCCATTGCCTCGTCCTCGCTCGTGACCGAATGGGTCAAGGGCAAGACGCTCGACGAAGCGGCAGCCCTCAAGAACGCGCAGATCGCCGAAGAACTGGCACTGCCGCCGGTCAAGATCCACTGCTCGATCCTCGCGGAAGACGCCATCAAGGCGGCCGTGAGCGACTACAAGGCGAAGCACGGCGTGAAGACCGAGTCGACCGCCGAAGCTGCTGTTCACTGAGATGGCCGTTACGCTGACCGAAGCCGCTGCGCGCCACGTCACCCGCTACCTCGGCAAGCGGGGCAAGGGCGTGGGCGTGCGGCTGGGCGTGAAGACCACCGGATGCTCGGGACTGGCCTACAAGCTCGAGTACGTGGACGAGTTCACGCCCGAAGACGTGGTGTTCGAAGACCACGGCGTGAAGGTGCTGGTCGACCCCAAGAGCCTGGCTTATATCGACGGCACGCAGCTCGACTTCGTGCGCGAGGGCTTGAACGAAGGCTTCAAGTTCATCAACCCGAACGAACGCGACCGTTGCGGCTGCGGCGAAAGTTTTCGCATCTGATGCGCCGTCGCTGACCGCGACAACAGCCGCCACCATGTCATGTGCTGGCGGTTTTTTCATGATCCTTATGGGCCCCCACGTTCGGCACTTTGTGTCCTCACAGCCCCCCGAGGGGGCGCAGACCGCCTTTGGGGCGGCCCGGCAGGCAGTCTGATGAACCTCAACGACACCGACTTTGAACTGTTTGCCGTCCCGGCGACTTTCGCGCAGGACCGCGCCGCACTCGACGCGCGCTGGAAAGAGCTGCAGCGCGAAGCGCACCCGGACCGCTTTGCCGCGCAAGGTGCAGCAGCGCAGCGCGTGGCCATGCAGTGGTCGGTGCGCATCAACGAGGCTTATCAGCGGCTGAAGGACCCGATCCGCCGCGCGAGCTATATCTGCGAGCTGAACGGTGCGCCGCTCAACGCCGAGAACAACACAGCGATGCCGCCCGATTTCCTGATGCAGCAGATGGAGTGGCGCGAGGCGCTCGACGACGCCGACGACGCCGACGCGGTTGAAAAGCTGCAGGCGGAGGTCGAGGCCGGCCGCACGCGCGCGCTGTCGTCGCTCGACTGGCTGATCGACGAGAAGGGCGACTATCCCGCCGCTGCGCAGCAGGTGAGAGCCCTCATGTTCATTGAGCGTTTCGGCCAGGACGTCGAGGCCAAGTTCGATCAGTTGGGACAATAAGCCCTATATATGGCTCTTCTACAGATTTCAGAACCCGGCCAGGCGCCCGACCCGCATCAGCGCCGCATTGCCGTGGGCATCGACCTGGGCACCACGCATTCGCTGGTGGCCGCGGTGCGCAACGGCGTGGCCGAATGCCTACCTGACGACCAGGGCCGCGTGTTGCTGCCCTCGGTGGTGCGCTACCTCGATGGCGACCGCCGGCAGATCGGCTTCGATGCCGTGGCCGCGCGCGGGCAAGACCCCGCCAATACCGTCACCTCGGTCAAGCGTCTCATGGGCCGGGGGCTTGCCGACATCTCCAACCGCGAATCGATGTCTTACCGCATCGACAGCAGCGACGGCGGCATGGTGAAGGTGCAGACCCTTGCAGGCGAAAAATCGCCGGTCGAAATCAGCGCCGAAATTCTGGCGACGCTGCGCTACCGCGCCGAAGACACTTTCGACGACGAACTCTATGGCGCGGTCATCACCGTGCCGGCGTATTTCGACGAAGGCCAGCGCCAAGCCACCAAGGATGCCGCGCAACTGGCGGGGCTCAATGTGCTGCGCCTGATCAGCGAGCCGACGGCCGCTGCGATTGCCTACGGCCTCGACAACGCCAGCGAAGGCGTCTACGCCGTGTACGACCTGGGCGGCGGTACGTTCGACATCTCGATCCTGCGGCTCACGCAGGGTGTGTTCGAGGTGATTGCGACCGGCGGTGATTCGGCACTAGGCGGCGACGACTACGACCACGCGCTTGCCGGCTTCGTGCTCGCGCAGACCGGTGCACACGCCGAGAGCGATGGCGACAAGGCCGCATTGCTGGTCGCCGCGCGTGCCGCCAAAGAAGCGCTGACCGATTCGGATTCGACCACTTTCCGCGCGGAGGTTGCGGGTCAAGCAATTCAATTCGAAGTGAACCGCGCGCAATTCGACGCCGCCACGAAGCCGCTGACCGACCGCACCATTGCCGCTGTGCGCAAGGCGCTGCGCGACGCAAAGCTCAAGCCCGACGAACTGCAGGGCATCGTGCTGGTGGGCGGTTCCACCCGCATGCCCCAGGTTCGCCGCGCCGTTGCCGAATTCTTCGGCCGCGAGCCGCTCGTCAACCTGAACCCCGACGAGGTCGTGGCGCTCGGCGCCGCGATCCAGGCCAATCAGTTGGCCGGCAACAACGGCGCGGGCGATCTGCTGCTGCTCGACGTGATTCCGCTGTCGCTCGGCATTGAAACCATGGGCGGCCTGGTCGAGCGCATCGTGCCGCGCAACCAGACCATCCCCACCGCGATGGCGCAGGACTTCACCACGTATCAAGACGGGCAGACGGCCCTTGCATTGCACGTGGTGCAGGGCGAGCGCGACCTGGTCGCCGATTGCCGCAGCCTCGCGCGCTTCACCTTGCGCGGCATTCCGCCGATGGCCGCGGGTGCGGCGCGCATCCGCGTGACCTTCACGGTCGACGCCGATGGGCTGCTGAGCGTCAGTGCCAAGGAGCAGGGCAGCGGCGTCGAGGCCAGCGTCACTGTCAAGCCGTCGTACGGGCTTTCGGACGACCAGATCGCGACCATGCTGCAGGAGAGCTTTTCCACCGCGCAGCAGGACATGCAGGCGCGGGCGCTGGTCGAGGCGCGCGTGGATGCCGAGCGCATGCTGCTCGCCACGCAGAGCGCGCTCGATGCCGACGGCGACCTGCTGACCGAAGATGAGCGTGCCGCCGTCGATGCGTCGATGGCAAAGCTGCGCGAAGCCGCCACGGGCACCGACGCCGCCACCATAGAAGCGGCCACCAAGGCGCTGGCTAACGACACCGAGGCCTTCGCCGCCCAGCGCATGAACGCGGGCATTGCGCGCGCCTTGTCGGGCCGCAAGGTCGAATCCCTCTAAGAACAACATGCCCACCATCAAGATATTTCCGCATCCCGAGTACTGCCCGCAGGGTGCAGAAATCACGGCGCCGGCCGGTACCTCCATTTGCGAAGCGCTGCTCGACAATCGCATCAACATCGAGCACGCGTGCGAGATGAGCTGCGCCTGCACCACCTGCCACGTCATCGTGCGCCAGGGGTTCAGCTCGCTGAACGAAGCCGAAGAGGGTGAGGAAGACCTGCTCGACCGCGCGTGGGGCCTGGAGCCACAATCGCGTCTCAGCTGCCAGGCCATCCTGGCGCAGGAAGACGTGACGGTCGAGATCCCCAAATACTCGATCAACCACGCCAAAGAGAACCATTGAAGAAGGCACCGAATGTCGCGCCAGATCGTCCTCGACACTGAAACCACCGGCCTTTCCGCCGAGAACGGCGACCGCATCATCGAACTCGGCTGCGTGGAGCTGTTTGCGCGCAAGCTCACGGGCAACGACCTGCACATCTACTTCAACCCCGAGCGCGAGAGCCATGAAGACGCGCTCAAGGTGCACGGCCTCACGACCGACTTCTTGCGCGACAAGCCGAAGTTCGCCACGCTGGCCAACGACATCGTCGAGTACCTGCGCGGCGCCGAGCTGATCATTCACAACGCGGCTTTCGACGTCGGCTTTCTCAACAAGGAACTCGAGCTGGCCGGCCTGCCGCCGCTGCGCACCTTCGTCGGCGAAGTGACCGACACGCTGGCCATGGCCAAGCAGGTGTACCCGGGCAAGCGCAATTCGCTCGACGCACTGTGCGACCGTTTCGGCGTCGACCGCTCGAACCGTACGTTTCACGGCGCCAAGCTCGACGCGCAGCTGCTGGCCGATGTCTACATCAACCTCACGCGCGGCCAGGACGCGCTGCTGATCGACGTGTCGTCGAATGAGCCGGCGCAGGGCACCACGGTGGTTGCCATCGACCTGAGCCAGTTCGACCTGCCGGTGCTCATTGCGGGCGAGCAGGAGCTTGCGGCGCACGAGGCGGTGTTGTCGCAGCTCGACAAATCCAGCAACGGACGCACGCTGTTTCGGCAAAACGCCTGAAATGCTGTGGCATAATCGAAGGCTTCGCGCAACGCGATTAATTCAACGGCACTGAAACACGGCGCCAGAGAATTGACAGGGCGGTTAGCTCAGGGGTAGAGCACAGCATTCACACTGCTGGGGTCGGAGGTTCGAAGCCTCCACCGCCCACCAAATTCCTCAAAACGAAATCAGCGACTTGGATTGTCCAAGTCGCTTTTTGTTTTGCGCGCCGCTTTCAAGCCGCCGCACCAAACTGTCGACTCGTGCTGACGCCAGCTCCCGCTCAGCGCCGGCTCAATTTGCTGGCCGAGCGCGTACACCCACGGGGAAGGAGACCGATCATGGCCACTCATCCCGACATTCCGCCCGACCTGCCCGTGGAACCCGACGAAGGGCCGAGCACGCCGCCGGACGATCCGACCGATCCCGAGCCTCCTCCCACCACCTCGTGAATCTGGCGCGCGAGCCGCGATAAGCTCGCGCCATGGATGAACTTGATTGCGCCGTCATCGGCGGGGGTGTGGTGGGCCTGGCAGTGGCGCGCGCGTTGGCGCTCGCGGGCCGGGAGGTGGTGGTGCTCGAGGCGGAAGGCGCCATTGGCACCGGAACCAGTTCTCGCAACAGCGAAGTGATTCACGCGGGCATCTACTACCCGCAGGGCTCGCTCAAGGCGCGCCTGTGCGTCGAGGGCAAGCAGGCACTTTATGAATATGCCGCGGAGCGCGGCTTGCCGCACAAGCGCTGCGGCAAGCTCATCGTGGCGACCTCGCCCGAGCAGGTAGCACAACTCGAAGTCATTCGCGCCAAGGCTGCGGCAAATGGCGTCGACGACCTCGTGCTGCTGACCGCGGAGCAGGCCATGGCCATGGAGCCGCAACTGCATTGCGTGGCCGCGTTGCATTCGCCGAGCACCGGCATTGTCGACAGCCACGCGCTGATGCTGAGCCTGCTGGGCGACCTGGAGAACGCAGGCGGAATGCTGGCGCTGAAATCGCCCATCGCAAGCGCCCAATGTGGCGCTGACGCTATCGTCCTGGTAGCGGAAGACGGCACGGCGCTGCGCTGCAACACCGTCGTCAACGCGGCGGGGCTCGGTGCGCCCGAACTGGCCAGGCGGTTCGAAGGCTTGCCTGCGGCGGCCACACCGACGGCGTACTTTGCCAAGGGCAACTACTTCACCCTGTCCGGACGCGCGCCTTTCACCCGGTTGATCTACCCGGTGCCCGAGCCGGGCGGCCTGGGGGTGCATCTGACGCTCGACCTCGGCGGGCAGGCCAAGTTCGGGCCTGATGTGCAATGGGTGGAATCGGCCGAGGACCTTGTGGTGGACCCGGCGCGCGGAGACGGCTTCTACGCCGAGGTGCGCAAGTACTGGCCGGCGCTGCCCGACGGGGGACTGATCCCGGGCTATGCGGGCATGCGCCCCAAGATTTCTGGGCCGGACGAGCCGGCGCGCGACTTCATGATCGAGGGGCCCGAATCGCATGGTGTGAGAGGACTGGTCAACCTCTTCGGCATCGAATCGCCGGGGCTCACGAGCAGCCTTGCCATCGGAGGCTACGTGGCTCGCTTGCTTGAAAGCGCCTGACGGATGCCGCGCAACCCTTTCGCGTGCAGAAGTCTGCAGAACTGCCGTGCATGAGGGGCTTTTGTGCCTGTAACATGACACCACGCCATTTGCTGGCGTGAAGCCGCCGGCGCGGTGCCGGTGTCATCACGGAGGAAAGATTCCAATGAGTGCATCCAACAATATCGAGGCAGCAGCCGAAGACATCGCGAGCGACGTGCGCGGCGTGCTGGCCAGCAAGGACCTGGATTCGGTTCCCCACATCAAGGCGCTGCGCCAGCGCATCGACACCAAGCTTGCCATCGCGCGCGAGCTTGCGGCGGAGAAGAGCAAGATCGCGGCCCAAAAGGCTCGCGAGGCGGCCAACACCGCCAACGCCTACGCCCACGACGAACCGTGGCAGATTGCCGGCGCAGCCTTGGCAGTCGGTGTGCTGGTGGGTTTGCTGCTTGGCCGCCGCTGACCTGATCGCACACCGCCGCGTCGCCGTTCGCCGAGCAGGAGCCGGCGCATGAGGTTGCTGTCCCTGTTCGGGCTCAATGCCCGTTTGAGGCGGCTTCGCATTGCCGCGGCCGAAGGCGCGCTGGCCGCCGAAGACCGGGTGCAACTCCTGCGCATGGCGTGGGAGGACGAGAAGCAGCGCCTAAAGCTGATGCTCGTGCTGGTGGTGGCCGTGCTCGGACTGACCACGGTGGCGGTGGCGTTGCTGTCGATGGCGGTGGTGGTGCATTTCTGGGACACGCCTCATCGAGCAGCGGCTGCGTGGGCGGTGGCGGGCGTGTGGGTCGTGCTTTGGCTGGGGGCTGCGCTGGGACTGTTTCTGGCGATTCGCAATGCCTCGAACAGCTTCATGCCGGCACGCCGTGAGTTCGAACGCGATTGGTCCTGGGTTCAGGACCGTTTCGGGCTCGGCAAGGACCCCGACCAGGACGAAGAGGCGCCGCGTCCCCGGCGGCCCATCACGCGCGAGGAACTGCTGGCCCGCATGGACCGTCAGCGCGAACGCATTGCCACCATGCAGGGCGGAGGACCGCGCAAGCCGCAGCCTGCCGGTGCCGCAGCGGCTCCTGAAGCACCGCCCGCGGACGAAACGGCATCCGCCGCTGCGCTGCGCATTGCGCGGGAGCATCCGGTGGCCACAGGCGTCGTTGCTGCCGTGGCCTTGGTGGTGATTCGGCCCAAGCGGCTGTTGCGTTGGGCAGCGGTCGTTGCACCGGTGCTCTGGCGCATGCGATGAAAACCAGCGCTGACAACCAGCGCTGAAAAGACGCGAAGGCTCAGGCAGCGCTGCGAGCTTGCAGCAACGCCTGAGCCGATTCGCGCACGAGTGCCGGGCCGCGGTAAATGAGGCCGGTGTAGATCTGCACCACGTCGGCACCCGCGGCAATCTTGGCCTTGGCGTCGGCCCCACTCAGGATGCCGCCCACCCCGATGATCGGAAAACCTGCTCCCAGTGCCGCGCGCAACTGGGCGATCACGCGGTTGCTCGCTTCGCGCACGGGGGCACCCGAAAGCCCGCCGGCTTCGTCGGCATGCGGCAGGCCCGCGACCGCGTCGCGCGCGAGGGTGGTGTTGGTGGCAATCACGCCGTCCATGCCGTGGCGCTGCAGCGTGGCGGCGATGACCGAGACCTGGCTTTCGTCGAGATCGGGCGCGATCTTCACGAACAGCGGAACGCGCTTGCCGCCGCGGTCGGCAAGCACCTGGCGCCGCTCGGCGATGGCACCCAGCAGTGCGTCGAGCGCTTCGTCGCTCTGCAGCGTGCGCAGATTGGCCGTGTTGGGGCTCGAGATATTGATGGTCACGTAGTCGGCATGCGCGTACACGCCGTTCAGGCAGTTCACATAGTCGTCCACCGCCCGCTCGATGGGGGTGCTCGCGTTCTTGCCGATGTTGAGGCCGAGCAGCATCGGCTTCTTGCCCGTGTTGCTGCTGCTCTTGCGGAAGCGCGCTTTCTGCACGTTGGCCAGAAAGGCGTCGAGTCCCTCGTTGTTGAACCCGAGCCGGTTGATCAGCGCATCGCGCTGCGGCAGGCGGAACATGCGCGGCTTGGGATTGCCCGGCTGCGCCTTCGGCGTGACGGTGCCGACCTCTACAAAGCCGAAGCCCATGGCGGCAAAAGCGTCGATGCAGCGGGCGTTCTTGTCGAGTCCGGCCGCCAGGCCGACGCGATTAGGGAATTGCAGCCCCGCGAGCGTGACCGGGTCATCTATGCGCGAAGCGGCGTACGCGCAGGCCAACGGCGTGTTCTGTGTGCGGGCCAGGCCGTCGAGGGTGAGTTCGTGGGCATGCTCCGGGTCGAAGCCGAACAAAAAGGGCCGGGCTAGGCCGTAGAGCGAAGAGGGGAGCAGGGGCATCGGATAATTCTCGACTTCAATGAGCCAAGGATTCTCCGCGATGACTGCACCCGTTTCCCCTTCTTCCGCTCCCGGCGCCGGCGCCATCTCCCAGGACGAGCTCAAGGCCCAAGTCGGCCGGGCTGCGCTGGCCTATGTGGTGAAGGGCGAAATCGTCGGCGTGGGCACCGGCTCGACCGTGAACAAGTTCATCGACGCCCTCGCCACGATAAAGGACGAGATCAAGGGCGCGGTGTCGAGCTCAGTCGCCTCGACGGAACGCCTGCGCGCCCTGGGTATTCCGGTGTTCGACAGCAACGAGGTCGAGGAGCTCAGCGTCTATATCGACGGTGCGGACGAGATCGATCATCGCGGTTTCATGGTGAAGGGCGGCGGTGCGGCGCTTACACGCGAAAAGATCGTGGCGGCGCAGTCGCGGCGCTTTGTGTGCATTGCCGACGCATCCAAGCTGGTCGACACGCTCGGCGCCTTTCCGCTGCCGGTAGAGGTGATTCCGATGGCGGCGCGCCGCGTCATGCGGCAGTTCGAGGCCATGGGCGGCATTGCGCAGGTGCGGGAAAAAGACGGTGTGGCGCTGGTGACCGACAACGGACAGCACATCGTCGACGTCACCGGGCTGCGGATCAGCGACCCGCTTGCCTTCGAATCCGAGGTGAGCCAATGGCCGGGCGTGGTCACCGTCGGTGTGTTCGCTCACCAGAAGGCCAACGTTTGCCTGCTGGGCACGCCTTCGGGCGTGCGGACGATGACGTTCGAGTGAAGGAAAGCGGCTGCCGGCTTCAACCGGCAGCACGTTCAGAAACCGCTCAGAACTTGATGCCCGCCGGATTGCTCGGGCTCGGCCCACTGGGGGCGGGCGCGGGTTGTTGCTGCGGAGCTGGCGCGGCTGGTGCTGGTTCGCGTGCCGCCGGGGCCGCCTGCACGGCAACCAGCGGACGGGCCGGCGGATTGCGGTAGGCCGCAGGCAGGCTGTTGCTCTTCGGATAGCCCGCGGCGTCGAGGTACTGCGACCATTCGGTGTCGGAAAAGCCCTTGAGCTGTTGCGAACCGATCGTCAGCAACGGCAGCGAGGCCTGGCTGCTCATCCGCTGCAGCGCTTCCACGTCCTGGTTGCTCTTGATGGTGCGTTCTTCAAATGGAATGCCGCGCGTGGTGAGCAGCGAGCGGGCGGCGCCGCACGGCGCGCATTCTTCGCCGGTGTACAGCGTTACGGGGTAGCGCTGTGCCACTTGGCGCAGTTCATACGGCAAGCCGGCATTGGCCGGAGGCGTGATGCCGGCTTGCGGGCCCGCCGCGGGCTCGGTGCTGGCGGTGGGGGCCCGGTCCGAGAAAGTGACCTTCCCGTTCTTGTCGACGTTGCGATAGATCGGCTGGGCCATGGCGCCCGCTGCAACGAGCAGCAGGGCGAAGCCGGACAGGCAATGCAAGGAGGTTTTCTTTTGGATCGAATGCATTGCCTGAGTATCGCAAGCTTCAGGCCCGCTTCAAACGGCCTGCGCCTGCGCCATGCCCTGGTGTCGCAGCAGCGCATCAAGCTGCGGCTCGCGGCCGCGGAAAGCCTTGAACGAATCCATGGCGCTGCGGCTGCCGCCCGCTTCGAGGATGGCTTGGCGGTACCTGCGGCCGGTTTCGATGTTCGGCTGGCCGTCGGCGCCCACGGTTTCCTCGAAAGCGGCGTAGGCATCGGCGCTCAGCACCTCGGCCCACTTGTAGCTGTAGTAGCCGGCCGCGTAGCCGCCCGAGAAGATGTGGCTGAAGGTGTTGGGCGTACGGCTGAAAGGCGGCGCAGGCATCACGGCCACCTCGGCGCGCACCTTGCCCAGCAGCGCGAGCACGCCGCCCGGCTGCGAATTGGCGGCCTGGTATTCGGTGTGCAGCAGCATGTCGAACAGCGAGAACTCGATCTGGCGCAAGGTCTGAAGGCCGCTCTGGAAGTTCTTGGCGGCGGTCATCTTGTCGAACAGCGCGCGCGGCAGCGGCTCGCCCGTATCCACGTGGTCGGTCATGTGCCTGAGCACGTCCCATTCCCAGCAAAAGTTTTCCATGAACTGGCTCGGCAGCTCGACGGCGTCCCATTCGACACCGCTGATGCCCGACACGTCGCGCTCGTTCACCTGCGTGAGCATGTGGTGCAGGCCGTGGCCGAATTCGTGGAAGAGGGTGGTCACGTCGTCGTGCGTGAGCAGTGGCGGCTTGCCGTCCACGCCGCTCGCAAAGTTGCACACCAGCTGCGCCACCGGCGTTTGCAGGGCGCCGTCGTCGGGCCGCAGCCAGCGTGCGCGCACGTCGTCCATCCAGGCGCCGCCGCGCTTGGCGGCACGGGCGGAGGGATCGAGATAGAACTGGCCGACCTTCTGCACGCCGTTGGCCGTCTGGCGTTCGATGCGATAGAACTCCACGCTCGGGTGCCATGTGGGGGCGCTGTCGCGCCGGATGGAAACCTCGAACAGCGTTTCGACGATCTTGAACAGGCCGGCCATCACCTTGGGTGCCGGGAAGTACTGCTTGACCTCCTGCTCGCTGAAGGCATAGCGCGCTTCCTTCAGCTTTTCGCCGATGTAGCTCCAGTCCCAGGCTTGCGGATCGGCAATGCCCAACTGCTCCGATGCGAACACGCGCAGGTCGGCCAGGTCGCGCTCGCCATACGGTTTGGCCTTGGCCGCCAGATCGCGCAGGAACTTGACCACCTGCTCGGGCGATTCGGCCATCTTGGGCACGACCGAAAGCTCGCCGAAATTCTTGTAGCCGAGCAGCCTGGCTTCTTCTTCGCGCAGCGCGAGGATCTCGTTGATGAGCGCGGTGTTGTCGAAGGCCGGATCGCCGAGTTCGCTGGCGCGCGTGACATACGCGCGGTATAGCGTTTCGCGCAGCGCGCTGCTCTTGGCAAACTGCATCACGGGCAGGTAGCAGGGCATCTTGAGCGTGAGCTTGTAGCCTTGCTTGCCCTCGGCTTCGGCGGCTGCGCGTGCAGCGCCAATCACGTCTTCGGGCACGCCTTCGAGTTCACCAAGCGCTGCGTAGTATGAGAAAGCGTCCGTGGCGTCGAGCGCGTTCTCGCTGAATTTCTGGCTCAGCTCGGCCTGGCGTTCCTGGATATCGGCAAAGCGCTTTTTCGCATCGCCCTGCAGCTCCGCGCCGCCGAGCACAAAGTTGCGCACGGCATTGCGATGCGCCTGGCGCTGCTCGGGGTTGAGGGTGGCCACGTCGATGGCCTTGTACTTGGCGTACAGGCGCTCGTCGGAGCCCAGTCGCGTCCAGAACGCGGTGACGCGGGGCATGGCCTCGTTGTAGGCGGCGCGCAGCTCCGGCGTATCGGCCACGGCGTTGAGGTGGCCCACGGCGCCCCAGGCGCGGCTGAAGCGTTCGGATGCGACGTCGAGCACCTTGGAAATTGCATTCCAGTCGGCCGGAAAGTTGGCCGCCGTGACGGTTTGCAGCGCCGCCTCGGCATCGGCCAGCAAGATGTCGACCGCGGGCGCGACGTGCTCGGGCTTGATGCGGTCGAACAGCGGGAGATCGGCGAAGTCGAGGAGGGGGTTGGTCATGGAAATCACTTTGCGGCGCGTTCCGCAGCTTCAAGAGTGTTGGCGAGCAGCATTGCGCGCGTCATGGGGCCGACGCCGCCGGGCACGGGGGTGATCCAGCTGGCCACTTCCTTGACGCTATCGAAGTCGACGTCGCCGGCCAGCTTGCCGTCTTCCTTGCGGTTCATGCCCACGTCGATCACCACGGCGCCCGGCTTCACCATGTCGGCCGTCAGCAGGTTGCGCTTGCCCACGGCAGCAACAATCACGTCGGCCTGCCGGGTGATGGCGGCCAGGTCTTGCGTGGCGCTGTGGCAGATGGTGACGGTGGCGTTCTTGGCCAGCAGCATCATGGCCATGGGCTTGCCGACGATGTTGCTGCGGCCGATGACCACTGCGTGCTTGCCGCGCAGGTCGTAGCCGATGGATTCGAGCATCTTCATGCAGCCGTGCGGCGTGCAGGGCCAGAAGCCCGGCTGCCCGACCATCAGCGCGCCGGCGCTGGCCACATGAAAGCCGTCGACGTCCTTGGCCGGAGAGATGGCTTCGATGACGCGGTGGCTGTCCATGTGCTTGGGCAGCGGCAGCTGCACCAGGATGCCGTGCACCTGGGGGTCGTCGTTGAGTGCCTCGATGCGGGCCAGCAGTTCGGGCTCGGTCATGCTGGCGGAATGGCGCTCGAGATGCGCTGTGAGCCCCGTCTGGCTGCTGTCGTTGACCTTGTGCTTCACGTAGACCTGGCTCGCCGGATCTTCACCCACCAGGACGATGGTCAGCGTGGGTTCCACGCCGCGCGCCTTCAGGGCGGCAATGCGGCCGGCAACATCGGTGCGGATTTTCTGGGCCAGCGCGTTGCCATCGATCAATTGAGCGGTCATCGGTTTCGATTTTCCAAGTAAAAACGCCCGCTTGCGCAGGCGTGGGGAACATTCGTCGCTATCGAGGAGATAGCTGGTTTTCAGGCCTTGGCTGCGGGCGCCGCCTGCCCGAGCGCGATCTTGAGCAGATCGGCCACGGTATTGGCGTTGAGCTTTTCCATGATGTTGGCGCGGTGCGCCTCGACCGTCTTGATGCTGATGCCGAGGTCGTCGGCAATCTGCTTGTTCAGGCGGCCGGCGACGATGCGCTCGAGCACCTGGGCTTCGCGGCCGGTGAGCTTGGAAAGCAGTGCATCGCGGCTGGCCGACTGCTGGTGCTGGGTGAACGCGCCGCGTGCGTGCTCGAGCATGCGCTCGACCAGCGTGACGAGCTCTTCGTCGTTGAAAGGCTTCTGGATGAAATCCATGGCGCCTTTCTTCATGCTGTCGACCGCCATCGGCACGTCGCCATGGCCGGTGATCACCACGATGGGCAGCGGGGAGCGCCGCTCGATCAGCCGGTCTTGCAGTTCGAGCCCGGTCATGCCGGCCATGCGGATGTCGACGATCAGACAGGCGACTTCGCGCGGGTCGTATCGGGAAAGAAAAGACTCGGCTGAATCGAAGCAGCGAACCCTGTAGTCCTTGCCCTCGAGCAGCCATTGCAGCGAATCTCGTACGGCCTCGTCGTCGTCGACGACATAGACAGTGCCCTTCTTCGGAATCAAACTCATGCAGGTACCTTTGCCTCGTCGCTTGCTACGGAACTGGGAGCGTCCAACACCGGAATCCAGAAGGAAAAGCGGCATCCGATCACATCCGGGCCATTGTAGATGTTCTCCGCCTGCATCCGTCCGCGGTGCGACTCGACGATGGTGCGGCACAGATTCAGCCCGATACCCATGCCTTCGGGCTTGGTGGAGAAGAAGGCCTCGTAGAGCCGGTCCATCACTTCGGGCGCCAGGCCCTTGCCGGTGTCCTGCACCGAGAACTCGATGGCGTTGTGGCCTTCGATCACCTTGGGCAGCACGCGCAACTCCACGCTCCGTCGGGCGAGCGGGCGCTCGGCAATGTCGATGGCCTCGGCGGCGTTCTTCAGCAGATTGACCATGACCTGCTCGATCAGGATGGGATCCACGCGCACCACCGGCAGCCGCGCCGCCACGTAGTGGTTGAGCCGCACATTGCGCCGCCGCAGCTCGATGCCCGCCAGTTCGACCGCCTCGCTCACCATGGTGGCAACGTCGGCGGGCGTGCGGTTGGGTTCGCTGCGTTTTACGAAGGAGCGGATGCGCTGGATGATCTGGCCCGCGCGCTGCGCCTGCTTCGAGGTCTTTTCGAGTGCCGCGAGCAGCGCCTCGGTGTCGATCGACTGCCCCTTGATGCGGGACATCATCCCGTTGCAGTAGTTGGTGATGGCCGTGAGCGGCTGGTTGAGCTCGTGCGCCACGCTGGAGGCCATTTCGCCCATCGTGATCAGGCGGCTGGCGGCCTGGGCGCGGTCGGCCTGCGCGGCGGCCTGTTCCTCGGCATCGCGCCGCGGCGTGATGTCGGTGGCAATTACCAGCTGGGCGAGCCGGCCGTCGACCCAGGTGAGATAGCGCGATCGCACTTCGAGCCACTTGCCCAGGTGCGGCACGAAGATCTCGTTGTTGGCGGTCTGGGCGGCCGTCAGGGTGTCGATCGGCAGGCCCGCGTAGGGGTCGACGTCGTCCAGGCCCTCGTCGTGCGCATTGGAGGCCGGCACACCCGCCTGCGCCACCATGCCCAGGTGCCCCACGGTGTCGGAACCGAACCAGAGCCGGTACAGCTTATTCGCGAACAGCAGTTCTTCGCTGCCGATGGGGGCCACCGACACCGCGGCGTCCAGCGCCTCCAGCACCGTGGTGAAGCGCTCGTACGAAGCCGACAGCTGCTCGCGGATGCGCGTGGGCTCCGTGATGTCGGTCATCGACGTCATCCAGCCCGTCTGGTGCCCGCGCGCATCGATCAGCGGCGACACATACAGCCGCGCATTGAACACGCTGCCGTTCTTTCGCTTTACGCGCACCTGGAAGCCGCCCGGCAGCGCGCGCCCGTGCAGCTCTTCCTCGAGCCGCTCGTTCATGACTTCGCGGTCCGATTCCAGCCAGTAGGGGAAGGGCGGGGTCTGGCCCACCAGTTCGGCTTCGCTCCATCCCGTCATTGCGCAGAAAGCGGCGTTCACGTAGGTGATGCGCCCCTGCAGGTCGAGCACGCGCATGCCGGTGAGCATGGAGTTTTCCATCGCGCGCCGGAAGTTGGTTTCGGCAACCAGCCGCTGCTGCGCCTGCTGGCGCCGCCGGGTGTGCCGCCAGGTACCGATCAGCATCCAGCTGGTGAGCACGCTGAGCGCGCAAACCAGCCAGAACAAGCCGTTGCCGACCACCCCCTGCGAGGTGCGATAGGCCTGGGCCCGCAGCACCAGCGCATTGCCGACGGGCGACACCGGTACTTCGTATTCGTTGGTTCTTTCGGACCAGGGCAGCAGGCGCGTGCCGCCTTCCCTCGGGCTCACGGTGTTGCCCGCAATCGGATTGCCCTTGGCGTCGAGCAGCGACACCGCATAGCGCGCCTGCACCTCCGATGGCATGCCGTAGCGCAGCAGGCCGTCGATCGAAAACTCGCCCAGCACCACGCCCGCGAACAGGCCCTGGTCGAAAAGCGGGATGTGCAGCTGCAGCATGGCCGTGGGGTCGCCGCCCGCCATGGGCTGGGAGAACACCGGTTGGCGCAGTTCGCGCGCCAGCGCGTAGTTGCTCTCGATATCGCCAGGCCGCAGCACGTCGCCGATGAGGTGCTGCTGCGCGGGGTGCACGCTCGGCGCGGAATAACCGGCCTTGAAACGGCGGCGGTCGTCGATCCAGGTGACCGTTTGCAGTTCAGGGAACTGGCTCACCAGCGATTCCGCTCGGCTCGCGAATTCGACCGGATCGATCTCGCGGTTCGAGGCGTCGCGCGCAATGCGCATCAGCTGTTCCTGGCGCTCCAGCAGGCGCAGGCGCATGCGCTGCTGCGCGTACTCAACGTCCCGCCGTACCGATTCCTGCTCGCGCTCGACTTCTTCGGTGCGCAAATACCAGAACGCCGAAACGATGGCCGCAAGGAACAGCAGCACCGCCGCAATGGGCGCGAGCATGGCGACGGCGTCCTGCAGCACCGGCGTTTGCCGGCGCCACCAGCGGCGCCACCAGGAAAGAGGTGACGCGGTCACGGCGCTGCGGGCCACCGCCAGCGGAGAGGAAAGAGGCATCTTGCGAGTTTAGGGGATGCTCCCCCACGAAGTGCGCCAAAGGCCCGGTGCCATTGGTCCGGCGCGGTTGCGGCCAACACAATTTGGATCACGAATATCACATTAAGAAATCAATGTGCGCCATTTGAAATAGAAGCATTTCTATGCGAAACTCGCCCGCGTTTATCGAAGACCGCACTTAAATTACAGCCACAGCCCCAATAGGAGAGACAAGCATGTCGGCAAATCCCGAGAACCTGTTCGGCTCGGCCGCGAACGACGCGGACGCCCAGGAGACCCGTGAATGGATGGATGCACTGTCCTCCGTTATTCAGAGCGAGGGGCCTGAGCGGGCTCACTTCCTTCTAGAGCAGTTGCTCGAGCATGCGCGGCAGCACAGCATCGACAAGCCGTTCTCGGCCAACACTGCCTACGTCAACACCCTGGAACCCGATCAGGAAGAGCGTTGCCCCGGCAATCTCGAGATCGAAGAGCGCCTGCGCGCCTACATGCGATGGAACGCCATGGCCATGGTGGTCAAGGCCAACCGCCATCATCCGCCCGAAGGCGGCGACCTGGGCGGCCACATCGGCTCCTTTGCTTCGCTGGCCAACATGTTCGGCGCCGGCTTCAACCATTTCTGGCACGCTGAAAGCGAAAACCACGGCGGCGACTGCCTCTACATCCAGGGCCACGTGTCGCCCGGCATCTATGCCCGCGCCTACCTGGAAGGCCGCCTGACCGAAGAGCAGTTGCTCAACTTCCGCCAGGAAGTCGACGGCAAGGGCCTGTCGAGCTACCCGCATCCGAAGCTGATGCCCGAGTTCTGGCAGTTCCCGACGGTGTCGATGGGCCTCGGCCCGTTGATGGCCATCTACCAGGCCCGCTTCCTCAAGTACTTGCACGCCCGCGGCATTGCCAACACCGAGAACCGCAAGGTATGGGTGTTCTGCGGTGACGGCGAAATGGACGAGGTCGAGTCGATGGGCGCCATCGGCCTAGCGGCACGCGAGAAGCTCGACAACCTGATCTTCGTGATCAACTGCAACCTGCAGCGCCTGGATGGCCCGGTGCGCGGCAACGGCAAGATCATCCAGGAGCTCGAAGGCGAATTCCGCGGTTCGGGCTGGAACGTCATCAAGCTGATCTGGGGCAGCAACTGGGATCCGCTCCTGGCGCGCGACAAGGAAGGTGCGCTGCGCAAGATCATGATGGAAACCAACGACGGCGACTACCAGGCCTTCAAGGCCAACGACGGTGCCTACGTTCGCAAGCATTTCTTCGGACGCGACCCGCGCACGCTCGAAATGGTTTCCAAGATGAGCGACGACGACATCTGGCAGCTGCGCCGCGGCGGCCACGATTCGCAGAAGGTCTACGCCGCGTTCGATGCGGCCGTGAAGCACGAAGGCCAGCCCACGGTGCTCCTGATCAAGACGGTCAAGGGCTTTGGCATGGGCAAGATCGGCGAGGGCAAGAACAACGTGCACCAGACCAAGAAGCTCAGCGACGAGGACATCATGGCCTTCCGCGACCGCTTCAACATTCCGATTCCGGACAGCAAGATCGCCGACCTGCCGTTCTACAAGCCGGCCGACGACACGCCGGAAATGAAGTACCTGCACGAGCGCCGCAAGGCACTGGGCGGCTACTTGCCGCATCGCCGCACCAAGGCCGACGAGAGCTTTACCGTGCCGTCGCTCGACACCTTCAAGTCGGTGATGGAGCCGACCGCCGAAGGCCGCGAGATTTCCACCACGCAGGCTTACGTGCGCTTCCTCACGCAACTGCTGCGCGACAAGGCGCTGGGCCCGCGCGTCGTTCCCATTCTTGTGGACGAAGCGCGCACCTTCGGCATGGAAGGGTTGTTCCGCCAGATCGGCATCTACAACCCCGCAGGCCAGCAGTACACCCCGGTCGACAAGGATCAGGTCATGTACTACAAGGAAGACAAGGCCGGTCAGATCCTGCAGGAAGGCATCAACGAAGCAGGCGGCATGTCGAGCTGGATTGCTGCGGCCACCTCGTACAGCACCAACAACCGCATCATGGTGCCGTTCTACGTGTACTACTCCATGTTCGGTTTCCAGCGCATCGGCGACCTGGCCTGGGCGGCGGGCGACATGCAGGCGCGCGGCTTCCTGCTTGGCGGCACCTCGGGGCGCACCACGCTCAACGGCGAAGGCCTGCAGCACGAAGACGGCCACAGCCATATCCTGGCCAACACCATTCCCAACTGCGTGAGCTACGACCCGACCTTTGCGCACGAAGTGGGCGTGATCCTGCACCACGGCCTGAAGCGCATGGTCGAGAAGCAGGACAACGTCTACTACTACCTGACACTGCTTAATGAGAACTACGCGATGCCCGGCCTGCAGCCCGGCACCGAAGAGCAGATCATCAAGGGCATGTACCTGTCGAAGCAGGGCCCCGCACTCAAGGCCAAGGCACCCACGGTGCAACTGCTGGGCAGCGGCACCATCCTGCGTGAAAGCTTTGCCGCGCAAGAGCTGCTCGAAAAGGATTGGGGCGTGTCCGCCTCGGTGTGGAGCTGCCCGAGCTTCAACGAGCTGACGCGCGACGGCCAGGACGCCGACCGCTGGAACCTGCTGCATCCGGACCAGACGCCGCGCGTGCCTTTCGTGGCCGAGCAACTCGCGCCTACCGCCGGCCCGGTGATCGCGTCGACCGACTACATGAAGGCCTACGCGGAGCAGATCCGTCCCTTCATTCCGAAGGGCCGCAATTACAAGGTGCTGGGCACCGACGGCTTCGGCCGCAGCGACTTCCGCAACAAGCTGCGCGAGCACTTCGAGATCAACCGCCATTACATCGTGGTGGCCGCGCTCAAGGCGTTGAGCGAAGATGGCACCGTGCCCGTAGCCAAGGTGGTGGAAGCGATCAAGAAGTACGGCATCAATGTCGACAAGGTCAACCCGCTTTACGCCTGAACATCAACAACCAACGAACGAACGGCGCCTCACGGCGGGAGACAACGATATGGCAGCAGTGGAAGTGAAGGTGCCGGACATCGGCGATTTCGATGAAGTCGCGGTGATCGAGGTGCTTGTGAAGGTGGGCGACACGGTCAAGGCCGAGCAGTCGCTCATCACCGTCGAATCGGACAAGGCCTCGATGGAAATTCCGTCGTCGACCGCCGGTGTGGTGAAGGAAATCAAGGTCGAAGTCGGCGGCAAGGTGAAAGAGGGCTCAGTGGTCCTCGTGCTCGAGGCGGAAGGGGCTGCCGCGGCACCGGCGCCTGCAGCGGCTCCGGCTCCTGCGGCCGCCGCCCCGGCGCCCGCAGCCGCGGCCCCCGCACCGGCAGCAACGCCGGCGGCTTCCGGACCCATCGAGATCAAGGTGCCCGACATCGGCGATTTCAAGGATGTCGCGGTCATCGAGTTGCTGGTGAAACCCGGCGACACGATCGCGGCCGACCAGTCGCTGATCACTGTCGAATCGGACAAGGCTTCGATGGAAATTCCGTCGTCGGCGGCGGGCGTGCTCAAGGAGCTCAAGGTCAAGGTGGGCGATACGGTCAACATCGGCGACCTGATTGCCGTGCTTGAAGGCGCAGCAGGTGCTGCGGCGCCTGCGCCTGCGCAGGCTGCTGCAGCCGCGCCGGCAGCTGCGACCGCCACTGCGCCAGCTCCGGTTGCCGCTCCGCCGGCGGCCGCTGCAACTCCGTCGGCTGCTGCCGCACCGCACGAACCCACAGTTGCACCCACCGGCAAGCTGCCGCATGCGTCCCCCTCGGTGCGCAAGTTCGCCCGCGAACTCGGCGTGCCACTCGAAGAAGTCAAGGGTTCCGGTCCCAAGGGCCGCATCACTCAGGAAGACGTCCAGAGCTTCACCAAGGCCGTAATGAGCGGCCAAGCGAGCACCAAGGCATCCGCAGCCAAGGCGCCAGCCGGCGGTGGCGGCGCAGATGGTGCGGCATTGGGCCTCATTCCCTGGCCGAAGGTCGACTTCGCGAAATTCGGCGCGGTCGAGCGCAAGGACCTGTCGCGCATCAAGAAGCTCAGCGGTGCCAACCTGCACCGCAACTGGGTGATGATCCCGCACGTCACCAACAACGACGAAGCCGACATCACCGAGCTGGAGGCCTTCCGCGTCTCCACCAACAAGGAAAACGAAAAGTCTGGCATCAAGGTCACGATGCTGGCCTTCGTGATCAAGGCGGTGGTTGCGGCGCTCAAGAAGTTTCCTGACTTCAACGCCAGCCTCGACGGCGACCAGCTCGTCTACAAGCAGTACTACAACATCGGCTTTGCGGCCGACACGCCCAACGGGCTCGTGGTGCCGGTGCTGAAGGACGCGGACAAGAAGGGCATCCTGCAGATCAGCGCGGAGATGGGCGAACTCGCTAAGAAAGCGCGCGACGGCAAGCTCGGCTCGGCCGACATGCAGGGCGGCTGCTTCTCGATCAGCTCCCTCGGCGGCATCGGCGGCACGCATTTCACGCCCATCATCAACGCCCCCGAAGTGGCCATCCTCGGCCTCTCCAAGGGCCAGATGAAGCCGGTGTGGGACGGCAAGCAGTTTGTGCCGCGCCTGACGCTGCCGCTGTCGCTGTCCTACGACCACCGCGTGATCGATGGTGCCCTGGCTGCGCGCTTCAACGCCTACCTGGGCCAGGTGCTCGCGGATTACCGTCGAATCCTGTTATGACCACCGTAGTGGCCGTCCGCAAAGGCGGCCAGGTCACGATGGCGGCGGATTCCCTGGTGACCTTCGGCGACACGCGGCTTTCGCACCGCGCCGAGGCGAACCAGAAGATCTTCACCATCGACGATGCGGCGGGGCAGAGCCTCTTTGCCGTGGCCGGGGCCGCCGCGCACTTTCTGGTGCTGCAGCATGCATTGGCCGCGCAGCCGCGCGAGGCGTTGCTGTTCGGCAGCAAGCACGAGATCTTCCGCACCTTCACGCTGCTGCACCCGGTGCTGAAAGACTCGTTCTTCATGCAGACCAAGGAAGACGAGCATGAGCCCTACGAGTCGAGCCAGTTCACGATGCTGATGGCCAACCAGAGCGGCATCTACGGCATCTACAGCTACCGCGAGGTGTTCGAGTTCAAGCAGTTCTGGGCCATTGGCTCGGGGCGCAGCTTTGCACTTGGCGCCATGCACGCGGCGTACGACATGAAGTCGCGCACCTCGCGCGACGTGGCGGAGGCGGGGATTGCCGCCGCCTGCGAATTCGATCGCAATTCGGCCCCACCGGTCGACGTTCTCACACTCAAACTGAAAGTGTCCAAATGAGCGAACAACAAATCAAGGTGCCGGACATCGGCGACTTCGACGAAGTCGCGGTCATCGAGGTGCTGGTCAACGTCGGCGACACGGTCAAGGCCGAGCAGTCGCTGATCACGGTCGAATCGGACAAGGCCTCGATGGAAATTCCATCGTCGGCTGCCGGCGTGGTGAAGTCGCTCGCAGTCAAGGTGGGTGACAAGGTCAAGGAAGGCTCCGTGGTGTTGACGCTGGAGGTGGACGGTGCCGCAGCGCCCGCGCCCGCAGCAGCGGCCCCAGCGCCAGCCGCTGCGGCGCCCGCGCCCAAGGCGGCTCCTGCGCCCGCGCCGGCCGCAGCGCCCGTTGCTTCCACCTACGGCGGCAAGGTCGATGTCGAGTGCGACGTCGTCGTGCTCGGCGCCGGCCCTGGCGGGTACTCGGCCGCATTCCGCGCTGCCGATCTCGGCTTGAAGGTGGTGCTGATCGAGCGCTACGCCACGCTTGGGGGCGTTTGCCTCAACGTGGGCTGCATTCCGTCGAAGGCGCTGCTGCACGTGGCGTCGGTCATGGACGAGGTCAAGCACTTTGCCGACCTGGGCGTGAGCTTTGCAGCCCCCACGGTCGACCGCGCCAAGCTGCTCGGCCACAAGAACAAGGTGGTGGGCAAGCTCACCGGCGGCCTCACGGCCATGGCCAAGATGCGCAAGGTGACGGTGCTGCGCGGCGTCGGCAACTTCATCGACCCCTACCACCTGGAAGTGGACGAGACGTCCGGCACCAGCTGGGACACCACCGGCAAGAAGCAGACCGTCAAGTTCCGCAACGCGATCATTGCGGCCGGGTCGCAGGCCGTGAGCCTGCCGTTCATGCCGAAGAACGATCCGCGCGTGGTCGACTCCACCGGCGCGCTCGAGATGGGCACCGATCCCAAGCGCATGCTGATCCTCGGCGGCGGCATCATCGGTCTGGAGATGGGCACGGTGTATTCCACGCTGGGCGCGCGCCTCGACGTGGTCGAAATGCTCGACGGCCTGATGCAGGGCGCCGACCGCGACCTGGTCAAGGTGTGGCAGAAGATGAACGCGCCGCGCTTCGACAACATCATGCTCAAGACCAAGACGGTCGGCGCCGAAGCCACGAAGGAGGGCATCAAGGTCACCTTCGAGGGCGAGAACGCGCCGAAGGAGCCGCAGGTGTACGACCTGGTGCTGCAGGCCGTTGGCCGCAGCCCGAACGGCAAGAAGATCGGGGCAGAGAAAGCCGGCGTGACGGTGAGCGACCGCGGCTTCATTCCGGTCGACATCCAGATGCGCACCAACGTGCCTCATATCTTCGCCATCGGCGACATCGTGGGCCAGCCCATGCTGGCGCACAAGGCGGTGCATGAAGCACACGTGGCGGCCGAGGTGATTGCCGGCGAGCAGAAGGGCGACAAGGAGCTTTCGAGCGCCGCCTTCAACGCCCGGGTGATCCCGAGCGTGGCCTACACCGACCCCGAGGTGGCATGGGTCGGCCTCACCGAAGACCAGGCCAAGGCGGAAGGCATCAAGATCAAGAAGGGCCACTTCCCGTGGAGCGCTTCGGGCCGTGCCATTGCCAACGGCCGCGACGAAGGCTTCACCAAGCTGCTGTTCGACGCCGAGACGCACCGCATTCTCGGCGGCGGCATCGTCGGCACGCACGCGGGTGACATGCTCGGCGAGATCGCGCTGGCCATTGAAATGGGCGCCGACGAGATCGACATCGGCAAGACCATTCACCCCCACCCGACGCTGGGCGAAAGCATCGGCATGGCGGCCGAAGTGGCGCACGGTACCTGTACTGACCTGCCGCCGGCAAAGAAGGCCTGAGCGGCCGTTGAGCCGCTCCGGGCAATCGGAGCGGCCATAAAAAAATCCCGCCGCGGCGGGATTTTTTTATGGCTTGAAGGGCGGACGGATCAGTCGCCGGAACGGGTTGCGGCTGTGGCCGCGGTCTTGACCTCGTCGTTGGGCGCGCCGCCCAGCACGCGGCGGGCTCCGTCGAAGCGGCGGCTCCAGTAGCTGCCGTTCATGTCTTCCACCCGCACTTGGGCGCCGGTGCGCGGCGAATGGATGAACTTGCCTTCACCGACATAGATGCCGACATGGCTGAAGGCGCGGCGCATGGTGTTGAAGAAAACGAGATCGCCCGGCTTGAGTTGGCTGCGGTCGATTTTTTCCGTGGCCGCCGCTTGTTCCTCGGCACGGCGGGGCAGCAAATGGCCGACCGTCTGGTTGTACATGGCACGAACGAAGCCGCTGCAATCGAAGCCCGACTCCGCCGTATTGCCGCCGCGGCGATAGGGAACGCCAAGGAAGCCGATGGCGGTCACTACCAGGTCGGAAGTCCGTTCTGTGACTGTTTGGCGAACCTGCTGGAGTTGCCCGATCAAGCCCTTGTCGGCAAGGAGGCGGGCCAGTTCGTCATCGGTTCGGTCCTGTTGAGGAGCGGCCTGGACGGCGACGGCAAACAGGAGGGAAGCGGGTAGGACGAAAAAACGCATGGCGCGTAGGATATTGATGACGCGCGGTTATGTCAACCTCATCCCAATTGGTGAATGTATCTGCAAATGATTGATTTGCCTGAGATTTTCCGATTTGGTTGAAGAAAAAATGTAACGGTCGACCTTTATGAACCATAAGCGATTGCGCGCGAATGAACCTCCGCACGAAAGGTGAATCAGCTAACGGCGAGAGTTTGATCGACAAAATCTCGCAACATTGCCGCAACTTCCCGCAAAAACCATGAACTTGCAAATTGGACCGAACTTTCGGCTCATGGGCCGCACTGCTGTCCTCGCTGGGCTGGCCCTTGCGGGCACCGTTGTAGCGCAGATACGTCCTGAGACCATTTCGTCCGGTCTTGAGAACCCATGGGGCGTGGCCTTCTTGCCGGACGGCCGTTTTGCGGTGACCGAGCGAGCCGGCAGGCTGCGGGTGATTGCAGCGGACGGAAAAATCAGTGCACCCGTGGCCGGTTTGCCCGCCATTGCGGCGGGCGGCCAGGGCGGCCTGCTCGACGTGCTGGCGGATTCAGCCTTCGACAAGAACCGCACACTGTATTTCTGCTTCTCCGAGCCGGCGGCCGGGGGCTCGGCCAACAGCACTGCGCTGGCTCGTGCACAGCTTTCGAAAGACGGCGCAAAGCTGGAGAACCTGCGCATCATCTTCAGCCAGCAACCCAAGGTGGCCAGCCGCAATCACTTTGGCTGCCGCATCGTCGAGGCGCGAGACGGAACGCTGTTTCTCACGCTCGGCGACCGGTACAGCCGCAAGGAAGACGCGCAGAAGCTCGACAGCCACATTGGGAAGGTTGTGCGCATCGCAAAGGATGGAACCGTGCCCAAGGACAACCCGTTCGTCGGCAGGGCGGGTGCGCTGCCCGAAATCTGGAGCTACGGCCACCGCAATGGCCAAGGCGCGGCGCTCGGGCCCGACGGGCGTTTCTGGATGACGGAGCATGGTCCGCAAGGCGGCGACGAAATCAATGTGCCCCAGGCCGGGCGCAATTACGGCTGGCCGGTGATCACCTATGGCGAAAACTATGGCGGCGGCAAGATCGGCGACGGCATTACTTCCAAGGACGGCCTGGAGCAGCCGCTGCACTACTGGGTGCCGTCGATTGCGCCGTCGGGCATGGCGTTTCTGACCAGCGACCGCTACGGCGCGGGGTGGAAGGGTAACCTCTTCGTCGGGTCGCTCAAATTCGGCTATCTCGACCGCATCGAGCTGAAGGACGGCAAGGTGGCTGCCGAGCACAAGCTGCTGGCCGACGGCAGGGCACGCATTCGCGATGTGAAGCAGGGGCCGGACGGTTTGCTCTATGTGCTGACCGACGAATCCGACGGCAAGCTGCTGCGTCTTCGGCCGAATTGAGGCCGCGATTCGCCTTTATTCAGCCGGGGCATCCCGGCAGAGGCAGCGTCGGCAGCATGCGGCGCCAGAGCCGCATCCACTCGGGCCAGTCATGCCCGCCCTCGGTCGTGAACACGCGATCCTCAGGCATCGCCGCGGCCAGCAGCCGGTGGCTGAAAGCAAAGCGGTCGTCGATGCCGTAGCCCAGGTAAAGCGGCGGGCGCGCGCCGAATGTGGCGCTGTAGCCCACGTAACCCCGCAGCCATTGCCAAAGCTGCGTTTCGTTCGGTGTTCGCAGGTCGCTGCCCGGCGGAGCGTCCAGCGGCCCGGTCCAGCGGGCCACGCCGCCCGCATTGGCGATGTCCAGGCCGAGCGCGCGTTCCCCAAGGTAGGGCGCAATGGCCGCCAGGCCGGCCAGTTCACCGGGGTGGGTTTGTGCATAGAGGAGCCCGCCGAAACCTCCGACCGAGATGCCGACGATCCAGATCGACTTGTAGCCCTTGCCGCGTGCCGGCGCCATCACATCCTTGCTCAGGCGGTCGAGGATGGTCTTGTTGTTGTAGTAGCCGAGGTGCGCATCGACCAGCATCACGTCTACGGCGAGCCTGTTGTCGCCCAGCGCCTTCACGAAACCTTCGCGCATGAATTCGTCCGGGTGCGAATACGCGCCGGGCAGCAGCACCAGCAGCGTGTCGGCATTCGGCGTGCAGCTGCTCTTTTCGAGCGTGCTCTTCAGCGGTGCGTTGGCCGTTCGCAGCCCGCCGCAGCCGGCGACCAGGAGCACGGCGCAAAGACTCAACAGCGAGAGAGGGCGCCGCGCCGAAAGGCGCCGTGAAAAGATCCGCATCCAGCGGAGTCTAGGTGCACGGCGTTTCGGTGGTACGGTCTAGCCCAATCAATTTTCATCTGAAAGAATCTGTGCATGCTGCTCGACGCCTCGCAATCCCAACTCGTGCTGATCGACTACCAGGCGCAGCTGATGCCTGCGATCTTCGAGGCCGATGCCGTGGCGCAGAACGCCGTGCGCCTGGGCAAGATGGCGCGCCTGTTCGAAGTGCCAGTCTGGGGCACCGAGCACAACCCGTCGAAGCTCGGCGAAACGGTGCCGGATATTCGCGCGCTGTATCAGCGAACCTTGCCCAAGATGCATTTCAGCGGCATGGAGGAGGGCCTTGGCGAGTGGCTGCGCGCGCCGCCCAAGGCGCCGCAGGGCAATGCCCGCAGCCTGCCGAAGCATCTGCAAAAGCCCGCGGCCGCGGCCGAAGAGCGCAATACCATCGTGATTGCGGGATGCGAGGCCCATGTGTGCCTGCTGCAGACCGCGCTCGATCTGCTGGAAGACGAATTCGAAGTGTGGGTGGTAACCGACGCCTGCAGCTCTCGCACCGAGCGCAACCGCGACGCTGCCTTCGATCGGTTGGCTGGCGCGGGTGCCGAACTGGTGACCACCGAGATGGTTGGGTTCGAATGGCTGCGCACGGCCGAGCACCCGGCGTTCCCCGAGTTGCTGAAGATCGTTCGATAGCCTTGCGATCGGCCCCTTGGCAGGGCTGGACTTGCACGGGCGAAACCTGATTGTCCGGCCCGTCAGCTTGCTGCAAGATCGACCTCCATAATTATGAATTCAGTTTTAGGCGGCGCTGATCGCCGGAGCTGACTTCCAAAACAAGGAGACATCGCAAATGAGCCGCTACGAAGAGTTCTATCGCCAGTCGGTGGACGCGCCCGAGGCCTTCTGGGCCGAGCAGGCCAGGCTGATCGATTGGAAGACGCCGCCGGCCCGGGTTCTGGACGCCAGCCAGCCGCCATTTGCCCGCTGGTTCGTGGACGGAACCACCAACCTGTGCCACAACGCGGTCGACCGGCACCTGGCCGCACGAGGCGATCAGCCTGCGTTGATCTTCGTATCGACCGAAACCGGCACCGAAAGAACCTACAGCTTCCGCGAGCTGCATGCCGAAGTGCAGCGCACCGCGGCCAGCCTGGTCGCGCTCGGGGTGGGCAAGGGCGACCGCGTGCTCATCTATATGCCGATGATTCCGGAGGCCGCATTCGCCATGCTGGCCTGCGCACGGATCGGTGCGATCCACTGCGTGGTTTTCGGCGGTTTTGCGAGCGGCTCGCTGGCGGCGCGCATCGAGGACGCAGAACCCAAGGTGGTGGTGAGCGCCGATGCGGGCTCGCGCGGCGGCAAGGTCATTGCGTACAAGCCGCTGCTGGACGAGGCCATCCGGATTTCGAAGCACAAGCCGTCGGCCGTGCTGTTGACCGATCGCGGCCTGGCTCCCATGGCGCTGACCGCCGGCCGCGACCATCTGGCTGCCGAGCTGAACCTGAAGCACGGCGACACCGAGATCCCGTGCACCTGGCTGGCTGCCACCGACATCAGCTACACCATCTACACGAGCGGCACCACGGGCAAGCCGAAGGGCGTGCAGCGCGATGTCGGCGGCTATGCGGTGGCGCTGGCCGCCAGCATGAAGCACATCTTCGACGGACGGCCGGGCGAAACCTATTTTTCGACCAGCGATATCGGGTGGGTGGTGGGCCACAGCTACATCGTCTATGGACCGCTGATCGGCGGCATGGCCACCCTCATGTACGAGGGACTCCCCACGCAGGGCATCGACAAGCAGCCCGACGGCGGCATCTGGTGGCGCCTGGTCGAAAAGTACAAGGTCACCGTAATGTTCAGCGCGCCCACCGCGGTGCGCGTGCTCAAGAAGCAAGACCCGGCGCTGCTGAAGAAGTACGACCTGTCGAGCCTGCGCGCGCTGTTCCTGGCGGGCGAACCGCTCGACGAGCCCACCGCGCGGTGGATCGCCGACGGGCTGGGCGTGCCGATCATCGACAACTACTGGCAGACCGAATCGGGCTGGCCGATCATCACCATTGCCAACGGGGTCGAGCAAAAGCCCAGCAAGTTCGGCAGCCCCGGCGTGCCGATGTACGGCTTTCGCGTGAAGATCCTGCACGAGTCCACCGGCGAGGAGCTGACCGGCGCCAACGAGAAGGGCGTGGTCGTGATCGAAGGCCCCACGCCGCCGGGCTTCATGCAAACGGTGTGGAAAGACGACAAGCGCTTCGTCGACACCTATTGGAAATCCATACCCGGCAAGATGGTCTATTCGACCTTCGACTGGGGCATTCGCGACGAAGACGGCTACTTCTACATCCTCGGCCGCACCGACGACGTGATCAACGTGGCCGGCCACCGCCTCGGCACGCGCGAGATCGAGGAGAGCATCTCGGGCCATGCAGGTGTGGCCGAGGTGGCGGTGGTCGGCGTGGCCGACGCGCTCAAGGGGCAGGTGGCCATGGCCTTTGTCGTGCCCAGGGACGGCGGGGCGGCTACCAATGCCGATGCAGCGCTGAAGCTGGAGGGCGAAATCATGAAAGTGGTGGCCGACCAGCTCGGCGCCCTGGCACGGCCGGCTCGCGTGCGCTTTGTGAACGGGCTGCCCAAGACCCGCAGCGGCAAGCTGCTGCGGCGCGCCATCCAGGCCGTGTGCGAGCAGCGCGACCCCGGCGACCTGACCACCATCGACGACCCCGCCACGCTGCAGCAGATCAAACAGCTACTTTCTTCTGACTGAATGAGCAAGGGCTATCTTGCGAAGTTGCGCCGAGCCGTCATATGTCTGACGTGGCACAATGCCAGGGTACTCAGGCCCTTCCCCAGCCACAGTCGCATCCGCCAACCGGTTCAGCCGTGTCGCGGAAGGTTTCTTAACCAGCTAGTGCTTCCTTCAGGGAAGCGAAGGTCAGCGGAATATGAGCGATTCTTCTACGCCATCGGCGTACACCGCCTATCAAGGCAACACCTACCTCTTCGGCGGCAACGCGCCCTATGTCGAGGAGATGTACGAAAACTACCTTGCCAACCCCGGTAGCGTGCCTGACAACTGGCGCTCGTATTTCGATGCGCTGCAGAATGTCCCCGCCGTCGACGGCACCAATGCGCGCGACGTGCCGCACCAGCCGGTCATCAACGCCTTTGCCGAACGTGCCAAGCAGGGCACCACCCGCGTGGTCCAGGCCAGCGGCGCAGACTCCGAGCTCGGCCGCAAGCGCACCGCTGTCCAGCAGCTGATTGCCGCCTACCGCAACGTCGGCGCCCGCTGGGCCGACCTCGACCCGCTCAAGCGCGCCGAGCGCCCGGCCATTCCGGAACTCGAGCCCTCGTTCTACGGCTTCACCGACGCCGACCTCGAGACGGTGTTCAACACCAGCAATACCTTCTTCGGCAAAGAGACCATGTCGCTGCGCGACCTGCTCAATGCCCTGCGCGAAACGTACTGCGGCACCATGGGCGCCGAGTACATGTACACCACCGACCAGAACCACAAGCGCTGGTGGCAGCAAAAGCTCGAAAGCGCCCGCACCAACCCCAAGCTGACGGCCGAGCAGAAGAAGCACGTGCTGAACCGCCTGACCGCGGCCGAAGGCCTCGAGCGCTTTCTTCACACCAAGTACGTCGGCCAGAAGCGCTTTTCGCTCGAAGGCGGCGAGAGCTTCATCGTCTCGATGGACGAGCTCATCAACCAGGCGGGCATCAAGGGCGTGCAGGAAATCGTGATCGGCATGGCCCACCGCGGCCGCCTGAACGTGCTGGTCAATTCGCTGGGCAAGCTGCCGGCCGACCTGTTCGCCGAGTTCGACCATACCGCTCCTGAAGACCTGCCGAGCGGCGACGTCAAGTACCACCAGGGCTTCAGCTCCGACGTGACCACCCCTGGCGGCCCGGTGCACCTGAGCCTTGCGTTCAACCCCTCGCACCTCGAAATCGTGAACCCCGTGGTCGAGGGCTCCGTGCGTTCGCGCATGGACCGCCGCGCCGACCCGCAAGGCAAGCAGGTGCTGCCCGTGCTCGTGCACGGCGACGCCGCCTTCGCAGGCCAGGGCGTGGTGATGGAAACGCTGGCGCTGGCCGAAACGCGCGGCTACTTCACAGGCGGCACGGTTCACATCGTCATCAACAACCAGATCGGCTTCACCACCAGCGACCCGCGCGACAGCCGCTCGACGCTGTACTGCTCGGACATCGTCAAGATGATCGAGGCGCCGGTGCTGCACGTGAACGGCGACGACCCGGAAGCCGTGGTGCTGGCAACCCAGCTCGCCCTCGAGTTCCGCATGGAGTTCCAGAAGGACGTGGTCGTGGACATCGTCTGCTTCCGCAAGCTGGGCCACAACGAGCAGGACACCCCCTCGCTCACCCAGCCGCTCATGTACAAGAAGATCGCCCAGCACCCCGGCACGCGCAAGCTGTACGCCGACAAGCTGGCCGCTCAGGGCCTGGGTGACACGCTCGGCGACGACATGGTCAAGGCGCAGCGCGCGGCCTTCGACGAAGGCAAGAACACCATCGACCCGGTGCTCACCAACTTCAAGAGCAAGTACGCGGTCGACTGGAGCCCCTATCTCAACAAGAAGTGGACCGACGCCGGCGACACGGCCATTCCGTCGAGCGAGTGGAAGCGCCTGGCCGAGAAGATCACCACGGTGCCGGCCGGCTTCACGGTGCACCCGCTCGTGAAGAAGGTGCTGGACGACCGCGCCGCCATGGGCCGCGGTGACGTGAACGTCGACTGGGGCATGGGCGAGCACATGGCTTTCGCCTCTCTGGTGGCCAGCGGCTACCCGGTTCGCCTCTCGGGCGAGGACTCGGGCCGTGGCACCTTCACGCACCGCCACGCCGTGCTGCACGATCAGAACCGCGAAAAGTTCGACGTTGGCACCTACACGCCGCTGCAGAACGTGGCTGAAAACCAGGCACCGTTCGTCGTCATCGATTCCATCCTTTCGGAAGAAGCCGTGCTCGCGTTCGAATACGGCTACGCCTCGAACGATCCGAATACGCTGGTCATCTGGGAAGCCCAGTTCGGCGACTTCGTGAACGGCGCGCAAGTGGTGATCGACCAGTTCATTGCCTCGGGCGAAGTGAAGTGGGGCCGCGTCAACGGCCTGACCATGATGCTGCCGCACGGCTACGAAGGCCAGGGCCCGGAGCACAGCTCGGCACGCCTGGAGCGTTTCATGCAGCTGAGCGCGGACACCAACATGCAAGTGGTGCAGCCGACCACGGCCAGCCAGATCTTCCACGTGCTGCGCCGCCAGATGGTGCGCAACCTGCGCAAGCCGCTCATCATCCTCACGCCCAAGTCGCTGCTGCGCAACAAGGACGCAACGTCGCCGCTGTCCGAGTTCACCAAGGGCAGCTTCCAGACGGTCATTCCGGACACCAAGGGCCTGAAGGCGGAGAAGGTCAAGCGCCTGATCGCCTGCTCGGGCAAGGTCTACTACGACCTGTTCAAGAAGCGCGAAGAGCAGGGCAACGAGGACGTGGCCATCATCCGCGTCGAGCAGCTCTACCCGTTCCCGCACAAGGCTTTTGCCGCCGAGATCAAGAAGTACCCGAATCTCGTCGACGTGGTCTGGTGCCAGGACGAGCCGCAGAACCAGGGCGCCTGGTTCTTCGTGCAGCACTACATCCACGAAAACATGCAGGAAGGCCAGAAGCTCGGCTACTCCGGCCGTGCCGCTTCGGCGTCGCCGGCGGTGGGCTACTCGCACCTGCACCAGGAACAGCAGAAGGCGCTCGTCGATGGCGCATTTGGCAAGCTCAAGGGCTTCGTGCTGACCAAGTAATCAAAAGCCTCTTTTCACACGAACACCCTCAAGAACAAAACGGAGCTCACTCCAAATGTCTATCGTAGAAGTCAAAGTCCCCCAGCTTTCCGAATCCGTGGCCGAGGCCACCATGCTCACCTGGAATAAGAAGGCCGGCGAAGCCGTCGCCATCGATGAAATCCTGATCGAGATCGAGACCGACAAGGTCGTGCTCGAAGTGCCCGCGCCCTCGGCCGGGGTGCTGGCTGAAATCGTGCAGCCCGATGGCGCCACCGTGGTGGCCGATCAGCTGATCGCCAAGATCGACACCGAAGGCAAGGGTGCGGCCGCCGCACCTGCGGCAGCGCCCGCTGCCGCTCCGGCTCCCGCCGCTGCACCGGCCCCCGCGGCCGCTGCCGCAGCCGCCGGCGGTTCGAAGTCCGACGTGGCGATGCCCGCCGCCGCCAAGCTGCTGGCCGACAACAACCTGAAGACCAGCGACGTGGCCGGCACCGGCAAGGACGGCCGCGTCACCAAGGGCGACGTGCTCGGCGCCGTGGCTTCGGGCGCCAAGCCCGCCGCCACCGTGGCCGCACCGGCCGCCAAGCCGGCGCTGCCGCAGGTTTCCGCACCCAGCAGCGCGGCCGACCTGGGTGAACGCCCCGAGCAGCGCGTGCCAATGAGCCGCCTGCGCGCCCGCATTGCCGAGCGCCTGCTGCAATCGCAATCGACCAACGCCATCCTCACGACGTTCAACGAAGTGAACATGGCGCCCGTCATGGAACTGCGCAAGCGCTTCCAGGACAGCTTCACCAAGGAACACGGCGTGAAGCTCGGCTTCATGAGCTTCTTCGTGAAGGCCGCGGTGCATGCGCTGAAGAAGTACCCGGTGATCAACGCGTCGGTCGACGGCAACGACATCCTGTACCACGGCTACTTCGACATCGGTATTGCCGTCGGTTCGCCGCGCGGCCTGGTGGTGCCCATCCTGCGCAACGCCGACCAGATGAGCTTTGCCGACATCGAGAAGAAGATTGCCGAATACGGCAAGAAGGCGCAAGACGGCAAGCTCGGCATCGAAGAGATGACCGGCGGCACGTTCTCCATTTCGAACGGCGGCACCTTCGGCTCGATGCTTTCGACCCCGATCATCAATCCGCCCCAGTCCGCGATCCTCGGCGTGCACGCCACCAAGGACCGCGCCGTGGTCGAGAACGGCCAGATCGTCATCCGCCCGATGAACTACCTTGCCATGAGCTACGACCACCGCATCATCGACGGCCGCGAAGCCGTGCTGGGCCTGGTCGCCATGAAGGAAGCGCTGGAAGATCCGTCGCGCCTCTTGTTCGACATCTGAGGAGACTGATCAGATGGCAAACAAACAATTCGACGTCATCGTCATCGGCGGTGGCCCCGGCGGCTACATCGCCGCCATTCGCGCGGCGCAACTCGGCTTCAACGTCGCGTGTATCGACGAGTGGAAGAACGGCAAGGGCGGCCCGGCACCGGGCGGCACCTGCACCAACGTCGGCTGCATTCCGTCGAAGGCGCTGCTGCAATCGTCGGAGCACTTCGAGCAGGCCGGCCACCACTTTGCGGACCACGGCATCAAGGTCGAGGGCCTGGGCCTCGACATCGACAAGATGCTGGCCCGCAAGGACCAGGTCGTGAAGCAGAACAACGACGGCATCCTGTACCTGTTCAAGAAGAACAAGATCAGCTTCTTCCATGGCCGCGGCTCGTTCGTGAAAACCGACGAAACCGGCTATGAAATCAAGGTGGCGGGCGCCGCCGAAGAATCGATCAGCGGCAAGCACATCATCGTGGCCACGGGCTCCAACGCCCGCGCATTGCCCGGCACGCCTTTCGATGAAGAGAACATTCTCTCGAACGACGGCGCGCTGCGCATCGGCGCGGTGCCGAAGAAGCTGGGCCTGATCGGCTCCGGCGTCATCGGCCTCGAAATGGGCTCTGTGTGGCGCCGCCTCGGTGCCGAAGTCACGGTGCTCGAAGCCCTGCCGACCTTCCTCGGCGCGGTGGACGAGCAGATCGCCAAGGAAGCCAAGAAGGCCTTCGACAAGCAGAAGCTCAAGATCGAACTCGGCGTCAAGGTCGGCGAGATCAAGTCGTCGAAGAAGGGCGTGAGCGTTGCCTGGACCAATGCCAAGGGCGAAGCCCAGACGCTCGAGGTCGACAAGCTGATCGTCTCGATCGGCCGCGTGCCCAACACCATTGGCCTGAACGCCGAAGCCGTGGGCCTGAAGCTGGACGAGCGCGGTGCCATTGCCGTGGACGACGATTGCAAGACCAGCCTGCCCAACGTGTGGGCCATCGGCGACGTGGTTCGCGGTCCGATGCTCGCGCACAAGGCCGAGGAAGAGGGCGTTGCGGTTGCTGAGCGCATTGCGGGCCAGCATGGCCATGTCAACTTCAACACGGTTCCGTGGGTCATCTACACCAGTCCCGAGATCGCGTGGGTCGGCCAGACCGAGCAGCAGCTCAAGGCCGCGGGCCGCGCCTACAAGGCCGGTACCTTCCCGTTCCTGGCAAATGGCCGCGCACGCGCGCTGGGCGACACCACGGGCATGGTCAAGTTCCTGGCCGATGCCGCAACCGACGAGATCCTCGGCGTGCACATCGTGGGTCCTCAAGCCAGCGAACTGATCTCCGAAGCCGTGGTGGCCATGGAGTTCAAGGCGAGCGCCGAAGACATCGCACGCATCTGCCACGCGCACCCGTCGCTGTCGGAAGCCACGAAGGAAGCGGCACTTGCCGTGGACAAGCGCACGCTGAACTTCTGATCCATTGACCAGCGTCAAAGAGGCCTACGAGGCGGAACTCGCGGTGCGCGGGTTCCAGAGCGATCCCGCGCAACTGCGCGCCGTGGAGGCGCTGGATCGCTGCGCGCGGGAGTGGGCCGGCTACAAGGCCCAGCGCTCCAACGCGCTGAAGAAGTTCATCAACCGGCCGGAGCTCCCGCGCGGCGTCTACATGTATGGCGGCGTCGGGCGGGGCAAGAGCTTCCTGATGGACTTGTTCTTCAACGCCGTGCCGCTGCGCCGCAAGACGCGCCTGCACTTTCACGAGTTCATGCGCGAGGTGCACCGCGAACTGCGCGAGCTGCAGGGCACGGTCAACCCGCTCGACGAGCTTGGGTTGCGTATTTCCAAGCGCTACAAGCTGATCTGCTTCGACGAGTTCCACGTCGCGGACATCACCGACGCGATGATTCTTCATCGTCTGCTCGTGTCGCTGTTCGAGAACGGCGTGGGCTTTGTCACCACCTCCAATTTCAGGCCCGACGACCTGTATCCCGGCGGGCTGCACCGCGACCGCATCCTGCCTGCGATTGCGCTACTGAACGAGAAGCTCGAAGTGCTGAGCGTGGACAACGGCACCGACTACCGGCGCCGCACGCTCGAGCAATTGCGCATGTACCTCACGCCCAACGATGCGGCGGCCGAGAAGGAAATGCGCAAGGCTTTCGACAAGCTGGCCGAAACGGCTGACGAAAGCCCCATCCTGCACATCGAGCAGCGCGAGATCCGCGCAAGGCGCAAGGCGGGCGGCGTGGTCTGGTTCGACTTCAAGACGCTGTGCGGCGGACCGCGCTCGCAGAACGACTATCTCGAAATTGCCAGCCAGTTCCATACGGTGCTGCTCTCCGATGTGCCGCACATGCCGGTGCGCATGGCTTCCGAAGCACGCCGTTTCACCTGGCTGGTCGACGTCTTGTACGACCGGCGCGTCAAGCTCATCATGTCGGCTGAGGTAGCGCCGGAGGCGTTGTATACCGAGGGGCCGCTTGCGCATGAATTCCCGCGCACGGTTTCGAGGCTCACCGAAATGCAATCGAGCGAATTCCTCTCCCTGGAGCGCCGGATCGTCGACACTCGACTGACATGAAAAATATCGTTTTCGCCGTGCTGATGAGCTTGGGCAGCTTGCCGGTCTGGGCGCAGTCCAATGCGGCCGCCGGCAGTACCGACTTCGAGGCCGAACGCAGCAGGCTGGCCGCCGAGCGCGCCGCCATCGAGGCACGCTTCGAAAAAGAGCGTGCGGCCTGCTATCAGAAGTTCGCGGTCGAAGACTGCCTGCGCGACAGCCGCAGGCGCCGCCGCACCGAAACCGATCACATCAAGCGCCAGGAAACGGCCATCAACGACATCGAGCGCCAGCGGCGCGGTGCGGCCGAACTCGAAAAGCTCGATCAGAAGGCCGCCACACGGCGCCCGCAAGACACGCCCGAAAAGCAGGACGAATCCCGCCAAGCGCAAAAAGACCGCGAGCAGCGTGCTGCCGACCATGCGGCGAGCCGCGCCGCCACGGCTGCCGAGGCGGACGAGCGCCGGCGCCAGCTCGAGGCCAAGCAGAAGGCAAACGCCGAAGACCAGGCCAAGGCTGCCCAGCGCCGTGCCGAGGCGCCGGCGGAGGTCGAGCGCTTCGAGAGCAAGCAGCAGAAGGCAGCGGAGCGTCGGGCCAGCCGCGAGCGGCAGAACGCCGATCGCAGCAGACCCCGTGGGGCGCCTTTGCCCCCGCCGCCACCGGCATCGCCGGCGTCGTCGCCTTCTCGTTGAGCACGGGGGCCGAGCGAGCACCGCTCGGCGTCGGACGTCAGGCTTCGGCTGGAAGCGCTTCGAGTTTCAACACCGCAATGGAAATGTTGTCGCCCGTACCCCGGGCGCGGCGGCGCGCCTCGCCCACCAGGATTTCAACCGCGTCGCGCGGTGGCTCCGCATACAGCACGCTGGCCAGTTCCTCGGGGCTGAAGTAGTGCCAGAGTCCGTCGCTGCACGCCATGAGCAGGTCGCCAGGCTGCATCGCCGGAATGTAGTGGGGTTCGATCGGCGGCGGAGTCGTTGTCATGCCCAGGCAGCCCAGCAGAATGTTGCCCTTGGGATGAACGTTGGCCTCGGCCTCGCTGATTTCGCCCCGGTCGATGAGCACCTGCACATACGAGTGGTCGCGCGTGCGCGTGACGAGCTCGCCGTCCTGAAAGTGATAGATGCGGGAGTCGCCCGCGTGAATCCAGGCGCAGTCGCCCTTGGGGTTCATGAGAAAAGCCGCCAGCGTGCTGTGCGGCTCCTGCTCGCTCGACAGGGCCGTGAGCTTGATGACCGTGTGCGCGTCTTCCAGCAATTGCCGCAGCACCGCCGTGGAGCTGTCGCGATCGGGGTGGTAGCGCGTGAAGAGCTGGCGCGCCGTCATCAGCACCTGGTCGGACGCCTTGCGGCCGCCGCTGCGCCCGCCCATGCCGTCGGCAATGACGCCCAGCATGCAGCCAGGCACGCGCGGATGGCTCATCATCAGCACCTGGTCCTGCTGGTAGGGACGGTCTCCCTTGTGGAGACCGGTGGCGGCGGCAAGTCGAAAGCCTAGGGTCATGAGCGCAATGCGCCAATGGCGCGCTTTCTGTCTTCTCGTGAATTCGTGTCAGGACGTATTATCGAGTGAACACGAGTGCGCGCGGAATACGCTCGCATCGCCCACGTTGGACTCCAATCTCCACTCCCTTTCCCGCCAATTGATCGAGTTGCGCATCGAGCATGCCGACCTTGATGCCACCATCGACCGACTGGCCGAGGCTTTGCCGCAAGACGAACTCCTGCTGCGGCGCCTGAAGAAACGCCGCCTCGGGTTGCGCGACCAGATCGTGCGGCTCGAAAACTTGCTCGATCCGAGAGAACCCGCGTGACCGACACACTCGAGGACAAGGTGCGCGACGCCTTCGCGCACGGTGGGGCGCTTTCCCACGCCGCCGAGCAGTTTCGCGAACGCTCGGGACAGACCGAAATGGCGCTGGCCGTGGCACGCACCATCGAAGACGGCGGCGTGCTGGTGGTGGAGGCCGGCACCGGCGTGGGCAAGACCTTTTCGTATCTGGTGCCGGCGTTGCTGAGCGGCGAACGCGTGCTGCTGTCGACCGCCACCAAGACCCTGCAGGACCAGCTGTTCGGCCGCGACTTGCCGCGCCTGGTCGAAGCGCTCGAACTGCCGGTGCGAACGGCGCTGCTCAAGGGCCGCGCGAGCTATCTGTGCCTGCACCGGCTCGATCTTGCGCGCCACGATGCATCGCTGCCCGAACGGGGCAGCCTGCGAACGCTCGCCAAGATCGAGCAATGGTCGAAGGCCACACGAACCGGCGACCTGGCAGAGCTGCCCGGGCTGGACGAGCGATCGCCGCTCATTCCGCTGATTACTTCCACGCGCGAGAACTGCCTGGGCGCCCAGTGTCCGCAGTTCAAGCCATGCCACGTCAACCTGGCGCGGCGCGAGGCGCTGGCCGCCGATGTGGTGGTCATCAATCACCACTTGTTCTTTGCGGATCTCGCCGTGCGCGAGACCGGCATGGCGGAGCTGCTGCCGACCGTGAGTGTGGTCGTGTTCGACGAGGCCCACCAGCTCAACGAAACCGGCGTGCAGTTTCTCGGGGCGCAACTCGGCAGCGGCCAGGCACTCGATTTCGCGCGCGATCTGCTTGGCGCGGGCCTGCAGCATGCGCGCGGACTGGTCGATTGGCAGCAGCTGGCAGCGGCCGTGGAGCGTGCGGCGCGCGAGCTGCGCCTTGCGGTCGGCAAGCAGTGGCCCGGCACCAAGCTGCGCTGGGTGGGGCCGTCGCCGGAAGGCATCGATCCGGGCATCTGGCAGGGCGCCCTCGACGACTTCCAGCATGCATTCGAAATGGCGGCCGAAGGGCTCGATACCGTCAGCGAGATATCGCCCGACTTCGTGCGCCTGTACGAGCGGGCGCAGCAGCTCGCCAAGCGCGCGGCGCGTTTCGCGTTGCCTTGCGAGGTCGAATCGGTGCGCTGGGTCGACGTGGGCACGCAATTGCGCCTGGTCGAGTCACCGCTCGACATTGCGGAGGCGATGCGCACGCGCGTGCTCAAGATCAGCCATGGCGAGCGTGAACTCGATGCCTATGGCGAAGAACAGGAAGACGGCCACCCGGCGCCGGAAGACAGCGGCCGCGCCTGGATCTTTACTTCCGCCACGCTGGGCGACGAGCCCACGCTGCGCTGGTTCACCGAACCGTGCGGCCTGGGCGATGCCGAGGTGCTGCGCGTGCAGAGCCCCTTCGACTATGCCGCCCAAGCGGGGCTTTATGTGCCGCGGGCTTTTCCGAAACCCAACGATGCTTCTCACAGCGCGAGGGTTGCGCAACTCGCTGCGCGGGGCGCGAGCGAACTCGGCGGGCGCACGCTGGTGCTGACGACCACGCTGCGTGCCTTGCGCACCATCGGCGACGAGATGAAGCAGCAATTCGAGCGGCTCGAATCCGACGTGCGGCCCGAGGTGCTGGTGCAGGGCGAACTGCCCAAGCGCGTGCTCATGGATCGCTTTCGCGAAGGCGCGCAAGGCGGCCGCGCGGGTTGCGTGCTGGTGGCATCCGCATCGTTCTGGGAAGGCTTCGACGCACCGGGCGACGCGCTGCAGCTGGTGGTGATCGACAAGCTGCCGTTTCCTCCGCCGAATGACCCGCTGGTCGAGGCACGCTCGCAGCGGCTCGAAGCCCAGGGCCGCAGTTCGTTCAGCGACTACTCGCTGCCCGAGGCGGCCGTGGCGCTGAAGCAGGGCGCGGGGCGGCTGATTCGCCGCGAAACGGATTGCGGGGTGCTTGCGATCTGCGACACCCGCCTGGTGGCGATGGGCTACGGACGGCGGTTGCTGTCCGCGTTGCCGCCGATGCGCAGGCTGGAGAGCGAAGCGGATTTCGAGGCCGCCATCAGCGACCTGAAGAATTCGCTCTCGGCCTGAGAGGCGAGGAGGCCGGGCGGGGAGGGGCCTGCCCCCGTCCAGACGAAGAAAAAGCCCCGAAGGGCTTTGTTCTTTATCGAGTTACCAGACTTTCCACCACGGATCGTCCTTGCCCTTGAAGCCGCGGGCCAGGTACTCGCTTTGCGGGTAGTTGGTGGTCAACACGCGCTGGGCGTCGTCGCGCAGGTCCTTCATGCCGAGCGCGTCGTAGGAGCGCACGATGATGTACAGCGCTTCTTCGAGTGCGGGCACTTCGCGGTAGTCGGACAACGCAAGCTGTGCCCGGTTGATGGCCGCGAGGTAGGCGCCGCGGGAGTAGTAGTAGCGTGCCACGTGCACTTCGTACTGCGCGAGCGAGTTCACGATGTAGTTCATGCGCTGGCGCGCGTCGGGGGCGTAGCGCGACGCGGGGAAGCGCGTCACGAGCTCCTTGAACGACTCGAACGATTCCTTGGCCGCCTTCTGGTCGCGTTCGGACAGGTCTTGCCGCGTCAGGAACGAGAACATGCCCAGGTCGTCGTTGAAGTTGATCACGCCCTTGAGGTACAGCGCATAGTCGAGAGCCGGGCTCGCCGGGTGCAGCTTCATGAAGCGGTCGAGCGTGGAAACCGCGTTGGCTTTTTCACCGGCCTTGTACTGCGCGTAGGCCTTTTCGAGCTGGGCCTGCTGGGCGAGCGGCGTACCGGCGGCGCGGCCTTCGAGCTTCTCGTACAGGGGCACGGCCTTGTCGTAGGCGCCGGAGCCGGCTTCGTCCTTGGCTTCGGCGTAAATGCGGTTGGGGCTCCAACTTGCCGTCTTGTCGGCGGTGGGGGTGGAGGAGCAGCCGGCTGCAAGCAGCGCTGCTGCGCTGAGCGCGATCCAGGAGGGGACCGATAATTTGGCGCGAAACATCACATACGGCTTTCGTGAAACAGTTGCCTTCAATTATATCGACCGACCCCCTGGACCTGGCGCCTGAAACAGCCGAGGGCGAGGAGGGCGCCGATCCGGTCGAATCCAGCGAGCTGCGGCCCTTTGCCATGGGCGCTGCCGAGCACGGCCAGCGGCTGGACCGCGCATTGGCCGTCCTGGTGCCGGAATTTTCTCGCAACTATCTGCAACAGCTGATCGAAGCCGGGGCGGTGGAGCTGGAGGGGCGCACGGTGCTGAAGGCATCGGCCACGGTGCGGGCCGGGCAGGCCGGCCGCATCGAACTGCGGCCGACGCCGCAAAGCCAGGCGTTCCGGCCCGAGGCCATGGACATCGTGACGGTGCACGAGGACGAGCACCTGCGAATCATCGACAAACCCGCGGGCCTGGTGGTGCACCCGGCGCCGGGCCATTGGAGCGGCACGCTCCTGAACGGGCTGCTGGCGCTCGACCCCAAGGCTTCGCTGCTGCCGCGGGCGGGCATCGTGCACCGGCTCGACCGCGACACCAGCGGGCTGATGGTGGTGGCGCGCACGCGGGCTGCCATGGATGCGATGGTGGCGCTGATTGCAGCGCGAGAAGTCAAGCGGCAATACCTGGCCGTCGGGCACAAGCCTTGGGCGGGCGCAGCCGCCCGGCAGGTCGATGCCCCCATTGGCCGCGATCCGCGCAACCGTTTGCGCATGGCGGTGGTCGATCTGGAGCGCCACGCCGGCAAGACGGCACGTACCCTCATCGAGCGGCTGGACAGCAATGCGCAGGGTTGCGCCGTGCGGTGCACGCTCGAAACCGGCCGAACTCACCAGATCCGGGTTCATATGGCGTCCATCGGGCATCCGCTGGTCGGCGATGCGCTTTATGGAGGCGCGCCCGCCGCCGGGCTGGAGCGGCAGGCGCTGCATGCCTTCAGGCTGGCGTTCGTGCACCCGGTCACGCAGGCGCCGCTGGAGTTCCGCTCCCTTCCGCCCGCGGATCTTGTTCATGCGCTGCAGACCTGGGGGCTGGATTACAATCGCGCCTGACGGCCCGAGGGCCGCGCCGGCCACTCGATGCCGGCCTTGCGTTGCACTCGCCGCGTGCCGGCAACGCCTACTCCTTCCATCCTTGTGAGCCAGCGTCCAACAGACGCCTTTTCCCGGATAACGCGAACCATGAATACGGCGGATGCCAAGCGCATTCTAGAAACCGCCTTGATCTGTTCGAGCCAGCCGCTGCCAGTGCGCGACATGCGCGTGCTGTTCGACGACGAGCTGGGCGTGGACACCATCAAGGTGCTGTTGCTTGAACTGCAGGAAGACTGGGCGCAACGCGGCCTGGAGCTGGTGAATGTCGCCAGCGGCTGGCGCTTTCAGAGCCGGCCCGAGATGCGCGACCACCTCGATCGCCTGCACCCCGAGAAGCCGCCGCGCTACACGCGGGCCGCCCTAGAAACGCTGGCCATCATCGCCTACCGCCAACCGGTCACGCGCGGCGACATGGAAGACATTCGCGGCGTCACCATCAATTCCCTCATCCTGAAGCAGCTCGAGGACAGAGGCTGGGTCGAGGTGATCGGCCACCGCGAAACCGTGGGACGGCCGGCGCTCTACGCCACCACGCGGCAGTTCCTCGACGATCTCGGCCTGGCCTCGCTGGACCAGCTGCCGCTGATCGAAACGCCGGCCCAGCAGGCGGCATTGGTCGACGCGCTCGACCAAGCCTCGGGCAACCAGCCCGGCCTGCCGATGGAAATCGCCAGCGAATCCGATGCCGACGCTTCCGCTGCGACGGATGCGGCGCTGGAAGCAGAATTGACCTTGCCCGGTGCCGAGGGTCCCGAGGCAACGGAAAATCAGGCGCAAGACGAGCCTCAGGCCGCCGAGGCGCACGCCGAAGTGCTCGATGCGGCTGAAGCCATCGAAGCGGTCGACGCCGCTGCCGCGCAATTTGCCGAGGACGCGGCCTCGCCCGAAGAGCCTTCGGAAATTCCCGCCCCCCAGGAAGTCGAGCCTCCCGTTGCGCTCGAGTCCGAAGAAGTCCCGTCGCCCGACGAGACCGATCCCCACGCTGTTTCTCCCGGAAAAACCTCATGAGCTCCTCCGACACCGACGACGCGGCAATCGTGCCGGTCCAGCCCGAATCCGATAAAAAAGCGGTCGCGGAAGTGTCCGGCCCCTCTTCGGATGCCGATGCTGGCGCATCCGCTCCAGCCGCCGGCGAGGGTGAAGCTCCCAAGAAGAAGCGTGCTCCGCGCCGCAAGAAGACCGTGGAGCCGGCTGCAGAGAGTGAAGCTGCGGCAGCACCTGCGGAAGGTTCCGAGCCGGTGATCGAAGCCGCCGCTGAAGCCGCCTCTGCAGCAGCTCCCGCTTCGGAGCCAACCACTGCCGCTCCCGTCAAGGCTGCCGCCCCAGTGGCAGCGGCTGAGCAGCGCGAAGAGCGCCGCGAGGAAGAGGGAGCTCGAGGCCAGTACGACGACGAAGAAGAGGAAGACGAACCCGACGAGGAAGAGGACGACCTCGACCGCGCACGCCGTGCCGCCGAGCGCGAGCAGCGCAATGCGCTGCCGCCCGAGCCGATCCGTTTCGCGGACGTCATTTCAGGCCAGTTCGACGCCGACGAGGAAAGCCCCGAAGTCCCGCCGCTCAAGCGCGTGCTGCTGCCGGAGGCCGACTCGCCCAAGCTGCACAAGGTGCTGGCCCAGGCTGGCCTCGGTTCGCGGCTCGAAATGGAAGCGTTGATCCTCCAGGGCCGCATCTCGGTCAACAACGAACCGGCCCACATCGGCCAGCGCATCCAGTACGGCGACCAGGTCAAGATCAACGGCAAGCCCATTCGCTACCGCATCGCGCCGCCTCCGCCGCGCGTCATCGCGTACCACAAGCCTGTGGGCGAGGTCGTGACGCACGACGACCCGCAGAACCGTCCCACGGTGTTCCGCAAGCTGCCGCGCCTGCAGCAGGGCAAGTGGCAATCGGTCGGCCGGCTCGACCTGAACACCGAAGGCTTGCTGTTGTTCAGCAGCTCCGGCGACCTCGCCAACCAGCTGATGCACCCGCGCTTCGGCCTGGAGCGCGAATACGCTGTGCGCGTGCTCGGTGCGCTCAGCGCCGACGAAAAGAAGAAGCTGCTCGAAGGCGTGCGCCTCGACGATGGCATGGCCCAGTTCGGCACCATCGAAGAGGGCGGCGGCGAAGGCTCGAACTGCTGGTACCGCGTCACCATTTCCGAAGGCCGCAACCGCGAGGTGCGGCGCCTGTTCGAATCGGTCGGCCACGCGGTCAGCCGCCTGATCCGCATCCGCTACGGCGCCATGGTGCTTCCGCGCGGGCTGAAGCGCGGTGCCTGGATGGAGCTCGACGAGCGCGACATCAGCGCTTTGTTCCAGGCATCGGGCGGCGGCGCGCCGCGCCCGCAGCAGCAACGCGGCCCGGGCGGGCAGGACGGTGCCGGCGGCGGCCGCAACGGGCGCAACAAGAAGCGCCGCGGCAACAACCGCAACGCCGGCGGCGCGCAGCAGCAGCCCCGCGACATGCGCGATGACGGCCGCGAGGCGCCCATTCCGAACCCGCTCGGCGAAGGCCGGCCGCCGCGTGGAGAGCGCGGGGGGCGCGGCAACCGAGGCGGTGGTGGTGGCGGCAACGCTGGCATGCAGCCGCAAGGCCGCCGTGGCAACAACAACAACCGTGGCAACCGCCAGGGTGAAGAGCGTCCGCCAGGCGGCGCGAACCAGCCGGATCCGATGAAGACCTCGCTCGGCTACATCGGCGCCGACAGCTTTTCGCGCCAGCGCAAGGAGCAACGCCAAGGCCCAGGCCGCCGTGGTGGCGGTCCGGCGGGCGGAGGCTTCGGCGGGCAGGGCGGCCCGGGCGGAAACCGCCGCCGCGGACGCTGAAAGCCAGCTGCCAGCGCAGCCTTTCGCGGGGTTTTCACCAAGGCCCCGGGCTGCGCCGGTTAAAATCAGAGGCTTTGTCGCCGTAGAGTGCAACATATTCGTTGCAGCCGTGACAAAACACTTCAAAATTAAAGCTCAGGAAGCACTTCAATGGCTATCGAACGTACCCTCTCCATCATCAAGCCCGACGCCGTTGCAAAGAACGTCATCGGCAAGATCGTTTCCCGCTTCGAAGCTGCCGGCCTCAAGATCGTCGCCGCCAAGCTGGTGCACCTTTCGCGCAACGAAGCCGAGCAGTTCTACTCGGTCCACAAGGAGCGTCCCTTCTTCAAGGACCTCGTCGAGTTCATGATCTCCGGCCCCGTGTTCGTGCAAGTGCTCGAAGGCGAGAACGCAATCGCCAAGAACCGCGACCTGATGGGCGCCACCGACCCGAAGAAGGCCGCCCCCGGCACCATTCGCGCCGACTTCGCCGACAGCATCGACGCCAACGCGGTGCACGGTTCGGACGCTCCCGAAACCGCAGCGAACGAAGTGGCCTTCTTCTTCGCCGGCCTCAACGTCTACGCGCGCTGAAGCCGTATCCCGGCTGATTTCATGACCACGGCCAACCTGCTCGAATTCGATCTCGAGGGGCTGGCTGCGTTCTGCGAAAAGCTCGGCGAGAAGCGATTCCGCGCCACGCAGCTGTTCCGCTGGATCCACCAGCGTGGCGCCAGCGACTTCGCCCAGATGACCGATCTGGCCAAGTCGCTGCGCGAGAAGCTCGCCACAACCGCTCGCGTCGAGGCCCTCTCGGTTCTCACGCAGCACGAATCCAAGGACGGCACGATCAAGTGGCTGTTCGACGTCGGCGATGGCAATGCCGTCGAAGCCGTATTCATTCCCGAAGACGACCGCGGCACGCTGTGCGTGTCGTCCCAGGCCGGCTGCGCGGTGGGTTGCCGTTTTTGCTCCACGGGGCATCAGGGCTTCAGTCGTAACCTGAGCACGGGCGAAATCGTCGCCCAGCTGTGGTTTGCCGAGCACTTCCTTCGCAAGCACCTGAAACGCGACGAGCGCGTCATTTCCAATGTGGTGATGATGGGCATGGGCGAGCCGCTGCAGAACTACTCGGCGCTCGTGCCGGCGCTGCGCACCATGCTCGACGACAACGCCTATGGGCTGTCGCGCCGCCGCGTGACCGTGTCGACCTCCGGCGTGGTGCCGATGATCGACCGCCTGGGCGCCGATTGTGCAGTGGCCATGGCCGTGTCGCTGCACGCGCCCAACGATGCGCTGCGCGACGATCTCGTGCCGCTCAATCGCAAGTACCCCATCGCCGAACTGATCGGGGCCTGCAAGCGCTACCTGGCGCATGCGCCACGCGACTTCATCACTTTCGAGTACTGCATGCTCGACGGTGTGAACGACCAGCCCGAGCATGCGCGGCAACTGGTGGAACTCGTTCGCACGCATGGCATTTCGTGCAAGTTCAACCTGATTCCGTTCAACCCGTTTCCGGCCTCGGGCTTGCTGCGTTCGCCGCAGCCGCGGGTGCTGGCGTTTGCCAAGACGCTGAGCGAGGCCGGCCTCGTGACCACCGTGCGCAAGACGCGCGGCGACGACATCGACGCGGCCTGCGGACAGCTGGCCGGCGACGTGAAGGACCGCACGCGCGCCGCCGAACGCATGGCCCAGCGCCGTGCCGTGTCGGAGCGCCCTGTTGTTCTGCATCCGGTTCGAAAGACCACCCCCCAGGAGCACTGATCCAATGAGCATGGCCTTTCCGATGACCACCGCGAGCGCGCAGCGGCTGCTGACTGCAAGCTTTGCCGGTGTGGCCGTGGCGTTTCTGCTCGTGGGCTGCGTCAACACGCGGACCACCACCACCAGCCTGGCCGACACCAGCTCGGGCAAGGGTGCGGAGATCGTCACCGAGTCGGACGAAAGCAGCCGGCAGCGCCGCGCGCGGCTGCGGCTTGAGTTGGCCTCGGGCTACTTCGAGCATGGCCAGAACACCGTCGCGCTCGACGAAATCAAGCAGGCGCTGGTCGCCGACCCCAACTACGCGGATGCCTACAGCCTTCGGGGCCTCGTCTACATGCGGCTCGACGATGCCGGCATGGCCGAGGACAGCTTCCGCCGCGCCATCGCCATCAACCCGCGCGATCCCAACGTGCGGCACAACTACGGCTGGCTGCTGTGCCAGCAGAACCGTTATGGCGACGCGGCCCAGCAGTTCAACGCCGCGCTCGCGGTGCCGAGCTACACCGACCGGGCCAAGACGCTCATGACGTTGGGTGTTTGCCAGCTCAAGGCCGGCCAGCGCCCGGAGGCGGAGCGCAGCCTGATGCAGGCCTATGAGATGGACGCCGGCAATCCGGTGGTCGGGTTCAACCTGGCCTCGCTGCTGGCGCAGCGCGAAGAATGGTCGCGCGCGCAGTTCTACATTCGCCGCGTCAACAACAGCCCCTCGGCCAGCGCCGAGACGCTGTGGCTCGGCATCAAGATCGAACGACGGCTCAACAACCGCGAGGCAGTTGCGCAGTTGGGAGGACAACTGCAACGGCGCTTTCCGCAGTCCCGGGAGGCAATAGCGTACGAGCGCGGGAATTTCAATGACTGAACGGGTTTCGGAGTTCGGCACTTCCGCGGCGCTGCCGCTCGAGGAAGGCGACATCACGCACAAGACGGCCGGCGACATGCTTCGCGAGGCGCGCGAGGCCCATGGCCTGCATATCGAAATGGTGGCCGCGGCGCTGAAGGTGCCGCCGCAGAAGCTCATGGCATTGGAGGCGGACGATATCGATTCGCTGCCCGATCCGGTCTTTGCGCGCGCGCTGGCAAGCAGCGTCTGCCGCGCCTTGCGCATCGATTCCGCTCCGGTGCTGGCAAAGCTGCCGGGAGCGCAGCGCGCGCCGCTGGCAACGGCCGACCGCACGCTCAAGAGCAATATCGTTTCCGGTACGCCGCGCTGGAACGGCAGCCGCTCCAACGGTCTTCCATCGCGCGCATTGCTGATCGTCGTCGCTTTGCTGCTGGTGGGGGCAGCGGTGCTGTTCTGGCTGCCGCAGTCGGCTTTCGACCAGGTCGGCGCCGCCGTCTCGCGTTGGACGGCGCGCGGCGAAACCGAAACAGGCTCGGTTACCGAGGCGCCTGCAGTCGCAGCGGCTCCAGGCGGAGCCTCCGTCATCGAGAACGCACCGGTGTCGCCTGTGCCGCCTGCGGCAACCGGCCCGGCGAATGCGGCGCCCGGAACGCCTGCGGCAGCACCTGCCGCACCGGGTGCGCCATCCGCCACGGCCTTGCCAGCAGCCAATGCAGCTGCCACCGTTGCGGCGCCGTCTGCCGCTGCCGGCGGAGGCCAGCCGCTGGTCTTCGTCGCTCGCGAAGACTGCTGGATCACGGTGACGGAGGCGGGCGGCAAGCAGTTGCTGCGGCGCATCGTGCAAGCCGGCGAAACCGTGGGGTTGTCCGGCGCGCTGCCGCTGTCGGTGGTGGTCGGGCGCGCTTCGGCGGTCGATGTGCAAGTGCGCGGAAAGCCCTACGATCTGAAGCCGGTCACGCGCGGCGGCGGCGTGGCGCGTTTCGAGGTGACATCTTGAGCGACTGCACTCCTCAACCCATTGAATCGGCGGCGCCGAAGGCGCGCCGCTCGCGCCAGGCCCAGGTGGTCTGGGGTGCGCGCACCGTCACGGTCGGCGGCGACGCGCCCGTGCGCGTGCAATCGATGACCAACACCGACACGGTCGATGCCATCGGCACGGCCATCCAGGTGAAGGAGCTCGCCACCGCGGGTTCGGAAATGGTGCGCATCACGGTCAACACGCCCGAGGCCGCGGCCCAGGTGCCCTACATCCGCGAGCAGCTCGACCGCATGGGCATCGACGTGCCGCTGATCGGCGACTTTCATTACAACGGGCATCGCCTGCTGACCGACTATCCGGCCTGCGCCGAGGCGCTCAGCAAGTACCGCATCAATCCCGGCAACGTGGGCAAGGGCGACAAGCGCGACCGCCAGTTCGGCCAGATGATCGACGCGGCCATGCGGTGGAACAAGCCCGTGCGCATTGGCGTGAACTGGGGCAGCCTCGACCAGGAACTGCTTGCCAGCCTGATGGACATCAACAGCCAGCGCGCCGAACCGTGGGACGCCAAGCAGGTGATGTACGAGGCGCTGATCACCTCGGCCATCGAATCCGCCAAGTTGGCCGAATCGATGGGCATGGCCGGCAACCAGGTCATCCTGTCGTGCAAGGTGAGCGGTGTGCAAGACCTGATCTCGGTGTATCGCGAGCTTGCCCGTCGCTGCGAATACCCGCTGCACCTCGGCCTCACCGAAGCCGGCATGGGCACCAAGGGCACGGTGGCCTCGGCCACGGCGCTTTCGATCCTGCTGCAAGAGGGCATCGGCGACACGATTCGCGTGTCGCTCACGCCGCAGCCGGGCGAGTCGCGCACGCAAGAGGTGCTGATCGCCAATGAAATTCTCCAGGCGCTGGGCCTGCGGGTGTTCGTGCCGAGCGTGACGGCCTGCCCGGGCTGCGGCCGCACCACGAGCACCACTTTCCAGGAACTCGCCAAGCAGATCGACGATTACCTGCGCATGCAGATGCCGGTGTGGCGCAAGAAATATCCGGGGGTCGAAACCATGAAGGTGGCCGTCATGGGCTGCATCGTGAACGGCCCCGGCGAAAGCAAGCATGCCGACATCGGCATCAGCCTGCCCGGCACCGGCGAAGCACCTGCGGCGCCGGTCTTCATCGACGGCGAAAAGGCCCTCACGCTGCGCGGCGACAATATCGCCAACGAGTTCCATCAGCTCGTCGAAAACTACATCGAAAAGCGCTTTGGCGGCGAGCACGCCGCCGTGGCCTGACACCTCCGCAGACTCATGGCTGAAAAATTGAATGCCGTCAAAGGCATGAACGACATATTGCCGTCCGAATCGGCGCGCTGGGAGTGGCTGGAGGCCACCGTGCGCGACCTGATGGGGCGCTTTGCATACCGCAACGTGCGCACGCCGATCCTGGAGCGCACGGCCTTGTTCGTGCGCGGCATCGGCGAGGTGACCGACATCGTCGAGAAGGAGATGTACTCCTTTGAAGATCGCGCCGACAAGCACGGCAAGTTCGAGCATCTCACCATGCGTCCCGAGAACACCGCCGGCCTGGTGCGCGCGGTGATCGAGCACAACATGCTGTACGAAGGCCCCAAGCGGCTCTGGTACACCGGACCGATGTTCCGCCGCGAGAACGTGCAGCGTGGACGCTTCCGCCAGTTCCACCAGATCGGCGCGGAAGCCCTGGGCTTTGCAGGCCCTGACGTCGATGCGGAGCTGATCCTGCTGGCCAATGCGCTCTGGAAGGCCATTGGCTTGACCGACGTGCGGCTCGAACTCAACAGCCTGGGCCAACCCGCCGAGCGCGCGCTGCACCGCGCCCAACTCATTGCCCATTTCGAGAAGCATGCCGACAAGCTCGACGAGGACGGCAAGCGCCGCCTGCACAGCAATCCGCTGCGCATTCTCGACACCAAGAATCCGGCCATGAAGGACGTCGTCGAATCGGCACCGAAGCTGATCGACTTTCTCGGGGCTGAATCGCTTGCGCACTTCGAGGGACTGCAAGCCATCCTCAAGGCCAACGACATCGCATTCACGATCAACCCGCGTTTGGTGCGCGGACTCGACTACTACAACCTCAGCGTGTTCGAGTTCGTGACCGACCGGCTGGGTTCGCAGGGGACGGTGTGTGCCGGCGGCCGCTACGACGACCTGATTGCGCAAATCGGCGGCAAGCCGGCGCCGGCCGTGGGATGGGCAATGGGCGTCGAGCGCGTGCTCGATCTGCTGAAGGAGCAGGGCGCCGAGGTTTCCGCGCCCGCACCCGATGCCTATGCCGTGGTGCCTGATGCCGCGTCGATGCCTGTTGTGTTGCGTACCCTGCAGCAGTTGCGTGAGTCGGGTGTCAGCGTGCAGATGCATGCGGCCACGGCGGACGGCCTGAGCAGCTTCAAGGCACAGATGAAGAAAGCCGATGCCAGTGGCGCCACCTATGCGCTGATTTTCGGCGCCGATGAACTTGCGCGCGGCGAAGTGACTCTCAAGTCGTTGCGCGACGGAAGCGGTGCGCAGAGCGCCCGCGCTCTTGCCGAAGTGGCCACCTGGGCCGCCACCCTACAATCGCCGGCTCCCAACACCTGATACGCATGGCAACCCATCTCGATCTCGACGAACAGGAACAGCTCGACCAGCTCAAGCATTTCTGGAACACCTACGGCACCCTGATCACCTGGGTGGTATTGCTTGCGGCCGGAGCCTTCGTGGCCTGGAACGGCTGGCAATATTTCCAGCGCAGCAAGGCGGCGCAAGCCGCAGCGCTCTACGACGAGGTCGAGCGCAGCGCGCAGTCCGGCGACGTGGAACGCATCCAGCGCGTGCTGGGCGACATGAAAGAGCGCTTCGCCAAGACGGCCTATGCGCAGCAGGCCGGCCTTCTCGCCGCCAAGGCGCTGTACGAGAAGGGCAATCTGGACGCTTCGCGCGCAGCCCTTGGCTGGGTTGCCGAAAGCGCTGTCGATCCGGGCTACAAGGCGGTGGCCAAGCTCCGGCTGGCGGCCGAACTGCTCGACAGCAAGTCGTATGACGAAGCGCTCAAGCAACTCTCCGGCGACGTGCCCAGGGAATTCGAGCCGCTCGTGGCCGATCGCAAGGGCGACATCTACATGGCCCAGGGCAAGCGCAACGAAGCGCAGGCCGAATACCGCAAGGCCTGGACCGGCCTTGGCGCGACGTCCGACTACCGGCGCCTCGTCGAATTCAAGCTCAATGCCTCCGGCGTCGATCCGAAGAGCCTGGCACCCGTGATCACGGTCACGCCGGCAGCCCCCCAAAAATCCTGATCGCATCGCATTATGAATTTCAAGCGTTTCATGCCTGAGTCGTCTGTCCTGCGTGCGGGTTCGGCTATTGTTCTGGCCGCCATGTTGGCCGCCTGCTCCGGCACCAGCAAGCCCAAGCCCGCCGAATTGCCGCCGAATCCCGCCTTGTTTGGGGTGCGCCAGGCCTGGAACGTGCGCATTCCCGCCGTGAGCTTCCCGCTCGCAGTCGATGTCAGCGGCGACATCGTGACCGTGGCGGGCACCGACGGCACCGTGGTCGCCATCGATGCCCGTGCCGGCCGCGAAACATGGCGCGGCAACGTCGGCGCCAAGCTGGCGGCAGGCGTCGGCAGCGACGGTTCGCTGGCCGCTGTCGTCACCGCTGACAACGAACTGGTCGCCATCGAAGGCGGCAAGGTCCTCTGGAAGCAGCGCCTCTCGGCCCAGGCCTTTACCGCGCCTCTGGTGGCTGGCCGGCGTGTCTTCGTGCAAACGGCCGACCGCAGCATCAGCGCCTGGGATGGCCAGAGCGGCCGCCGCCTCTGGCTGCAGCAGCGCACCGCCGAAAACCTGGTGCTCAAGAAGTCGGGCGTGCTGATCGCGGTGGGCGACACGCTGGTGTCGGGCATCGGCGGCCGCCTGGTCGGCATGAACCCGGGCAACGGCACTTCGCGCTGGGAAGCGCCGATTGCCGCACCTCGCGGCACCAACGACGTCGAGCGCCTGGTCGACCTGACCGGCAGCGTGAGCCGTGTCGGTGACACCGTCTGCGCCCGGGCCTACTACGCCAACGTCGGCTGCGTCGACACCATTCGCGGCCAGCTGCTCTGGACCAAGCCGGCTTCCGGCGCCGAAGGCGTGAGCGGCGACGAAAGCTTTGTGTACGGCACCGAATCGGACGGCAGCGTCACGGCATGGCGCCGCGCCGATGGTGAGCGCGCCTGGCAATCGACGCGCTTCAAGAACCGCGTCCTGACCGGCCCGCTGGCCGTGGGGCGTTCGCTCGTCATTGGCGAAAGCACCGGAACGCTGCACTTCGTCTCGCGCGAAGACGGCTCACTGCTCAATCGCGTCACGCCCGACGGCTCCGCCATCGGCGTCACCCCGGTGATGGCCGGCAATACGGTTGTCGTCGTGACGGCCAACGGCGGTGTGTTTGGCTATCGCCCTGAATAACTTTCTCGAAGGCCCGCCCATGAAAACCGCGCCAATGAAAGGCCGGCCATGAAGCCGGTCGTGGCCCTGGTCGGGCGTCCCAACGTCGGCAAGTCGACCCTTTTCAACCGCCTGACGCAGACGCGCGACGCCATCGTCGCCGACTTTGCGGGGCTCACGCGCGACCGCCACTACGGCAACGGCCGGCTGGGCAAGCACGAGTTCATCGTGATCGACACCGGCGGCTTCGAGCCCGATGCCGGCAGCGGCATCTACAAGGAAATGGCCAAGCAGACGCGGCAGGCCGTGGCCGAGGCCGACGTGGTGATCTTCGTCGTCGACGCGCGCGAAGGCCTTTCGGCGCAAGACCACGACATTGCCAACGAATTGCGCAGGCTGGGCAAGCCGTGCGTGCTGGCGGCCAACAAGGCTGAAGGCATGCATGACGGCACCAAGCTCGTCGACTTCTACGAGTTGGGCTTTGGCGACGTGCACGGCGTTTCCGCCGCGCACGGGCAGGGCATGCGCGACCTGGTCGAACTGGCGCTCGCGCCGCTCAACCTGCCGGATCCCGAAGACGACACCGACGAAGACGACGTCAACAAGCCGATCAAGCTGGCCGTGGCCGGACGGCCCAACGTCGGCAAGTCCACGCTGATCAACACCTGGCTTGGCGAAGAGCGCCTGGTGGCCTTCGACATGCCGGGCACCACACGCGATGCCATTTCGGTGCCGTTCGAGCGTAACGGCCAGCGCTTCGAGCTCATCGACACGGCCGGCCTGCGCCGCAAGGGCAAGGTGTTCGAAGCAATCGAGAAGTTCTCGGTGGTCAAGACGCTGCAGGCCATCGAGTCGGCCAACGTGGTGCTGTTGCTGCTCGATGCCACCCAGGGCGTGACCGACCAGGACGCGCACATTGCCGGCTACATCCTCGAAAGCGGACGGGCGGTGGTGATTGCCATCAACAAGTGGGACGCGGTCGACAGCTACCAGCGCGAGCAGATCCAGCGCCAGATCGAAACCCGCCTGCCGTTCCTCAAGTTCGCATCGCTGCATTTCATCTCGGCCATCAAGCGCCAGGGTCTCGGCCCGGTATGGCAGGCGATTGCGCAGGCCCATAAATCGGCCACCCGCAAGATGTCCACACCCGTGCTGACCCGGCTGCTGCTGGAGGCGGTGCAGTTCCAGTCGCCCAAGCGCGCGGGCATGTTCCGCCCCAAGCTGCGCTATGCGCACCAGGGCGGCATGAACCCGCCGGTGATCATCATTCACGGCAATTCGCTGGAGCACGTGACCGAGGCGTACAAGCGCTTTCTCGAAGGGCGCTTCCGCAAGGAATTCGACCTCGTGGGCACGCCCTTGCGCATTCAGTTCAAGAGCTCGCAGAATCCCTTTGCGGACAAGGACGACTGAGCGCGCTTGTCGACCGATGGCAGCCGATGAGCTGCGGCTGCGCTGGAAGTTCCGGCTTTTGAGAGACGTTATTTTTCAAAGGCTTTTGACCCCGCCTGCTGCGGCGCAGAAACCCTGTGTTAAGGTCATCTCTCCAACAACTACTCTTGAACACGGAGAATATCGTGAGCAATAAAGGGCAACTTCTACAAGACCCGTTTCTGAACACCCTGCGTCGCGAGCATGTGCCGGTTTCCATTTACTTGGTGAACGGTATCAAGCTGCAGGGCCAGATCGAGTCTTTCGACCAGTACGTCGTGTTGCTTCGCAACACGGTGACACAAATGGTCTACAAGCACGCCATTTCCACTATCGTGCCGGGTCGTGCCGTCAACTTCTCGGCTGCCGAGAACGACGACGCCGCAGCCTGATCGCGCGGAGCGCGGCGGTACCCACCGCCGCGCTTTTTCCATATTTGATCCCGCTTGTCTGAACTGAACTCCCGCCAGGAAGGCGCCGCCGTTCTCGTCGGCGTCGATTTCGGGCTGCCCCATTTCGACAGCGAACTCGAGGAACTCGGCCTGCTCGCACAGACCGCGGGCCTGGAGCCTGTCGCCCGACTCATCTGCAAACGCAAGGCGCCCGACGCAGCGCTCTTCGTCGGAAGCGGCAAAGCCGATGAAATCAAGGAACTGGCTGCAATGCACCAGGCCAGCGAGGTCATCTTCGACCAGTCGCTGAGCCCCGCGCAGCAGCGCAATCTCGAGCGCCAGCTCGACGTGGCGGTGTATGACCGCACCTTCCTTATTCTGGAAATCTTCGCGCAGCGTGCCCGCTCCCATGAGGGCAAGCTCCAAGTCGAGCTGGCGCGACTGCAATACCTCAGCACGCGCCTGGTTCGCCGCTGGTCCCACCTGGAGCGCCAGACTGGCGGCGCCGGTGTGCGAGGCGGCCCCGGTGAAAAGCAGATCGAGCTCGACCGCCGGATGATCAGCGAGTCGATCAAGCGCACGCGCGAGCGCCTCGCCAAGGTGCAGAAGCAGCGCGGAACGCAGCGCCGCCAGCGCGAGCGCCGCGAGACCTTCAACATCTCGCTCGTGGGCTATACCAACGCAGGCAAGTCTTCGCTGTTCAATGCACTGGTGAAAGCCCGCGCGTATGCGGCCGACCAGCTTTTTGCAACGCTCGACACCACCACGCGCAACCTGTACCTGGGCGACGCCCGCCGGCAGGTTTCCATTTCAGACACCGTCGGCTTCATTCGCGACTTGCCTCACGGCCTGGTCGACGCGTTCAAGGCCACCCTGCAAGAGGCGGTCGACGCCGACTTGCTCCTGCACGTGGTCGATGCCTCCAACCCGCATTTCCCCGAGCAGATGGCCGAAGTGCAGTCGGTTCTTCGCGACATCGGGGCCGATGCCGTTCCGCAGCTTCTGGTGTTCAACAAGCTCGACGCCCTTGAAACTGCACAGCATCCGCTGCATCTGCAGGACGAGATGGAAATCGACGGCGTGCAGGTTCCGCGCATCTTCCTGAGTGCGCGAAGCGGCGAGGGCGTTCCCCTGCTGCGAGCCGAACTGGCCCGCCGGTCGGGTTCCGTGGGCGATACGATGACCCCAGAAGCCGACACTGAATTGCACGATACCGCCAATTGATTGGGCACAATCCCGCCACTGACAAGAGAACGAAGCGAATGAATGCAAAGCCAGCGTGGAGAGGGTTTCTGGGCATGTTCAACCTGAACGATGGCCGGTGGGGGCGTGGCGATGAGCCCGCATCCAACGGCGACCGCCCGACCGGCAACCGACCTCCCGACGCAGACCCACCGGGCGCCCCGACGCCCCCGCCTTCGGGCAACAGCAACCAGAACAACGGCAACCGCCCTCGCGGGCAGGGCCCCAACCAGGGGCCGCCGGATCTCGACGAACTCTGGCGCGACCTCAATCGCAAGCTCGGCGGCTTCTTCGGTGGCAAGGGTGGCGGCAACCGCCCCAGCGGCAACGATGGCGGCGGTAACGGCTACAGGCCCGACATGAAGAATGCGGGCTTCGGCATCGGCCTCGTGGCCATCGTGGCCGTTCTCATCTGGCTGGGTACCGGCTTCTTCATCGTGAACGAAGGCCAGCAGGCCGTGGTTACCCAATTCGGCCGCTACAAGGCGACGGTGGGCGCGGGCTTCAACTGGCGCCTGCCGTACCCGATCCAGCGCCACGAAGTTGTCGTGGTCACGCAGATCCGTTCCACCGACGTGGGCCGCGACGCCATCGTGCGCACGACGGGCCTGCGCGAGTCGGCCATGCTGACCGAGGACGAGAACATCGTCGAAATCAAGTTTGCCGTGCAGTACCGCCTGAGCGATGCGCGCGCCTACCTGTACGAGAGCAAGTCGCCCACGGAAACGGTGGTGCAAGTGGCCGAAACCGCCGTGCGCGAAGTGGTCGGCAAGATGAAGATGGATGCGGCCCTTGCCGAGGAGCGCGACCAGATCGCGCCTCGCGTGCGCGCGCTGATGCAGACCATCCTCGACCGCTACAAGGTCGGCGTCGAGGTGGTCAACATCAACTTGCAGCAGGGTGGCGTTCGCCCGCCCGAGCAGGTGCAGTCCGCATTCGACGACGTGCTCAAGGCCGGACAGGAACGCGAGCGCGCCAAGAACGAAGCCCAGGCCTATGCCAACGACGTGGTGCCGCGTGCAACGGGTACCGCATCGCGCCTGAAGGAAGAGTCCGAGGCCTACAAGGCGCGTATCGTCGCGCAGGCGCAAGGCGATGCAGGCCGCTTCGCCGCCGTGCTGGCCGAATACCAGAAGGCCCCGCAAGTCACGCGCGACCGCATGTACACCGACGCCATGCAGCAGATCTACGCCAGCACCACCAAGGTGCTGGTCGACACCAAGCAAGGCTCCAACCTGCTGTACCTCCCGCTGGACAAGCTCATGCAGATGAGCGGCAACAACCAGGCAACGCCGGTCGATGCAGCCAGCCCCAGCGTGGCCGGCACCGCGCCCGCCCAGTCCTCGGTGATTCCCGTGGCCCCCTCCGCCGGCGACAACCGCGCCCGCGACGGCCGTTCGCGCGACCGCGACGTGCGTTGAAAAGGCTAAGAAGAACATGAACAGAATCGGATTCATCGCCTCGTCGATCCTCGTGCTGCTGGTGCTGCTGAGCTCGACCCTCTTCGTGGTCGACCAGCGCCAGTTCGGCGTGGTGTACGCCCTGGGGCAGATCAAGCAGGTCATTACCGAGCCAGGCTTGCATTTCAAGCTGCCGCCGCCGCTGCAGAACGTCTCGTACATCGACAAGCGCCTGCTCACGCTGTCCAGCCTCGACACCGAGCCCATGCTCACGGCCGAGAAGCAGCGCGTGGTGATCGACTGGTATGTGCGCTGGCGCATCACCGATCCGCAGGCCTACATCCGCAACGTCGGCCTCGACGAGAGCGCGGGCGCCACGCAGCTCAACCGCGTGGTTCGCAATGCCTTCCAGGAAAACATCAACAAGCGCACCGTGCGCGACCTGATCTCCGTGCGCCGCGAGGCGCTCATGTCCGACGTGCAGCGCGAAGTGCTGGCCGTGGTGAAGGGTGCCAAGCCTTGGGGCGTGGACGTGATCGACGTGCGCATCACGCGTGTCGACTACGTGGAAGCGATCACCGAATCGGTCTACCGCCGCATGGAGGCCGAGCGCAAGCGCGTTGCCAACGAGCTGCGTTCGACCGGTTTTGCCGAAGGCGAAAAGATCCGCGCCGACGCCGACCGCCAGCGCGAAGTGATCGTGGCCAACGCCTACCGCGACGCCCAGAAGATCAAGGGCGAGGGCGATGCCCAGGCCGCCGCTGCCTACAGCGAGGCCTTCGGCCGCGATGCGCAGTTCGCGCAGTTCTATCGCAGCCTCGAAGCCTACAAGCAGAGCTTCAACAAGAAGAGCGACGTGATGGTGCTCGATCCGTCGTCCGACTTCTTCCGCGCCATGCAGAGCGCCGGCACGCCAGCAGGCAACGCGCCGCGCCGCTGATCCGTCGGCCGGCTTCGTCGTGAGCGCCGAAATCTTCTGGAGCGCGCTGGCGCTCGTGCTGGTGATCGAAGGCATCCTGCCTTTCGTGTCGCCGGGCGGGTGGCGGCGCGGCTTCGGCCAGCTGATGCAGCTGCGCGACGGACAGCTGCGTTTCTTCGGACTTTGCAGCATCTTGCTGGGTTTGCTCCTCCTTTGGGTTTTGGGGTAGCTCGGTCCCGGTAGAATCCCGGTTTAACCACGCCCCCGATCCCCATGTCCGCCTGGGTCCTCCCGGATCACATTGCCGATGTGCTGCCTTCCGAGGCGCGCCACATCGAAGAACTTCGACGCCAGCTGCTCGATACCGCCCGTGGCTATGGCTACGAGCTGGTGATGCCGCCGCTGCTCGAGCATCTCGAGTCGTTGCTGTCGGGCACCGGCGAGGCGCTCGACCTCCAAACCTTCAAGCTCGTCGACCAGCTCTCCGGCCGCAGCATGGGCCTTCGTGCCGACACCACCCCCCAGGTGGCGCGCATCGACGCCCACTTGCTGAACCGCGAGGGCGTGGCGCGCCTGTGCTACTGCGGGCCGGTGCTCCATACCCGCCCCGACCGGCCGCATGCCACGCGCGAGCCCCTGCAGTTCGGCGCCGAAATCTATGGCCATGCCGGGCTCGAAGCCGACACCGAAACCCTGCTGCTAGCACTCGATTGCCTTCATGCGGCCGGCGTCGGCAATGGGCTGATCGTCGACCTGGCGGACGCGCGCATCGTGCGGGCGCTGTTTGCCGGCGTGCCGGTCGATGCCTCGGTGCTGGCGCGCGTGCACGCGGCGCTGGTTGCCAAGGACGCGAGCGAGTTGCATGCGCTCACGCGCAACTTCCCGGCGCCGTCGCGCGACGGCTTGCGCGCCCTGGTTCAACTGTACGGCGATGCGTCGGTGCTCGACGAGGCTGCCAAGGCCCTCAAGGGCACCCCCGCCGTGAGCGCGGCGCTCGCCGGCCTGAAGAAGCTTGCCGACAGCCTGCAGGGCGACTCGGGGCGGCAGATCAGCTTCGACCTTGCCGACCTGCGCGGCTACGCCTACTACAGCGGCATGCGGTTCGGCATCTATGTGCCGGGTGCGGCCGATGCGCTGGTGCGCGGCGGCCGCTACGACGAAGTCGGTGCCGTGTTCGGCCGCAACCGCCCCGCGGTCGGCTTCAGCCTCGACGTGCGCGAACTGGTCGGCGTGCTGCCGGCGCGGCCGCTGCGCGCGGCCATCCGTGCCCCGTGGAGCGACGCCGCCGGCCTGCGCCAGGCCATTGCCGGGCTGCGCAAGGCCGGCGAAACCGTGGTCTGCGTACTGCCCGGCCACGGCAGCGAAATCGATGAATTCCATTGCGACCGCGAGCTCGTCGAGCAAGCAGGGCAGTGGCAAGTCCGAGCCATCTGAATTTTTGAAGTAATGGAACGAGCATGAGCGTAACCACCGGAAGAAACGTGGTCGTCGTCGGTACCCAGTGGGGCGACGAAGGCAAGGGCAAGCTGGTCGATTGGCTGACGGAAAGCGCCCAGGGCGTGGTCCGCTTCCAGGGCGGCCACAACGCGGGCCACACGCTGGTCATCAACGGTGTGAAAACCGCGTTGCACCTGATTCCGAGCGGCATCATGCGCCCGGGCGTCAAGTGCTACATCGGCAACGGCGTGGTGCTGTCGGCGGCCAAGCTCTTCGAGGAAATCGAAGGCCTGGAGAAAGCGGGCGTCGAAGTGCGTTCGCGCCTGCGTATCAGCGAGGCATGCCCGCTGATCCTGCCGTTCCACGCCGCGCTCGACATCGCGCGCGAGACCTACCGCGAAAAGGGTGGCGTTGAGAAGATCGGCACCACCGGCCGCGGCATCGGCCCGGCCTACGAAGACAAGATCGCCCGCCGTGCGCTGCGCGTGCAAGACCTGAAGCACCCCGACCGCTTTGCAACCAAGCTGCGCGTGCTGCTCGATCTGCATAACCACGTGCTGACCCAGGTGCTCGGCGCGCCCGCCATCGACTTCGACCTGGTGTTCGACGAAGCCATGCGCCATGCCGCGCTGCTCAAGCCGATGATGGCCGACGTGTCGCGCGAACTGAACGATGCGCACAAAGCCGGTGCCAACCTGCTGTTCGAAGGCGCGCAAGGCACGTTGCTCGACGTCGACCACGGCACCTACCCGTACGTCACGTCCAGCAACTGCGTGGCCGGCAATGCCGCCGCAGGTTCGGGCGTGGGCCCGGGCATGCTGCACTACATCCTGGGCATCACCAAGGCCTACTGCACGCGCGTGGGCGGCGGTCCGTTCCCGACCGAACTCGACTGGGCGACGCCTGGCACCCCCGGCTATCACATGAGTACCGTAGGCGCCGAAAAGGGCGTGACCACGGGCCGCAGCCGCCGCTGCGGCTGGTTCGACGCCGCGTTGCTCAAGCGCTCGGCGCAGGTCAACGGCCTGTCGGGCCTGTGCATCACCAAGCTCGACGTGCTGGACGGCCTCGAAAAGCTCGAGCTGTGCACCGGCTACGAACTCGACGGCGAAACGACTGACATCCTGCCGATGGGTGCGGACGAGATCGAACGCTGCACGCCCATCTACGAAACCCTCGAAGGCTGGAGCGAAAGCACCGTCGGCGTCACGCAGTACGACAAGCTGCCCGTCAATGCGCGGCTCTACCTGCAGCGCATCGAGCAAATCACGGGCGTGCCGATCCACATGGTGTCGACCAGCCCTGATCGCGATCACACGATCATGATGCGCCACCCTTATCTCGCCGACTGAACAGGAACGAACCAGACCATGTTGACCGAAGACGGCAAACATCTCTACGTCAGCTACGACGAGTACCACAACCTGATCGAGAAGCTCGCAATCAAGGTGCATCAGTCGGGCTGGGAGTTCGACACCATTCTTTGCCTCGCGCGCGGCGGCATGCGCCCCGGCGACGTGCTCTCGCGCATCTTCAGCAAGCCGCTCGCCATCATGTCGACCAGCTCGTACCGCGCCGACGCCGGTACGGTGCAGGGCCACCTCGACATTGCCCGCTACATCACCACGCCCAAGGGCGAGATCGCAGGCAAGGTGCTGCTGGTGGACGACCTGGCCGATTCGGGCCACACGCTGCATGCGGTGATGGACATGCTGCGCAACAACTACAAGCCGATCACCGAACTGCGCAGCGCGGTGCTCTGGACCAAGGCGCTGTCGACCTTCACGCCTGACTACTCGGTCGAGTACCTCGCGACCAACCCCTGGATCCACCAGCCCTTCGAAGGCTACGACTCGCTCGGGCCTGAAAAGCTGCTCGAGAAGTGGTCGGTCTGACCTGATCTTGCCCCCGGGCGGCGACTCATCAACAGCCCGGGCGCGCGCGCATGTAGGCGCACTGCGCGTATGCGTCACCATGGCTTGCAGTACCCGATGCAGCGATGTAGAACGATAGCGTTAAAGCTTGAAGTTCACAGGCAGTTTTGGAGCAGGGCAGCAGCTCCAAAGGAGTCAGGCATGTTGGCAGCAGAATGCGCGTGGGCCATCTTGCGCGCCGAGCACGTTCGCACCCGGGAATTGCTGGATTGCCTCCGCGAGGCGATGAAGGCAGGGGGCGAGGCGAGCGTTCGGCAACGCGCAACGTCCGCCATCGAGATCATCGAGCGGCTTCGGGCCTTCGAAGAAAACACGCATCGCCCCAAAGGCGTTGTGATGCTGAACATACTGCGCGGCAGGTCGCGCGAAGCCGACGAGCTCCTTGAGCAGCTCGATGCCGAGAGCGAGTGCTGCAATGGCCTCATCTCGCAGGCGACGCTGCTGCTCGAGCGGGCCCGGTCCGGCGACCCGGATGCGGCTGGACAGGCCGGGGCCCTGTTGCGGCAGCACCGGCAGTTCATGTCCACGCATCTGGACAAGGAAGACACGCTCCTGCATTCGCAAACCGCGCTGCTGCTCACGGCCGAGGAGTGGGCGACCGTGGTCTCGTCCATCTCGAAGGAAGTAGGCGCCGCGAGAAAGCGCGAGCATCGGCGCTTATCGGTGCGCGGGTAAGCCTCGCGAGGAGGCCCCGCGACCTCTGCCTACGCTCCGCTGGAATCGAACATCGCGGTGTAGCGCCGCTGCATCTCTTCCGGCGTCAGCTTCTCGATGCTGTGGCCCACGTTCCAGCGATGCCCGAACGGATCGCGGAACACGCCCGATCGCTCGCCGTAGAACTGGTCCTGCGGCGCCATGTCGAGCGTGGCGCCAGCCTCGACGGCCCGCGCCACCACGGCATCGGCGTCGTCCACGTGCAGATGCAGCGTGACCGCGGTGCCCCCGAGCGTCCTGGCGCTGTGGATGTTGTATTCGGCGAACTCGTCAGAAAGCATCAGGATCGCGCCGTTATGGAAGTCGAGTTCCGCATGCCCGATGCGGCCGTTCGGTTCGGTCAGCCGGAAGATCTCCTTGACCTCGAAGACCTTGCAGTAGAAGTCGATGGCGGCGCCTGCATCGTCGACGCAGAGGTATGGAAAAAGTTCGTGGATGGCCATGGTGGTTGCCTTTCGAGAGGGGGAACGCAGTTGTCGTGGCGCCGATTCTGGGCCGCTGCACCGCTAGCGTCTTGAACGAATTTGACCTGTTGTCGTGCCCGCCGGAACATGCCGCGGCGACGCGGCCCCCGCCCGCCGCCACGCCTGCGGCGACATGTCCGCCAGCGCTGAGAACTCGCGGCTCAGGTGCGCCTGGTCGCTGTAGCCGGCGGTGAGTGCAATCTCGGCCCAGCTTTGCGCGGGGTCGCCTGCCAGCGTCAGCGCACGATTGAAACGCATCACGCGTGCGTATTCCTTGGGGCTGAGGCCGATGGCGCCGCGAAAGAGCGCGATGAAGCGGCGGTGGCTGTACCCGCTGCGAGTTACCAGTCCCTCGATCGAAGGGCTTCCATGGGCCAGCGGTCCGAGAGTTGCGGCGATGCCCGGGTGCAGGCCGCGCAGACCGGCGCCGAACGAGTCGATGGCACGCTGCGCGAGCAAGGCTTCGAAGACTGTGAGCTGTCTGTCGAGGCCGCCCGCGGCATGAACCTGCTCGAGCGCGGCATCGGTCTGCCGCGCGCCCCACAACGCATCGAGCGGCGTGTGCTGGCTGGCCAGTGCGTCTTCCGGCGCACCCAGCAGGGCTCGGGCTGCGCCGGGCTGAAGCTGCGCGCCGACGGAGCGCGTGGCCACCGACACGTCGCGCATGTACGAGGCGGCGCGCGCGCCGCCGACGATCGCGTAACCGCAGGTCTGGCCGCGCGTGTCGTCAGCGCTACCGAATAACTTCAGCGGCGGACCCGACAAGCGGAACACCACGTGCATGCCGCCCGTAGGCAGCACGTGTTCGCGCGCGCCCGGCCGTTCGGTCGGCACGCCTTCAGGCGCCGAGGCCCACAGCAGCTTCACGAAGGGCTGCAGATGGGGAGGAGGAGGCCGCGTCAGCTGCATCAGCGCATTGTGAGGCGGAAGCCGCGGCAGCCCAGTCGCGCTAGCATTCACCCATGAGCAAGCCCTCCACGACCCTGATTCACCATCCCTACAAGCCGCCAGCCAACTTCGCTGCGCCGCAGCCGGGGATCTACAAGGCCTCGACCGTGTTCTTCGCCGACGTGGCCGCCATGCGCGCACGCGACTGGAAAACCAAGGCCGGCTACACCTACGGCCTGCACGGCACGCCGACCACCTTCACGCTCGAGGAACGCCTGGCCACGCTCGAAGGCGGCACCGAATGCCTGCTGGTGCCAAGCGGGCTTGCTGCCATCTCGCTGGTCGCCTTCGCTTTCCTGAAGAGCGGCGACGAGGTGCTGATTCCCGACAACGCCTACGGGCCCAACAAGGCGTTGGCGACCGGCGAATTAGCCAACTTCGGCATCACGCACCGCATGTACGACGCGATGAACCCGGCCGACCTGCAGGCCAAGCTCTCGGACCGTACGCGGCTCGTGTGGGTCGAGGCGGCGGGCTCGGTGACGATGGAGTTTCCCGACCTGCCGGCCCTGGTGGACGTCTGCCGCGCCCGCGGGGTGGTCACGGCGCTGGACAACACCTGGGGTGCGGGCCTGGCGTTTGCCCCCTTCGATTTCAACGGAAGCGGGCAGGGCGTCGACATCTCGGTGCATGCGCTCACCAAATACCCGAGCGGCGGCGGCGACGTGCTGATGGGCAGCGTGATTACGCGCGACGAGCGGCTGCACCGTGCCCTCAAGCTGACCCACATGCGCATGGGCTTTGGCGTGGGCGTGGGCGATGTGGAGACGCTGCTGCGTTCGCTGCCCAGCATCGGGCTGCGCTACGCCGCCCACGACCGCACCGCCCGAGAACTGGCACGTTGGCTCAGCGGCCGCGAAGAAATCGCCCAGGTGCTCCACCCGGCGCTGGAGGAGTCGCCGGGCCATACGAACTGGCGCGCCCTCTGCGGCGAAACCGACTTGGCCGCGGGCCTGTTCTCGGTCGTGTTCGACGCACGCTACAGCACCGAACAGGTCGACCGCTTCTGCGACAGCCTGAACCTGTTCCGTCTCGGCTACTCATGGGGCGGCCCGGTCAGCCTGGTGGTGCCCTACGACATCGGCCTGATGCGCGATGCGAACGTGGCTCCCTGGCCGCACAAGGGCACGCTCGTGCGCTTCTCGATCGGCCTGGAGGACGTGGAAGACCTGCGCGCCGACCTGCAGCAGGCGCTGCTGCAGATGTAGGCCTTGCCCAGGCGCATGGCAAGAAAAAATCGCAAGAGCCAGTCCATCGCCGCGTCCGCCGCGCGCGGCATGGCACCGGCACGCGCGGCCGATACCCATACCGCTGGGCCGCGCGTGCTCGAGGTTCCCGCGCACGTGCTGAAAGCGCTGGCAGGTGAGGGGCCGTTGGAGGGTGTGCCGGACCTCGCGGCCACCCGGCTCCTGCTCGGCGGGCTGGTGGCGATTTTCGCGTTGCTGGCGCTCTCCCTTGGGGCCGCGGTGCTGCTGCAGGACGACTGGTCGAACCTGCACGGCAACGAGGGGATCGTCGCGCTGGCCGTGCTCGCGCTTGTTGCCGGGCTGGGTGGCGGGCTCTGGTATCTGCTGCGGCAGTTTGCGCAGGTGGGCCAGGGCTCGATCCGGATCGACGCCGAAGGCATGCGTTGGGGCGATCCCGCGTCGCCGCAGGCCGTGGCCTGGCGCGAGGTCTGCCGCGGGCGCGCCGGCCTGCAGGATGTGAAAACCGAATTCACTTCGAGCGATGCGATCGTCAAGCGGCTTGTCTTCCAGCGGGCCGCAGGCGGCGGCGAAACCATCGATGTGAAGCTGCCCCTGGCGCTGACCATGGACGCCCCGCGCGTGGTGCGCTTTCGCAACCGCGCCGCGCTCCTGCGTGCGTTGCTCCTGCGGCTCGCCACGCAGCCCCGGCCGCGCCTGCGCTTTGCCGCCGAGGTGTTCATCGACGCCGGCATCGATCCGCAAACCTGGGAGCCCATGCTGGCGCCAAGGCGCTGGATGTGGCTTTCGTCCCTTGCCGCGCTGCTGCCGGTGTTGGCCGTGTTTCTCTTCTGGCCTCTGGGCGAACACGTCGGCTGGATGATTGCGGCCCTGGTCCTGGCGATGGTGGCCGGCGCCGGTGCCATGGGCTGGTTCATGGACCAGCGCTATCCGGGTTTGCAAGGTGTGTTCGAGTTCGAAACACCCTCCGGCCCCATGCCTTGAGACCGCACCGTTATCGCTTACAGTAGGCTACGCACAGTCACCGTGACTGTCTCGCCTCAAGGAGAAGCAGTGGCAACACCAAATTACGGCTACGAAAAGCGCCAGAAGGAGCTGGCCAAGAAGAAGAAAAAGGAAGAGAAGCTCCGCGAGAAGGCCAATCGCAAGCTCTCTCCAAGCAGCGAAGGACTCGCCCCGGGCGACCCGGAAACCGATGTGGCCTCGCTCGAACGCGACCCGCCGACGGTGCCCGAGCTGCCGACCAAGAACGGCTGATTCGCCGATCGACACTTTCGACAAAAAAGCCGCTGCAGGCCTTTGGGCATGCAGCGGCTTTTTTGTTTGCGGCCGGCTTACTTGGCGGCAAGCAGCTTGCGCAGTTCCGGCCACACGTTCTCGAGCAACCGGGGCTGCGCCGCGGCCGTGGGATGAATGCGGTCCGCCTGGAAGAGCGCAAGCGCGTCTGGCGCATCGGCCACGCCCTTGAGAAGAAAGGGCACCAGTGCCGCCTTGGTGGCGCTGGCCACCTTGCCGAACACCGCCTCGAAGCGCCGCGTGTAGTCGCCGCCGTAGTTGGGCGGCACCTGGATGCCGACGATCAGCACCTTGGCTCCGGCCGCCTGTGCCGCCCTGGTGATCTGCAGCAGGTTTTCCTCGGTGTTCTGGAGCGGCAGGCCGCGCAGGGCGTCGTTGGCGCCAAGCTCCACCACCACGTGGCTGGGCTTGTGCTGCGCCAGCAACGACGCAAAGCGGGCGCGCCCGCCCGAGCTGGTGTCGCCGCTGATGCTGGCGTTGACCACCGTGGCCGGGATCTTTTGCTCAGCAAGCCGCTTCTCAAGCAGGGGCACCCAGCCTTCGCCGCGCTTCAGGCCGTATTCGGCGCTCAGCGAATCGCCGAGCACCAGAATCACCGGTTTGCGGGGCGCCGCAGCCTGTGCGGTCTGGGCGTGTGCCGTTGCCGATGCCCCTGCAATGCCGGAAGCGGCGGCGGTCAAGATAAAGTCACGTCGATTCAAAACGAAAAGCCTTTCCATGTCCCAACTCCCGTCTGAAGCCATTGTCGCCGTCGAGCACGTGTTCAAGTCCGTTACAGACTCGACCGGTACGCTGGACATTCTGCAGGACATCGATTTCACCCTGGGCGCGCGGGAAACCGCCGCCATCGTGGGGGCTTCGGGCTCCGGCAAGAGTACCTTGCTGTCGATCATCGCAGGGCTGGACACGCCCACGCGCGGCACCGTCAAGCTCGCGGGCGACGACATCTTTGCCATCGACGAAGACGCACGCGCCGCTCTCCGGGCCCAGCGCGTGGGGTTCGTCTTCCAGAGCTTCCAGCTGCTCGGCAACCTGAGCGCACTCGAAAACGTGATGCTGCCGCTGGAGCTGGCCGGCCGCAAGGACGCGCGCAAGGCCGCTACCGAAATGCTCGGACGGGTGGGGCTCGGGCAGCGGCTCGGGCACTATCCCAAGGTACTCTCAGGTGGCGAACAGCAGCGCGTGGCCTTGGCTCGGGCATTTGTGGTTCAGCCGGCCCTGCTGCTGGCCGACGAGCCCACCGGCAGCCTCGACTTTGCGACCGGCGAGCAGGTGATGCGCCTGATGTTCGACCTGAATCGCGAACTCGGCACCACGCTCGTGCTCGTCACGCACGACCGCGGCATTGCGGCCCAGTGCGAGCGCCGCATCACCATCGAAGCCGGGCGCATGGCGCTCAACGAGTCCAAGCCCGTGCTGGTGGCCTCGCTCGAGGCATGATCGTTCCCAGGTTCTGGGCCGAAGGCCGAATCCAGGAGCGGGTGGAGGGCAAGCAGATCACCGTGCGGCGCTACGGCTGGTCCGACGACAGCCCGATTGCCGCGCAGGCGCATGCCGACCAGCGCACGCAGGAAGCCTTCGAGCGCATTGCCCGCGGCGAGCAGCTCGACCGCCGCGAGCGCAAGCTGGCCTACAACGGCGCCCAGGGCGTGCCCATCCGCGAGGAAATCGTCGAGCGGCAAGGCGACACTGTCATTACCCGCAACAGCTACGGCGCGCGATGCCTCAACACGCCCGATGTGCTGTTCGTGGACATCGACTTCGAGGAGCCGCTGCGCGGCAGCGTGTTCGGCTTTGCGCTGGCGCCCGCGCTGATTGCGGGCGTCGTCGGTGGATGGACCGCCAAGACCTGGGTGGGCGGGCTGATCGCGGCCCTCGTGGTCTTCATCGTTGCCTACCGCATCGGCCTCGCCAAGAAGCGCGGCGAGGCCAGCACCAACCCCTCGCCTGAAAAGCGCGCGGCCGAGCGTATCGGCCGCTTCGTGCACCAAAACCCGGACTGGCACCTGCGCCTCTACCGCACCCCGGCCGGCTTTCGCGTGCTGGCGATGCACGACGTCTTCAGCCCGGCCGACCCGGCGGTGGCGGAATGCTTCGAGGCGCTGGGCGTCGACAAGACCTATGCGCGCATGTGCCGCAACCAGAACTGCTTTCGCGCCCGGCTGAGCGCCAAGCCCTGGCGCATCGGCATCGGCGAACACATGCGGCCGCAGCCGGGCGTCTGGCCCGTGTCGCCCGAGAAGCTGCCGGTGCGCGACGCCTGGGTGGCGCGCTACGAAAAAGCCGCTGAAAGCCATGCCGCATGCCAGTACCTGGAAAGCGCCGGCAACTGCGGCCGGGTGCATCCGAACGCGCTGGCCGTGCAGGAACTGCACGACGAAAAAGCCGGGGCGCACAGCGGTTTGCCGATTGCCTGAAAGGCAGGGCGCGCCGCCCTCGATAATCGAGGGATGTCTTCCCCTAAAGTGATCTTCGGCTTCCATGCCGTGGGCGTGCGCATCAAGACCGCGCCCAAATCGGTGCTCGAAGTGATGTTCGACACCAGCCGGCGCGATGCGCGCATGAAACAGTTCATTGCGCGCGCGCAGGAAGCCGGCGTGCGGCTGGTCGAGGCGGACGGCCTGCGCCTCGCCAAGCTCAGCGGCAGCCACGGCCACCAGGGCGTGGTGGCGCGGGTCGAGCCCGTTGCGCAGGTCCGCTCGCTCGACGAACTGCTCGAGGGCCTCGAAGAAGCCGGCACCGTGCCCCTTCTGCTGGTGCTCGACGGGGTGACCGACCCGCACAACCTGGGCGCCTGCCTTCGCGTGGCCGACGGCGCCGGGGCGCATGCGGTCATCGCGCCCAAGGACCATGCGGCGGGCATCAACGCCACTGTGGCCAAGGTGGCGAGCGGCGCTGCCGAAACCGTGCCGTACTTCATGGTGACCAACCTGGCGCGCACGCTGAACGAGCTCAAGGAACGCAACATCTGGTGCGTGGGCACCAGCGACGATGCGCCCGGCACCCTCTACCAGAGCGACTTGAAGCGCCCGCTGGCACTGGTGCTCGGCGCCGAAGGCGAGGGCATGCGCCAACTCACCCGCAAGACCTGCGACGAGCTCGTGAGCATTCCGATGGCCGGAGCGGTCGAAAGCCTGAACGTCTCGGTGGCAAGCGGCGTGTGCCTGTACGAGGCGATGCGCCAGCGCAGCGCCTGACGCCGATTACTTGCGCCAGCGTGGCCTGCTGGCGCGCTAGCTAGTTCCTGCCCAATGGGCTGGCCTTGCGATGAAAGTACACCAGCTCCGCCACTCGCCGCAGCTGCGGCGTACCGAGCAGGCGATTGAACATCCAGTCGCTCTGGAAGTGATCGAAAGCCCAGCGCATCGCTCGCTTGAGCCTAAACCTCGGATAGCTGCGCACGAACCAGCCGGCTGGGTCTTGCGCCTTGCCTCGAACAAACTGCGCGATGGCTTCGCCGGCACGTTCCCCGTGCTGCAGTGCCGTGTGAATGCCGCCGGCCGTCACCGGCGACACCATGCCGGCCGCATCGCCCACCAGCAGCGCTCGCTCGCGGGCGACCACGGGCAGCACGCCGCCGCAGGGGATCATCCCGGCGCGAATCGCCACGGGTGGCGCGTCGCCGGGCGACACGACCGAGGCGATCTTTCGCAGCAGTGGATCGAGCCGGAGCGCCGCCGCGTCCTGCATGCCCATGCGGCGCGCGAGCCCGATCTGGCTCACGCCGAACCCGTCGAGCGCCCATCCGATGTAGCCCGGCGCCAGCCGGCGGTCGACGAAGCAGTGCAGAAAACCAGGCGCCATGCTCGCGCCTCGGTATTCGTGCTCGACGCCATAGAGAAAGCGCGTGTTGCGCGACAGGCCGAGGGCCTTGGCAACGCGCGAGTGCGGCCCGTCGGCCCCCACGATGTAACGGGCTGAAATGCAGGTGCCCTGGCCAGGGCTGTGGGCCAGCGGGATCTCCCAGCGGTCGTTCATCCAGAGCGCCTGCTCGAACAGCGTGCCAAGACGCACGTCGACGCCGCTGGCACGGGCCGAGTCGACCATCCAGTCGAGCAGGGCGGGCGCATCGGTGGCCCAGAACCAGTAGCCCGGCGCATGCAGGTCCACGTGGCGCATATCGGGCGAATAAAGCCGAACGCCATCGATGCGGCGTACCAGCGCGGGCGGCACTTCCGCAAGCCACGGCACCGTATCCACCGCATCCTTCACGATGATGCCGGTGGTGTGCAGCTTGGCGCCGGCGCTGGACTTTTTCTCCAGCACCATCACGCTGAGGCCGGCCAGCGCTGCGGCGCGTGCGCAGGCCAGGCCGGCAAAGCTGGCCCCAACCACGAGCAGGTCGACCTGGGTGGTCGAAACCCGTTCGGCCACCATCAACGAGGCAGGCGTGGCAACAAGGGGAGAGGGGGCGTCGTCGAGACGGGCGAAGGAACTTGAGGCGGACATGGGCGAGCTGACTTGTAGCGATGCGCACCGCGACCTGCGGTGCGCACGCGAAGTTAGCTACGCCATGTGCGCGCGGCGTGAAGCCTGTGTGAAATGAGCGGCAGCCAGCATCGAACTCAGGAAGGGTCCTTGCTGCGTGTGCGCCCCACTGCGCTGAAGATGCCGATGCCCAGGATGATCAGCGCGCCAATGCCGATGTAGAGCGTGGGCACGCCGGCGACCGAGGCGCCCCAGGCGAGGCCACCCAGGAAAATCAGAAACCCGATCATGTAGAGCACAAATGACATGCTTGTTTCCTCGAAACTGTGATGCCTTGCAGTATCTCGGCCGGTGCCGGGGCCAGCACAGGCCTTCGTCGCCAGTCGCTGTGGGAACTTGCCTACTACTTCTAGGCCGGCCAGCGCCGGCTTACGGGGGCGATGCAACCAGCAGGTAGCGGCAGCCAGTGCGGCCAAGAGCCTTGAAAACCAGCGGGCGATCCACGCCAAAATCCAGGCAATCACCCTCGGCCAGTTCGAAACGCTCGTCGCCATAGTCCACCCGCAGCGCGCCTTCGAGCATCCAGAGGCATTGGCGATACGGCTTGCCGCTCCATCGCGGATAGCCGACCTGCGCCGAGCGCGGCAATTCGATCTCCACCATCTCCACGCCGCCGTTCGCACCGCGCTCAAAAATTTGCCGGCGCAAATAGCCGGCCTCGGGGTCGCGCCATACCTCCTGCTCAGCCCGGGTGCGCAGCCGGCGCGCCGAGCCCTTGTCTTCGGTCAGCAACTGCGCAAGCGGCACGCCCAGTCCGGCGGCAAGCCGGCCCAGCAACACGGCGGTCGGGCTGCTTTCCGCACGCTCGACTTTCGAGATCATCGCCTTGCTGACGCCCGAAAGCCCGGCCAGCTCCGCAAGGCTCAGCCCCTTGGCTCGGCGCAGCGCATTAAGCCGGTCCGCGATGAGCGAGTCGATGCCGGCGGGTTCATCGGGCGGAGAAGAATTGTTTCTCATATGAGACCATTATTCTCCTATATTAGACAATCTGCCCCACATGTCGCCGCCAGTTCGAAAGGAACCAACATGCGCCTGATTACCTGCACGGAGGAGGCCCACGCGGGCTCCATCCTCGCCATCCTCAACGAAGCCATCGTCAGTTCGACCGCGCTGTACGACTACAAGCCGCGCACGCCCGAGAGCATGGTCGCGTGGTTTGCGACCAAGCGCGCCAACGGGTTTCCGGTGATCGGCGCCGAGGACGAGGAGACCGGCAAGCTGCTGGGCTTTGCGAGTTACGGCGCGTTCAGGGCCTTTCCGGCCTACAAGTACACGGTGGAGCACTCGGTGTACGTCGAGGCCGGGCACCGCGGCGCTGGTCTCGGCCGCACGCTCATGGAGGCGATCGTTGCGGAGGCGGTCGCGCGCGATGTGCATGTGATGGTCGGTGCCATCGATGCGGCGAACGCCGGCAGCATCGGCCTGCACGAACGGCTGGGCTTCGAACATGCCGGCACCGTGCGGCAGGCCGGGTTCAAGTTCGGCCGCTGGCTCGACGTGGCCTTTTATCAGCGGATTCTTTCGACCCCGCTGAATCCGGTCGACGGCTAGCTTTCTTCGCTGGCGCGGTCCAGCATCTGGATGGTGCCGGCATCCAGCTTGAGCTGGGTGGCCACGACCAGTTCCTCCAGCTGCGCAATCGAGGTTGCGCTGGCAATGGGGGCGGTGACCGAAGGCCGTGCAATTTGCCAGGCGATGGCCACCTGGCCCGGCTTGGCGTTGTACTGCTGGGCCACCTTGTCGAGGGCCTCGAGAATGCGCAGGCCGCGCGGGTTCAGGTACTTCTTGGTGGTGTTGGCACCGCGCGCGCTCTTCGACGCGTCGGCTTCGGTGCGGTACTTGCCAGTCAGAAAACCGGCCGCGAGCGCATAGAAGTTGATGACGCCCACCTCGCGCTTCACGCACAGCGGTTCCAGTTCGTCTTCGAACACCGCGCGGTCGTACAGGTTGTAGAGCGGCTGCAGGCTTTCGTAGCGTGCAATGCCGAGCCGTTCGGATATGTCGAGTGCTTCAGCCAGCCGAGGCGCGCTGTAGTTCGAGGCGCCGATGGCGCGCACCTTGCCGGCCTTGATCAGCTCGTCGAAAGCGCCCAGCGAATCCTCCAGCGGCGTGGCGGTATCGTCATCGTGCGCCTGGTACAAGTCGATGAAGTCTGTCTGCAGGCGCTTGAGCGAAGCCTCGACCGCTTCGCGGATGTATGCGGGCGACAGGCCTGACTTGCCTTCGCCCATCGGCTTGCCGACCTTGGTGGCCAGCACCACGCGGTTGCGCTTGCCGCTTTGCTTGAGCCATTTGCCGATGATGGTTTCGGACTCGCCTCCGGTATGGCCCGGCACCCAGCTCGAATACACGTCGGCCGTGTCGATGAAGTTGAAGCCCGCATCGAGCCAGGCGTCGAGCAGGCGGAACGAGGTGGCTTCGTCCACCGTCCAGCCGAACACATTGCCGCCGAAGGCGAGCGGTGAAACCAGGAGGCCCGAGCGGCCCAGCGAGCGAAGTTGCGACATGAGTTTCTTCCCTAAAAAGAGCGAGGATCAGACAAAACCGATGGCACCGAGCAGCGCGCCCGCGCCGAGCAGCCACAGCAGGTGAATGCGCGTGCGCCACACGACAAGCGTTGCCGCCGCGCTCAGCAGCCACAAATGCCAGGCGGGCGCGTCGCCCGAATGGTTGCCCGCCGCGAGCACCCAGCCGGTGGCAATCAACAGGCCCACCACCACCGGCGCCATGCCTTGCTTGAAGGCGCGCACGCCGCGCTTGTCGCGGTTGCGGTGGCCCCAGCGGGTGGCAAGATAGGTGAGGGTGGTGCTCGGCAGCATGATGCCGACCATGGTGACCATGAGCCCCAGGAAGCCGAGCATCCACGCGCTCGGCCCGGCGCCGATGCCGCCGCCCGCGTTGAGGCCGACGTTCCAGCCCATGAGCGCGACAAAGAGCACGTTGGGCCCCGGCGCGGCCTGGGCTATGGCGACCGACGAGCTGAACTGCGCGTCGGTCAGCCAGCCGTGCTGCGCGACAAGGTAGCGGTGCATGTCGGGCACCGTGGTGATCGCGCCGCTGATCGACAGCAGCGACAGCAGCAGGTACTGGCCGAAGAGCGCAAGCCAGTCGTGCCATTGCATCACGATCGTTATATGGCTCATGGCGCAATCCTCCGCCACGTCCAGGCGCAAGCCACGCCGCCCACGGCCAGCAGCACCCAGCCGAGCGGGATTTTCAGTACCGCGATGGCGCCGAACACCAGTGCCACGAACACCAGGCAGGCGGCAAAGCCCAGCGGGTGCTTGCGCAGTTGCGGAATCAGCTTGATGCCGGTAGCGGCAATCAGGCCGCCCGACACCGCCCCCATGCCGCGGAGCGCGCCCGCCACCTGCGGGTTGCCGGCGTAGTGGGCGTACAGCACGGCCAGCATCAGAATGACGACGAGCGGTATTGCGAGCATGCCGGCCACGGCGGCTATGGCACCGCGCAGTCCGAAATAGCGGTCGCCGATCATCAGCGCGAGGTTGACCACGTTCGGGCCCGGCATCACCTGGGCCACGGCCCAATCCTCCAGAAACTGCTCGGGCGTGAGCCAGCGCTTTTTCTCGACCATTTCGCGCTGCACGATGGCCAGCACGCCGCCGAATCCCTGCAGCGCAAGCCAGGTGAATGAAACAAAAAGGTCGCGTGGCGACTTCGGTTGCGGAGGGGCGGATGGCGCCGCCGCGTCTGAGGGAGACGGATGCATGTGGAGCGATTATCGTAGCCCTACCTGCAACACGCCGGGCACCGGGCTGACATGCCCTGTGTCATTCAAAGGGAGACTTCATGCTCATGCAAATGCGCGCGCTTTTCGATCTGTGCAAAGAGGCCGTGGCCTCATGGTCGAACGACTATGCCCCCAGCATGGGCGCCGCGCTGGCCTACTACACGGTGTTCTCGATTGCGCCGCTGCTGCTGATTGTGATTGCCGTGGCGGGCCTGGTGTTCGGGCAGGAGGCCGCGCGAGGCGAAATCTTCCTGCAGCTTTCGGGCCTCATGGGCGAGCAGGGCGCGGCCGCGGTGCAGAGCATGCTGCAGGCGGTCAACAAGCCGGCCGAAGGCATCGTGGCCACGGTGGCCGGCATCGGCCTGCTGGTGATCGGCGCGACCACCGTCTTCGGCGAACTTCAAGATGCGCTCGACCGCATCTGGCGTGCACCGGCCCGTGCGAAGAACAAGGGGCTCTTCAACTTGCTGCGCGTGCGGCTCTTGTCGTTCAGCATGATCATGGGCATCGGCTTTCTGCTCATGGTGTCGCTGGTGGCGAGCGCGGCGCTTGCCGCGCTCAGCAAGTGGTGGTCGCCGGTGTTCGGCGCCTGGGCGACGCTGGCGCAAGCGGTCAACTTCGTCTTCAGCTTTGCAATGGTGACGGTGATCTTCGCGATGATCTACAAGATCATGCCGCGCGCCAAGGTCCAATGGCGCGACGTGTGGGTGGGCGCCGCGGTCACGGCGCTGCTCTTCACCGTCGGCAAGCATCTCATCGGCCTGTACATCGGCAAGAGCAGCGTGGCCTCCGGCTATGGCGCCGCGGGCTCGCTGGTGGTGGTGCTGGTGTGGGTGTACTACTCGGCGCAGATTTTTCTTCTGGGCGCCGAGTTCACCTGGGTGTATGCCAAAACCTACGGCTCGCTCAAGAATGCCAGGGACAGCGCCAGCCAGAATCCTTCGCCCACCCGTTCGGAGCCGCTGCCCCAGCGCTAGCCGGCAAAGCCGCCTTCGTCGAGAAAGCGCTGTTCCTCGGCGCTGCTGGTGCGGCCGAGCAGCTTGTTGCGGTGCGGAAAGCGGCCGAAGCGCGCAATGATGTCGCGGTGCAATACCGCAAAGCGCTGCGTGTTGGCATCGAGCGCCGCGTTGAGCTCGACCGAACGCTCCTGGTCGGCCAGCGATTCGGAGTGCATGAAGGGCAGGTAGAAAAAGCGGCGCAACTCTTCGTCCACCTTCAGATCGAGGCCTGCCTCGATTGCCTTGCGGGCCACGGCCAGCGCCTTGGCATCGGTCGCAAGCATGCGCGCGTTGCCGCGCCAGGTGTTGCGCGGGAACTGGTCGAGCAGCACCATCAGCGCGAGCGCGCCCTCGGGCTCGTTCGACCAATGGTCCAGTTCGCCAAGGGCCGCCGCTTCATGGGCGGCAAGAAAGCGCCCGCCGAACTCGGCATCGAAGGCATCGTTCTTGGCAAACCATCGGTCGGGTCCGGCGCTGCGCCAGAAGTCGACCACGTCGTGGGCGGTGGGAAGGTCGGCAGGGTTCATCGCCGCATTCTCTTTCAGGTTGGGGCGCTGCGCCGGGGCCCTGAAAGTCGCGGTGGTGGCCGACATCGGGACGGGCCGGCGCTGCCTATGCTGAAGCGGTTTCATAACTCAGGAGATAAAGCTCATGAACCGATATGGCACCCTTTTGCGCGCAACCCTCATCGCCGGCGTAGCCAGCGCTGCGCTGGCCGGCTGCGGGATGATGTCGAAGTCGAACGTCGCGAGCTTCAGCGGCACCATGAACGCCGCCAGCGAAGTGCCGCCCAACATGACGCGCGGCAGCGGCCTGGCGGAAGCCTGGCTCAACAGGGACACGAACGTCCTGAAATACAAGATCACCTACAGCGGCCTCAGCGGTCCGGCAACCGCTGGCCACTTCCACGGACCTGCGGCAGCGGGTGCCAACGCCGGCGTGGTGCTGCCCTTCGCCCGGACGGAGAGCCCGATCGAAGGCCAGGCCACGCTCACCCCTGCACAGGCGGCCGACCTGCTTGCCGGCAAGTGGTACGCCAACATCCACACGGCCGCCAACCCGGCGGGCGAGATCCGGGGACAGATGCTGCCCAAGATGTAAGGGGTGGCGGTCAGCTTGCCGCCATGGGGCTGGTGTCAAATGACACCATATGACGACGACGAAGCCCCAGAGATCCCGCGCGGCAAGCAAGAAGACCCTGAGCCCGTTCGCAGTGCCTCGCGAAGACATGCGCTCCGCGCGCAAGGCGCTGGTGCTGCAGGGCGGAGGCGCCCTCGGCGCCTACCAGGCCGGCGTGTATGCCGCGCTCAGTGAAACGGACTTGCAGCCGCACTGGATTGCCGGCGTCTCGATCGGCGCGATCAACGCCGCATTGATTGCGGGCAATGCGCCCGACAAGCGGGTCGACCGGCTGCGGGAGTTCTGGCACCTCGTGTCTTCCGGGCCGGCGCAGCGTCTGCCGGCATGGCTGGGCGACCGCGCCGCGCAGAACCAGTGGAGCGCTTCCATGGCAATGCTGGTCGGCATTCCAGGTTTCTTCGAACCGCGCTATTCGCCCGCGCTGCTGATGGGCGCCGCGGCACCGCTCCTGAGCTACTACGACACCGCGCCGCTCAAGCTCACGCTCGAGCGTCTGATCGACTTCGACCGCATCAACGCCTGCGAGGCGCGCTTCAGCGTGGGCGCGGTCGACGTGCGCACCGGCAACTCGGTGTACTTCGACAACACGCGCCAGCGCATCGGCCCCGAGCACATCATGGCCAGCGGCGCGCTGCCGCCGGGCTTTGCGCCGGTGACGATCGACGGCGACGACTACTGGGACGGCGGCATCGTCTCGAACACGCCGCTGCAATACGTGCTCGACATTCATCCCCGCTCCGAGCCTCTGGTGGTGCTGCAGGTCGATCTTTTCAATGCACGCGGCGAAATGCCGCGTACGCTGTCGGGCGTGCTGGAGCGGCAGAAGGACATCACCTATTCGAGCCGCACCCGCATGAACACCGATGCACTGGCCGCCAACCTGAACCTGCAGCAGGCCATTGCGGACCTCATCTCCAAGCTGCCCGCCAACTTGCGCAACGACCCTTCGGTGCTTGCGGTGCAGGCCGAGCTCACGCACCACCCGATCGACATCTTTCACCTGATCTACCGGGACAAGCCGTACGAGGCCGAATCGAAGGACTACGAGTTCTCGCGCGCCGCCGTCGAAGAACATTGGGACGCCGGCGCGCGCGACATGCGGCGGACGCTCGCGCATCCCGAAACGCTGCGCAGCGACGCCACGGTGAACGGCGTGACCACCTTTGACCTTGGCGAGCCAGGGGTGGGGCGCATCAAGCGGCCCGGGCTCTCCCGCTGATGCAAGGCGCCGCGGCTCGCGTGCTCGCCTGAATCCTGCAGTTCCGTCTTCTTTCTTTTTCTTCTTTCAACCTCAAGGACGTTCACCATGCAACTCAAGGACAAGGTCGCCTATATCACGGGCTCGGCCAGCGGCATCGGCAAGGAGATTGCCGTTCTGTTTGCGCGCGAAGGCGCCAAGGTCGTCATTGCCGACCTCAACAAGCAAGCGGCCGATGCCACGGCTGCGGAGCTCAACGCCGCGGGCGCACAGGCCATTGGCGTGGCGGTGGACGTGACCAGCGAAGAGCAGGTCAACGCTTCGGTCGAAGAAGCGGCCAAGGCTTTCGGCGGCATCGACATCCTCGTCAGCAATGCCGGCGTGCAGATCGTCCATCCGGTCGATGAGTTCAGCTTTGCGGACTGGAAGAAGATGCTCGCGATTCACCTGGACGGTGCCTTCCTCACCACCAAGGCCTGTCTCAAGCACATGTACGCCCAAGGCCGTGGCGGCAGCGTGATCTACATGGGCTCGGTGCATTCGAAAGAAGCTTCGCTGCTGAAGGCGCCCTACGTCACGGCCAAGCATGGCCTCATCGGGCTGGCCAAGACCGTTGCGAAGGAAGGTGCCAAGCACGGCGTGCGCGCCAACGTGATCTGCCCGGGTTTCGTGCGCACGCCGCTGGTCGAAAAGCAGATTCCCGAGCAGGCGAAGACGCTCGGCATTACCGAAGAGCAGGTCATCAAGAACGTGATGCTCAAGGAGACGGTCGACGGCGAGTTCACCACCACCGAAGACGTCGCCCGGGTGGCGCTGCTGTTCGCCGCTTTTCCGACCAATGCGCTGACCGGGCAATCGCTGGTGGTGAGCCACGGCTGGTTCATGCAGTAACCAAATGACGCCGCTGGGCGCGGCACACGATGGTTCACCCTAATGTCTCCGGCGAGTGAACTGTGCGAAAAATCGCATGGCCATTTCAAACGTCATACCAATGACCTTCGCCAGGAGACAACAACCATGCGTGTCAGTTCGCCCCGTGTCAGTTCCTCCCGTGTGTTTTCGCGCCGCTCCTTCGTTGCCCATGCCGCGGGCGTTGCGGCCGGGCTCGCCATGTTTGCAGCGGCGGCTCCCGCGGCAGCGCAGGCTTATCCGAGCCGCCCGGTCACGCTGATCGTTCCCTGGGGAGCGGGCGGCGGCACCGACGCGACGGCGCGCATCATTGCCAGCCTGCTCGAAAAAGAACTGGGCCAGCCGTTCACCGTGGTGAACCGCACCGGCGGCAACGGCGTGGTGGGCCATTCCGCCATTGCCGCCGCGCCGCCCGACGGCTACACCATCGGCATGGCCACGGTCGAAATCGGCATGATGCATTGGCAGGGGCTCACGCAACTCACAAGCACGTCGTACACCCCCATCGGCCTTGCCAACCTCGACCCGGCCGGCATCCAGGTGCGCGCCGATGCGCCCTACAAGACCGTGGCCGAACTGCTGGCGGCCATCAAGGCCAGCCCCGGCAAGCTGAAGGCCTCCGGCACCGGGCAGGGCGGCATCTGGCATTTGGCTATTGCGGGCCTCTTGCGCGACCAGAAGATCGATCCCGCGGCCGTGCCGTGGGTGCCGAGCAACGGCGCCGCGCCGGGGCTGCAGGACGTGGTGGCCGGTGGCGTCGACATCGCACCGGTCTCGCTGCCCGAGGCGCGCTCGCTCATCGATGCGGGCAAGGTCAAGAGCCTTGCGATCATGAGCGACAAGCCTTCGGCGCTGTACCCCAATGTGCCCACGCTCAAGGCGGCCATCGGAAGCGACTGGTCGATGGCGGCCTGGCGCGGCATCGTTGCGCCCAAGGGCCTTCCGGCCGACGTGCGCGACAAGCTTGCCGGTGCGCTCAAGAAAGTGGTGGCGAGCAAGGAGTACACCGACTTCATGGCTTCGCGCGGCTTTGGAGTGATCTACGCGGGGCCGGATGAATTTGCTGCCTACATGGCCAAGTCCGACGCCGAACTCGGCGCAACCATGAAGGCCGTGGGTATCGTCAAGTGAGCGCCGCGCGGCGTGCATGCGCGCCCGGCGGAGGTGCCGCGCAATGAAGTTCAACGACGCGGTCTTCGGGCTGATCCTGCTGGTGCTCGGCGCGCTGGTGCTGGCCGTGGTGCGCAGCTATCCCGGGATACCGGGCCAGCAGGTCGGGCCGGCGCTTTTCCCGGGGTTGATTGCCATCGGGCTGTGCATCTGCGGCTTCATGCTGCTGGTCAAGGGCTGGCGAGAGCGGCATGCCGCGCCCTGGATGCGGCTTGGCGGCTGGACCGCTTCGCCGCGCCATGTGCTGGCCGCCGCGCTGGTGATTGGCGCGGTGCTGTTCTACATCTTCGCTTCGGAGCGGCTCGGCTTCTTGCCGACCGCGGCGATCTCGCTGCTGGCGCTGATGCTTGCCATGCGCGTGCGGCCGGGCCGCGCGGTGCTGATTGCGCTGATTGCCTCGCTGCTCATCCATGCCGCGTTCTACAAGCTGTTGCGCGTTCCTCTTCCCTGGGGTGTGCTGACACCCATTGCCTGGTAACCGGGGCCTCTTCTCATGTCGGCAGCACTCTTGCAGGCTTTCTCTATGGTCTTCGAGCCCTACACCATCCTCGTGATGGTGCTGGCCTCGCTCTATGGCCTGTTCGTTGGCGCGGTACCGGGGCTGTCGGCCACCATGGCGGTTGCGCTCTTGGTGCCGGTCACTTTTTTCATGCCGCCCATTCCCGCCATCGCGGCCATGGTGACGGCCACCGCCATGGCCATTTTCTCGGGCGACATTCCCGGCTGCCTGCTGCGCATTCCGGGCACGCCCGCATCGGCCGCCTATACCGACGAAGCCTTTGCAATGACGCGCAAGGGCATGGCCGAAACCGCACTCGGCGCGGGCCTGGTGTTCTCCGCCGTCGGCGGGCTTTTCGGCACCGTGGTGCTCATCGTGGCGGCGCCGGCACTGGCCGACTTTGCGCTCAACTTCAGTTCGTTCGAGTACTTCTGGCTGGTGCTGCTGGGCCTCACTTGCGCGGTGTTCATCACGTCGGACCGGCCGCTCAAGGGCATGGTCACGCTGCTGCTCGGCCTGCTGGTGGCGTGCGTGGGGCTTGGCAACCCGGCGGGCTTTCCGCGCTTTACCTTCGGCAATGCCGAGATGACCGGCGGCATCGGCATGATCCCGATGATGATCGGCATGTTCGCCGTTTCGGAGGTGATCCGCTTCGCGGTCGACACGCTGCCGCCGGGCGAGATCGTGGTCGAGAAGGTGGGCCGCGTGCTCTCGGGCCAATGGGCGCTGGCCAAGAAGTACCCGGTGCAGATATTGCGTGGCAGCGTGCTGGGCACTGCGGTGGGCGCACTGCCAGGTGCTGGCGCCGACATTGCGGCATGGATGTCGTACGCCATGAGCAAGAAATTCTCGAAGGAGCCCGAGAAGTTCGGCACGGGCCATGTCGAAGGCATCGTCGAATCGGGTTCGGCCAACAACAGCGCGCTGGCCGGCGCGTGGATTCCGGCGCTGGTGTTCGGCATTCCGGGCGACTCGATCACCGCCATCGTGATCGGCGTGCTCTACATGAAGAACCTCAACCCGGGGCCGACGCTCTTCACCACCAACCCGCAGAACATCTATGCGGTGTTCATGCTGTTCATCATTGCCAACATCATCATGGTTCCGCTGGGCATCCTGTGCATCAAGGTGGCCAAGCGCATCTTGCGGGTGCCGCGCAACGTGCTGATGCCGCTCATCCTGCTGTTCTGCATCGTGGGCTCATTTGCCATCAACAACTCGCTGTTCGACGTGGGCGTGATGCTCGTTGCCGGCATCGTGGCCTACCTGCTCGAGGAAAACGGTTTTCCGATTGCGCCCGCCATTCTGGGCGTGGTGCTCGGCGGCATGCTCGAGGAGAACTTCATCACCTCCATGATCAAGTCCGGCGGCAACCTCGCGGGTTTCGTGTCGCGGCCCATTGCCGCTTCGCTGGCAGCGGTGGTTGTGCTGGTGTGGCTTGCGCCGCTGCTTCGAAAGCTGTGGGTGAGGGGGCGGCGCACTGCTTCATCTACTGCAGCTTGAGCGACCAGGTCTCGCCCACGAGCTGCTGGCCGAAGCCTTCATAGGGCTCGGACTTGTCGAGCTTGAAACCGCGTTTGGCGTAGATGGCGCGGGCGGCCTCCAGGCAGCTGTTGGTCCAGAGCACGATCTTCCGGTAGCCCTTGGTGCGTGCGAAGGCAATGCACTCGTCGGTGAGCCGGGCGCCCAGCCCCAGACCGCGTGCCGAAGGTGCAAGCAGCAGCAGCCGCAGCTGGGCCGTGGTAGGCGATTTGCGCACCACGAAGATCGCACCTGCCCGTTCGCCGTCGAGCTCCGCAATCCAGCACTTCTCCCACGCCGGTTGAAACTTGCGGACGAACTGGGCCACGATTTCCGCAACCAGCGCCTCGAACTCGCTGTTCCAGCCGTACTCGCGCGCATACAGCTCGCCGTGCTGCTGCACCACCCAGCCCATCTCGCCCGGCAATGGGTCGCGTAGAACGATGGTGCGGGTGCGCGCCGCAGGGGCCGCTGCCGGATCGAGCAGGCGTTCGATGCGCGCCATGGCATCGACCACCTGCTGGCGGCCCTGCGGCGGCAGCGGGGAGAGCAGGGCGGCCGCCTCGTCGCGCGACTTTTGTTGCAGCGGCGCAAATGCGGCGTGGCCCGCTTCGGTAAGGCGCAGCACGCTTTGCCGCGCGTCGCGGGCGTGGGGCTGGCGCGTGAGCCAGCCTTCGGCTTCGAAGCGGCGCAAGATGCGGCTCAGGTAGCCGGCGTCCAGCCGCAGGTCGCGGCCGATCTCGCTTGCCACGGGCGTTTGCCGGTGGGCCAGCTCGTACAGCACGCGAACGTCGGTCAGCGACATGTCGCTGCCAAGGTACGGGTCGAGCACGCCGATTCGGCTCGTGTAGAAGCGGTTGAACTGCCGGATCGCCTTGACGGCGGCGGCGTCGGGAGTGGCCAGGGTGCTCGACATGATTGCCATTGTCATATTGATGGTTGACTTTAGCAACCAATTAAAGGCCTTGCGGAGGTCGCGCCAAAGCGGTCGGGCGCGACAGAAGTGATGGAAAACCCTAAAATCATGGGTTGCCCACTGCGGCGCCGAGCCCGCCAAGCCGCGCCGCCAACTTCCCACTGATGAACGCCCCCGTCGACGTCTCCTTTTTTGCGCGTGCCGCCAAGCCGCTGACCAGCTACCGCAAGTACTGGGCGGCCCGTTTCGGCACGGCCAAGTTCTTGCCCACCACGCGCAAGGAAATGGACGCGCTCGGCTGGGACAGCTGCGACATCATCGTGGTGACGGGCGACGCTTATGTCGACCATCCAAGCTTCGGCATGGCCGTGATCGGCCGCATGCTCGAGGCGCAGGGCTTTCGGGTGGGCATCATCGCCCAGCCTGACTGGCAGAGCGCCGAGCCGTTCAAGGCGCTGGGCAAGCCGAACCTGTTCTTCGGCGTGACCGCCGGCAACATGGATTCGATGATCAACCGCTACACGGCGGACCGCAAGATTCGAAGCGACGACGCCTACACCCCGGGCGACGTGGGCGGCGCGCGGCCCGACCGCGCGGCCATCGTCTATTCGCAGCGCTGCAAGGAAGCCTGGAACGACGTGCCCATCATCCTCGGCGGCATCGAAGGGTCGCTGCGCCGCATTGCGCATTACGACTACTGGCAGGACAAGGTCCGCCGCTCGATCGTCGTCGATTCGAAGTGCGACCTGCTGCTGTACGGCAACGCCGAGCGCGCCATTGTCGAGATCGCGCACCGCCTGGCGGCCCGCGAACCTGTGCATGAGATCACCGACGTGCGCGGCACCGCCTTCGTGCGGCGCGATACGCCCGAAGAGTGGTTCGAGATCAACTCCACCAGCGTGGACGAGCCCGGCCGCGTCGAGGCGCACGTCAACCCATACCTCATGGTGTCGGAGCAGGCCAAGGCCAATGGCGCGACCTGCGCGAAGGAAGACGAAGCCCAGGCCGTGGCCCAGGCCGCCGAAGCCGGCGCCGCGGCCAACCCGGTGAACCCGGCCATCAAGCCGCTGACCTTCGTGCCGAACCCCGCGCTTGCGCAACGCGCCAAGATCAAGGTGCCTCCGCGCGACCGCAGCGTGATTCGCCTGCCTTCGTACGAGCAGGTGCGCGCCGACCCGGTGCTCTATGCCCACGCCAACCGCGTGCTGCACCTGGAAACCAACCCCGGCAACGCCCGCGCACTGGTGCAGGCGCACGGCGAGGGCGCCACGGCGCGCGACGTGTGGATCAACCCGCCGCCCATTCCGCTCACCACGGCCGAGATGGACCACGTGTTCGACCTGCCGTATGCACGCAGCCCGCATCCGCGCTATGCCGACGAAAACGGCAGCCACGACGGTGCGACCAAGATCCCCGCGTGGGAAATGATCCGCTTCAGCGTGAACATCATGCGCGGTTGCTTCGGCGGCTGCACCTTCTGCTCCATTACCGAGCACGAGGGCCGCATCATCCAGAGCCGCTCGGAAGAGTCGATCATCAAGGAGGTCGAGGCCATTCGCGACAGCGTGAGCGGCTTTACCGGCACCATTTCCGACCTGGGCGGCCCCACGGCCAACATGTACCGGCTCGGCTGCAAGAGCCCCGAGATCGAGGCCGCCTGCCGAAAGCCCAGCTGCGTGTACCCGGGCATCTGCCAGAACCTGGGCACCAACCACGATCCGCTCATCAAGATCTACCGCCGCGCGCGTGCACTCAAGGGCATCAAGAAGATCCTGATCGGCTCGGGCCTGCGCTACGACCTGGCCGTGCAGTCGCCTGAGTACGTGAAGGAACTGGTGCAGCACCACGTCGGCGGCTACCTGAAGATCGCGCCCGAGCACACCGAGCAGGGCCCGCTCACCAAGATGATGAAGCCCGGCATCGGCAGCTACGACAAGTTCAAGCAGATGTTCGAGAAGTTCTCGGCCGAGGCGGGCAAGAAGCAGTACCTCATTCCGTACTTCATTGCAGCGCACCCGGGCACCAGCGACGAGGACATGATGAACCTCGCGATCTGGCTCAAGAAGAACGGTTTCCGCGCCGACCAGGTGCAAACCTTCTACCCGAGTCCGATGGCCACGGCCACCACGATGTACCACACCAACAAGAACCCGCTGCGCAAGATCACGCGCGACAGCGAGACGGTGGACATCGTGCGCGGCGACAAGCGCCGCCGCCTGCACAAGGCCTTTTTGCGCTACCACGACGCCAACAACTGGCCTCTGCTGCGCGAAGCCTTGAAGAGCATGGGCCGCGCCGACCTGATCGGCAACGGTAAGCACCACCTCATTCCAACGTGGCAGCCGCTCACCGACGGCGGCTACACGAGCGCGCGGCGCAAGAACTCGACCAGTGCGCCAGTGGCGGCCAAGGCGCCGGTCAGGCTCGCACCGGTAAAGCCATCGAAGGGTCGCATGCTCACGCAGCACACCGGCCTGCCGCCGCGCGACAACGGCTCGGCACCCGCGCGCAAGGCCGCGGCCGGCCCGGTGCGCGGCAACATCCGCAAGCCGCGCTGAGCCGAGCTCAGCCCCCGAGCAGTCCGGCCGGCGCCAGCTTGCCGACCCAGGCAGCCGCAGCGGCGATATTCAGCAGCACCGTGGCCCAGTAACCCGCCATGAAGCTCGCCTTGCGCGACTTGTGGCGGAAGAGCCGCTGCGCGCACCATGCGCCCGGCCATCCTCCCGCCACCGACATCAGGTGCAGCGTGCTCTCCGCGGTGCGCCAGCGCCCGGCTTGCGCAGCGTTCTTGTCGAAACCGTAGATCGCGAAGGTCAGAAGGTTGACCAGCAGCAGCACGCCCAAGGCAAGCGGCGGCAGGCGTGCGGTCCATACGCCGTAGCCGAGCAAGGCCGCATAACCCAGGAGCAGCAGACCCATGGGCAGCATCGACGATGAGGAGGAGGGCGCCGCCCCGCTGCGTCGTCGCGAATTGGCTGCGGAGACCTCGGGGCTTCGAATGAAGCCGAAGCCCCGCTTGGGTTCCCAGCGTACGAGCCGGCCTTGGCGCTTCATGGTTTGCAGCGAGAAAGAGAAGGATGCATGGCGGGATTCTCGCCGCGCGTTGTATCGTGTAGCCCCATGAGTACTTTGTTCTCTCCGCGGGTTTCATGGTTGCGAGCCTTGGCGGGGGGCGTTCTGTTCGCGGCTTCGGTGCATGCGTTGGCGGCACCGTCCGAATCCCTTTCTGCATCGGCCTCCGCTTCGGCTGAAGCGCTGCGCGGTACGCATCAGCGCATGAAAGGCAAGCTCGAGCGCAGCGGCTTCGCACGGCCCATTCAGCTCGATTCGCTGGAAACGCCGGGCGGGCTGCAGGGCGACATTTACGCGGTGGTGGACCACTCGCTGCCGGAGATCAGCGCTGCGCTCAAGGAGTCGTCCCACTGGTGCGAACTGCTGAAGCTGCACGTCAACAATCGCCGATGCCGCGCGGGCACCACGCCGCAGGGGCAAGACATGCTGACGCTGTTTGTCGTGCGGCGCTACGACAAGCCGGTCGATCAGGCGTTTCAGCTGCCCTTCATCTATCGCGTGGCCAACGCAACGCCGGAGTACCTGTCGGTCGAGATGAACGCGGCCAGCGGACCGCTGGGCACGAGCAACTATCGGGTCACGCTGGAAGCGGTGGCGCTCGACGAGAAAAGGAGCTTCCTGCATTTTGGCTACAGCTACGACCACAACATGATGGTTCGCATGGCCACGCAGGCGTACCTGGCCACCTTCGGCCGCAACAAGGTGGGCTTTACCGTGGTCGGCAAAGAGGCCGACGGGCAGCCCGACTACATCCGCGGTGCGCGCGGATTGGTGGAGCGCAATGCGATGCGCTACTTTCTCACCCTCGACACCTATCTCTCTTCCGACGCCGGCGCGCCGCCCGAGCGGCGCGAGCGCTCGTGGTTTGCCGCGGCCGAGCAGTATCCGCGGCAGCTGCACGAGATCGAACTCGAAACCTACCTTGCGATCAAGCGCGAGGACCGCGAACGCGACGGCACAAAGCGCTAAAAGGCACTGAAAGCGCACTGAAAAAGCGAAGCCGTCGCAACCTTTCGACTGCAATTTCACGGGCTTGTCATCTGTCTCGGCATTAATCGCCGAGGCCTGCGCCTTTGCGCGGGCGCTTCACGAGGACAAGCAATGCGGAAGACAAGAGGATCGAGGGTGGGATGGCTGGCGCTCGCAGGTGCCAGCGTGCTGTTGGGTGCCTGCGGCGGTAGCGGTGGCGGCGGGAGTGGCGGATGGGCGTTCCCCCCGGCATCGGGCGGCGGTGGCGGCGGTGGCACGACGAATCCGCCTACGGCCCAGTCGAAGACCGGCACCTTCCTCGACGCGGCGGTCGAAGGCCTGGACTACGTTACCGGCAACGCCGACAAGGCGGCCACCAACGCAGCCGGCGAATTCACCTGCAAGGACGGCGAGACCGTCGTCTTCACCGTTGGTGCGCTCGCACTCGGCAGTGCCGCCTGCGGTGATGCGATCACCCCGTTGACCCTGGCCGGCGGCACCGACGTGAAGGCCGATGCCGTGGTCAATCGCCTGCTTGCACTGCAGAGCTTCGACGAGGACCGCGATCCTTCCAACGGCATTCGCCTGACTCCGGCGCTGAAGGCCGCGCTCACGGCCGGGTCCATCGATTTCAGCGCCGCGGCCGCGAGCTTCGACGCCGCTCTCAACGCGGTGCTCGCGGGGCTGCCTGCTCCCTACAATGCCCGCATGGTCGATTCAAGCCGCCGCACGCTGGCGCGTGAACACTTCGAGGACACGCTGGCTTCGCGCCTCGGCGCGCCGGTGACAGAAGCCTCGACGCAGACGAACGCGCTCGGCACCATCGGCATCGACGTCACGCGATACCAGTTGCAGGCCGATGCCAGCTTCAACGTGCCCTACGAGGGCGACAACGAGAAGACCAAGGCCGACTTTCCCGGGGGCTTCCTGCCGGCCTACGGATCGGGCCTGGCATTCAAGGGCAAGGCCGACGACGGCACGCTCGAGTTCTATGCCATTACCGACCGCGGCCCGAACGGCGACGGCCCGACCGCACCCATGCCAAACGGCGGCGGCGCCACCAGCATCAGCAAGGTGTTTCCCGCGCCGTCGTTCGCGCCGAGCTTCGGCATCGTGCGCATCGGCAAGACGGGCGCGGTGCTCTCGTCGAGCGTGCCGCTCAAGCTCGATGCCAACAAGAAGATCACCGGCCTGCCGCCCCAGTCGGGCGTGGGCTCGACGGGTGAAACGCCGCTGACCGACCGCTATGTGTTCGATGCCGCCAAGGCCAACTACGACGCCAACGGACTCGACCCCGAGACGATGGTGCTCGACAAGGCGCGCAACGTGCTGTGGACCAGCGACGAGTACGGGCCGTTCATCGCACGCATCAACATCGCGACCGGCGTGATCGAGAAAAAGTACGCCCCAGGCAACGGCGCGGCCGATCTGCCGCTGGTGCTCGCGCAGCGCCGCGCCAATCGCGGCATGGAGGGGCTGACGCTCGACGCGGCGGACGGCAAGCTGCACGGCTTTCTGCAGAGCCCGATCGATCCGAAGGACGGCGCGGGCAAGTCGATCCAGGCCGCGCCGCCGGGCGGCAGCAAGACCGATGTGCGCCACATCGCGAAGTTCACGCGCTGGCTCGCATTCGACCCGGCCACCGAGACGTCGAAGCTCTACGCTTACCCGATCGACGGCAGCCAGTACGACAAGAACCGCACCGGCAACGCCAAGCTCGGCGACGTGGTGAGCCTGGGCAACGGCCGCTTCATCGTGATCGAGCAGGGTGCGCGCAAGAGCGATGGCAAGGTGTTCAACAAGCTGATGCTGGTCGAGTTGCCGGCCAATGCAACCGACATTGCGGCCTTCGACCACAACCTGGAAATCAGCAGCATCACGCAGGCGCCTTCGGGAGCCGCTGACTACTCCGCGATAGTGGCCATGCGCAAAACCGAGTTGCTCGACCTCAACGCGCTGGGCTGGCTGGCCGAAAAGGCCGAGGGCCTGACCGTGGTGGACGACCAGACCCTGGCATTGGTGAACGACAACGACTTCGGCCTGAGCACGATCCTGCTCGATGCCGACGGCAAGACCGTGGCAGGCAGCGTCGAGGACTGCACGGTGGATGCCACCGGCGCGATCATTGCCAAGTGCCCGGCTGGCGTGACGGGCGCGCGCATCACGCGCGGCAGCGACCTGGAACGGCCGGTGCGCATCTGGCTCATCAAGCTCGATCGCAAGCTGAGCGAACTGCGCCTTTGATCAGTCGGCCAGCGTGAGCAGCGGCACATCGCGCTCCCGCGCCATGGCTTCGAGTTGCGCGCGGGTGCGGGTGCGAATCCAAGCGGCAATGCCTTCGCGCGTAGCCGACGCGAACATGTCACGCGAAGCCACCCCGGCCGCTTCGCAGAGGCGCTCTGCAAAGTGCGGCTCCAGCGCGGCAACCGCCACGCGTCCGTCCGCGCAGGAATACACGCGATAGCCCGCATGCGCGCCGCCCACAGCGCCTTCGGGCCGGGTCAGGCCCCATGTGCGCGGCAGCGCCAGCCAGTCGGCCGAGGCATTGAGTGCCACTTCGAGGTACACGCCGTTCGCCTTGGCCGCGGACCGGGCATGCAAGGTGGCCTGCAGCACCGCTTCGCTTGCGAGCAGGGCGCCGCCCATGTCGGCGTAGAGCGTGGGCGGCAGTTCGGTGCCGGTGACCAGGCCGCTTTCCGCGACATAGGTCAGGTCGTGGCCCGGCTCCTCGGCACGCTCGCCAGGGGCGCCGATGATGGCGACCTGAGACAGCGACGGATGGCGCGCCTGGAGCGATGCCCAGTCGAGCTTCAGTTTGACGAGCGCTGAAGGCCGGAAAGAGGTCAGCAGCACGTCCGTGCGCGCGAGTTCGGCATGCAGCTGTTGCTGGCCGGCTTCGGTCTTCAGGTCGGCCGTGCGAACCTCGATGCCTTCGTGCAGCGCGGCGTACGCGGCCTTGTTGTAGAGCGCCATCGGGTCGCGGGCGGGCGGCTCGAACTTCAGGCAGGTGGCACCCATGCCGCGGCAGCGCAGCAGTGCCGCAGGGCCCGGCAGGTTGAGCGCAAGGCTCAGCACACGCACGCCGGCGAGCGATTGGAAAGACGAGGCAGCGGGGCTTTGCATGGTCATGTATCCGGTGATCAGGGCGAAGGACATTTTTACCCGCTCAGAGCCAGATTTCGCAAGCCATGGCATTTGCCGGCGGCGTAGCATGCGCCATGGCGGCGCCGCGCCTTGCCGCTCTGTTGCAACGACCAAGGAGATTCACCATGTTTGAAGCTTCCCTCATGAGCGGCCAGCGCATTCTCGTGACTGGCGGTGGCACCGGCCTCGGCCGTGCGATGGCCGAGCGCTTTCTGGGGTTGGGTGCCGACGTTGCAATCTGCGGCCGTCGCCAGTCGGTCTGCGAAGAAACCGCGGCCGAGTGGCGCCAGCAGTTCCCGGAGCGCCGCATCGACACCTTCGGCGTGGACATCCGCATTGCGCAGAGCGTGGACGACATGGTCGAGAGCCTGTTCCAGAGCGGTGGGCTCACCGGGCTCGTCAACAACGCGGCGGGCAACTTCGTGGCACCGACCGAAAGCCTGTCGCCCCGCGCTTTCGACGCCATTGCGAACATCGTCTTCCACGGCAGCTTCTACGTCACGCAGGCCGTGGGCAAGCGATGGGTGGCCGAAGCCAAGGCCGGCAAATGGAAGGAGGGCGACGCGCTGCGCAGCGTGATGAGCATCATCGTGACCTGGGTCGACAACGGCAGCCCCTACGTGGTGCCTTCGGCCATGAGCAAGGCCGGCATCGAAGTCATGACCAAGTCGCTGGCGGTGGAGTGGGCGCGCCACGGCATTCGCCTGAACGCCGTCGGGCCGGGCGAAATTCCGACCGAGGGCATGAGCAAGCGCCTGAACCCCGGCGAGGAGCCCGGCGCGCGCAGCAAGAAGACCAACCCCATGGCGCGCACCGGCCGCATGAGCGAGCTGCAGAACCTCGCGGCCTTTCTCATGGCGCCCGGCCAGTGCGACTGGCTCACCGGCCAGAGCATCATGATGGACGGCGGCAACGCGCTGGCCACCGGCGGCAACTTCTACGAGCTGCGCCAATGGAGCGACGACGACTGGCAGGCCGCGCGCGAGCGCATCGAGGCGCAGAACCAGAAGGACAAGGCGCAGCGCTGAATCAGCTCGCGATGTCTGCCCCGCGCTCGGCCAGGAGGCCGCGCAGCAGCGAGCGATGGCAGCGCGACTCGTCCTCGCAATAGCAGCCTACCGAAAGCGCCGTGCTGTGCGAAAGGGCCGCGAGCAGGTCGAGGCTGCGACTCGCGTCAGCCTCGGCCATCTCCGCCTTGTACTTGCGCATGAAGGCGTTCCATTGCGCGGGCGTTTCCGCCTCCTGGCCCAGCTTCATGGTCTCGGCCGAAGGCGCGAGATTCGGGTACCACACGTCATACCAGTCTTGCGAGGCGAACTCGGTCTTCGGAACGCCGCGCGGCGGGCGGCGCACGGTGCCGATGCGCAGGCCCTCGCCGTGGGCGCGCGGTGTGCCGAGGCGAACGATGCGAATGCTCATGCAGGGTCTCCTTCCGTTTTTTTCTGACTGCTTCAGGTGCCGACGATACCGCTGTCGCGCCTGCGAATGGCCAGCGTGGCCGAGCGCGGGCGTGCGCTGCCGGGCTCGGTGCCGTCGGGCCAGGCGCTGGTCGGCGTTCCGCTGCCGTCATCGCGCGATTCCCCCGGATGCTGGATGTTGACGAACAGCGTGCGCCGGTCGGGCGTTACCACGCAGCCGGTGACCTCGCTGCCGTTCGGTGCCGTCAAGAATCGCTTGATGCGGCCCGTCGCAGGATCGGCGCACAGCATCTGGTTGTTGCCCAGTGATGCATAGGGCGGTTTGCCGATGAGCTGGCCGCTCATGTCGGTCTGTATCCAGAGCAGGCCGCCGCTGTCGAAGTGCAAGCCGTCGGGGCTGCCGAAGATGTCTGCATGGGCGCAGGGATAGCGCGCGCCGCTGTCCGTTTGCGCGGGGTCGCCGGCGAGCGCGAAATGGTCCCAGGCGAAGCCTTCGCTGCCTGCATCGCCGCCATCCTCGCGCCACCGCAGGATGCCGCCGAAGAGGTTGGCGGCGCGCGGGTTGGCTGCGTCCGCTGCGGGCTTGCCGATCTCGCCGCGCTGGCTGTTGTTGGTGAGCGTAACGTACACCTCGCCGGTTTGCGGGTGCACCGCAATCCATTCCGGGCGGTCCATGCGGGTGCCGCCCACCATGTCGCCCGCCAGCCTGGCGTGGATCAGCACTTCGGCCTGGTCGGCAAAGCCGCTGGCCGCATCCAGGCCGTTGCGCCCGTGGACGAGTTCGAGCCATCGGCCGCGGCCGTCGGCATCGAACCGGGCGACGTAGAGCGTGCCTTCGTCGAGCAGGCGGCTGTTGGCGGCACTGCCGCCGCTGGGTGAAACCTTTCCGTGGCTGACGAACTTGTAGATGTATTCGAACCGCGCGTCGTCGCCCATGTAGACCACCAGGCGCTGGTCCTTGGCGAGCGTGCAGGTGGCGCTTTCCTGGCGTTTGCGGCCGAGCGCTGTGCGCTTGACGGGTTTGGCCGCGGGATCGAAGGGATCGATTTCGACCACCCAGCCGAAGCGGTGGGCTTCGTTCGGATGCCGGCTCATGTCGAAGCGTTCGTCGAAGCGCCAGTAGTCGACCCACTGCGAGCCCGGCACCGTGCCGTAGCGGCGCTGCGCGGGCGTGATGTCCTTGGCCGCTTCCTTCGGGCCGCCGAAGTAGCCGTGAAAGTTTTCTTCGCAGGTCAGGTAGGTGCCCCACGGCGTCACGCCCATGGCGCAGTTGGCGAAGGTGCCGAACACCTCGTCACCGGCGGGATTGGCCTGTGTGCGCATCAGCGGCGTACGCGCCGCGGGGCCTTCGATGCGCATGGGCGTGTTGCCGTGCACGCGGCGGGCATAGGGCGACGGGCGCACCTGCCGCCAGCCATCGCGCGTGCGCCGGATCTCGATGACCGAAACACCCATGGCATGCAGCGACTTGCGCACCTTCTCGGCGGTCCATTCCTTGACGCCGTCCGCATGGAGCAACTGCTCGTCGGTGTATTCGTGGTTCATCACGAGCAGTGCGCGGTCCGGTGTTGCAAGCGGGAAGAAGTGCATCCCGTCGTGGTGCATGCCCGCCTGCAGTGCCTGGTCGGCCGCGCTATCGGAGCCATCGGACGCAAAGGCCGGCATCGGATGCCCCTTCACTCCCGTGGGCGTGCCCCATGGATAGAGCAGTTGCCATTCGTATTCCGGCGGCACCACCACCGCGTCTTGCAGTGAAACCGGAACGGCAGTGAAGCCGAGCATGGCCGGGTCGGCGCGGCTGGGGGATGCGTGGGCACCGCTTCCGTGGAGCAACGCCACCACGGCGGCGGCGCCCGATTGCAGAAAGATCCGGCGATCCAGGGGCATGAGTCGAAGCAGGTGTTGGGTGGGCGACAGGCGCCATCATCGCCGAGCGCCCGTACCGGGCGATACTGGCGCGAAGAAACCCGAAGGAGACACGACATGGCCGACCGAATCGAATGGACCCGCCACCCCGACGGCGTGGTGGAACTGCAGCTTGCGCGCGCCGACAAGATGAATGCGCTCGATCCCGCGATGTTCGACGCGCTGATCGAGGCCGGCGAATCCTTGCGCGGTGACGCCGCGGTGCGCGCCGTGGTGATCTCGGGCCAGGGCAAGGCGTTTTGCGCCGGGCTCGACATGGCTTCGTTCGAGCGCATGGGGCAGGGCGCCGCGAGCGCCGTGCTGGGCGCCGCGGCCGGCGGCACCGACCTGGCTAACCGGACCCATGGCATTTCGAATGCGGCCCAATACGTTGCAATGGTCTGGCGCGAAGTGCCGGTGCCCGTCATCGCTGCCGTGCATGGCGTGGCCTTCGGCGGCGGCCTGCAGGTGGCACTGGGTGCCGACATCCGCATCGTGGCGCCCGACACCAAGCTTTCGGTCATGGAGATCAAGTGGGGCCTTGTGCCCGACATGGGCGGCATGGTGCTGATGCGAGAGCTCGCCCGCAGCGACGTGGTGCGCGAGCTCACCTTCACTGGGCGCATCTTCTCCGGCGAGGAGGCGCTGCAACTTGGCTTTGCCACCCGGCTGGCAACCGACCCCGTGGCCGAAGCCCTCCAGATGGCGCGCGGCATCGCGGGCAAGAGCCCCGACGCCATCCGGGCAGGCAAGCGCCTGCTCAATGCCGCGCTGTCGCAAAGCGCGGCCGATCTGCTGGTTGCCGAATCGGTGGAGCAGCGGGCACTGATCGGGGGCGCAAACCAGACAGAGGCGGTTCGCGCCAACATCGAGCGACGCTTGCCGCAATTCGGCGCCGCGACCTGACCCGCATCGCCTCGGCGGGGAAAGGCTGTTTCTCGCCTTTCAGGGCGCAAAGCGGCCAATTTCCCGTTCAGCGCGGCCGGTTTGTAAGAACTAAGCATTGCTTTGTCGCGGACTGGTCCTCTGCGGACAAACATGACCTTTGTGTGACTAAGGTCACGTCTTGACTGGGATTAAGGGTTCGGAAGGGTGGCCGAGTCAGTCACATTCCTTAACAATTAATCCTTTTGACTGCGATGGCGATCCTGCATGTCGACCACGTTTTTCTGCAATCTCAGCGTGCCCATCCTGGTGGGCGAGGATCGCTACAAGTACATCCCTGTCGTCGGCGTCTTTCGAAGCATTCCGTTCGAGCAAATAGACGAGTGGGTAATGCACCCCGACGGCAGGCCCCGGAGCGACCGTGAGCTCGCGGCCGAAGTTCTTGTCGAGATCCGCGTACCGCCCGAAATGAGCGGAAGCGCTGCTGCGCGCGCATTCGAGATAGCGGACCTCCTGCAACTGGACCGCGCGGCCGCGATCGTGGTCTCTACCTACTTGGCGGCACTGCCGCGCGTCTGACCACCCGCTCGGCGATTCTTCGCCATCGCCTCGGTCCGGAGTCGCAGCGCCAGCCCTTGCGCCACCCCTAGTGCCTGCCGCGTGCATCCACCGGCCAGATGGCCACCAGGGTATCGCCATCGACCACGTGGTAGGCGTCATGCAGGTTGACGGTCGGGTCGCAGTGCGGGGTGACGAACTCGACACGCTCCCCCAGCACCGGCCGCGCCCCGGCGAACAGCAGTTTGCCGTGCTCGTCGCCAAAGAACGCGTAGCGGCTCGCCGGGTCGGCGCCGCGCGCCACCAGCGGCGCGCCGGCATCGGTGGCAAAGCACTTGGTGCCGCCATCGACCGTGACCCAATCCGCCGCGTTGGCGCTCACCACCGCCGTCTGCACGAACAGGGACACCTCGAAAGGCGAGGGCTGCCCTGGGGCGCCAAGCACCTGGGTGTATTCCGCATCCATGAAAACATAGGAGCCCGCCTGCAGCTCGGTGAACGCGTCGCGCTGCGCGTCGAGGTCGTGCGTGCCGGTGCCGGCGCCCGTCACGATCTCGAAATGAATGCCCTCCCGCCTGGCCTCCGCGACGATGCGCGCAACGGTCTCGCGCAGGGCGGCAGCTGCGGCGCTGCGCTGCTCGCGGTCAACGATGTGCTGCAGGTTGCCGGCGTAGGCCTGCAAACCGCGCAGCTTGAGGCGCGGCTCGGCCGCGATGCGGCGCGCGAGCTCGAGCACCTGCGCTTCGGTTGCGGCACCGGTGCGGTTGTAGCCCGCGCCGTAGTCGACCAGCACCTCGAGCGGATGCGGCAGCCCCAGCGTGGCGGCGGCAATGTCCGCGGCGTTGCGCGGGTCGTCCACCACCACCATCATTCCGCCGGGGCCCGCGAGCCTGGCAAGCTTGACCACCCGCGCGATCTTGCTCGGGGTCACGGCGGGCGAGGTGATCAGCACATCCGGAATGCCGGCCTTGACCATGACCTCGGCCTCGCCCAATGTGACGCAGCTCACCCCGACGGCACCCGCGGCCACCTGGCGCCGCGCAATCTCCACCGACTTGTGCGTCTTCACGTGCGGGCGCAGGCCCACACCGCGTGCCTTGGCAAAGGCGGCCATGCGCTCGATGTTGCGCATGAGCGCGCCAAGGTCGAGCAGGAGCGCGGGCGTATCGAGCGACTGCCGACCGCCGGCCAGCCCGATCAGCGGCGTATTGACTTGCGTATCAGGGAGCATGGGAAACCTTCGTATGCAGAGTTCAGGGTGCGCGCACCAGGCACGAGGCAGGGCGAAATGATCGCATCGAAAAGCCGCTTGCGGTACCGCGCGCGGCGGCCGAAAAAAGGAGTGTCGCTCAGTCGCCCCGTGACGGCGCCCGGTGCCCCGACCGCCTGAGCGCCAGCCACCAGAGCAGCGCTGCATTGACGGCCCAGCCACCCGCGAGCAGGAGCAGCGCCGTCTGCGCAACGCCCGGCGCGAGATCGAGTGTGAGCAGGGCCAGCGACCAGGGCAGCGCCCCCGCGATGGCGGCCAGCATGGCCAGTTCGCTTTCAGGAAAAGTGGCGGACGAGACCACGCACACCACGCCCACGGTGGAATAGGCGAGCGCGCCAATGCGCCACCAGGAGGGGAAGGGCGACCGAGGGTCTGTGGTGTCCATGTGGCAACGATTGCGCGCGCTTGCAGCCAGCCGCGACAGCCGCCCGCGCGAAGCGATGTAAGTCTTCAGGCGATGCCTGCCGAGCCAGGGTCGCTTGTGTTCCCCAGGCGCGCGAAGGCGTTGGACAGGCAATCCACGAACAGGCGTATGCGCGAAGAAAGCTGCTGCCGCTGCGCATGCACGGCATAAATGTCGGTGCCGGGCGTGCGGTACTGCGGCAGCACCTGTACGAGGCGGCCGCTCGCGAGGTACCGCTCGATGTCCCCCGTTCGGGCGGGGCATTTGGGACTCTTGGAACACTGAATTGGCCCCCGGAGGGGATCGAATCTCCCGCCACAGTGCGCACGGGCACTCAATTCCTCTCGTCGGTTCACTAGCAATACCGACAAAAATACCGGCAAACCAAACTGCTTCGACCGATGTAGCTGATCTTCCACGACTAAGTATCATTCGTGTCAAATGCAATGGAGTCATCAAAGCCCTTCAAGGGCTTGGAAGAAGAGAGCGTCCGGCGCGATGTTCTTGCTGAACTTGTCCGGAGCAACCATAGATGGACACGCTTGCCTTGCACCTCACGAATAGTAGGGTGCGATCAGGCCCGACCCGTGTAGCCGTTAACTAATCCACGCTGTGCAAGACCTTGCGCAGTGCCGCTTCCGGCCTGGTGCCCGATCCTTGATACACGACATCCTTTCCGAGCGCTCCTCCTGGAAATAAGACGTCGGCAATTGCGCCGCCTCTGGGGCGCCCGCCAGCGCCCACGTCTTCGCGAACTCGTCAACGCCGCTCTGCTGCGTGTCTGGGGAGACGGGCTTAGTGCCAATCGTTTTCGCGCGTGAGCGTCGCTATGTCATGGTGCCAGCAAGCAGACCAGATTGTGCCGAAGCTCGCTTACAGTCAGCCTAGTCTGACAAACAATCGACCTACTCCCCACTACAGCTTTGAACAGCATTCATCATGACCCCTGAATTCACTCACGAGGAGAGGCGGTTTATTGCAAGATCGAGTGAATTCCTGAGCTCACGCGACCTGTGTATTCTATAAAGACATAATTCCTTATGAGCAAGAGCATCAAACAAAAGAAAACTCAGGGCGCGAATTGGCCATTTCTGGCAATTCTGATCTGCTTGGTGGCAGGTTTGCTCGTTGATCAACAAGCATGGATCGTTGTTACGTCGGCAACGTTGGTGCCAGTATTATTTTTATGGCTCATCTACGCCTACACCTACAAGGATGAAGGCAGTGTCAGACTTTCTTACATATGGGGCCTCCTCGGATTTGCGATGCTTGTTTTTGGAATCTACGCGGATCCGAAATACATCAACCCAGGCGTGGGTTCTGTGATTATAAATATAAGTGGAACATTGATATCGCTTTCGGTAATCGGGGTGATTTTGCAGTTGAAGGATACCAAAGAGTATTTTGCGTCGACTCTTTCGGATTTGATTATGAAAGAGAGTTATGTTGAGAAACTCAATCGAACGCAACTTGAAAAACTTCAAAAAACCGTGTTAGAGCGCTATTTCGAGAATTCAAACGACTTCAATCGTGAAAATAGCTTTTACAGATTTTTCAGCACAAATTTGCAAAACTATATTGGCTCCCCTTATAGAGAGCATTATCGAAATACTCTTTCGATCACTGCGCTAGAAGATGAGGCTGCGCCCTTGGCGGGTGGAAGAATATGTCTGATTACCGACGACCTTACCTATCAGTTGCGATCGATGGGTGATGACTTGCAAAAAGACATTCGGTGGCAAGCGTCAAAAGATGAAATTAGACAGCTTCAGAGTTTTTCCGTCCACATAGGGTCTAAAAAACTCTTCGAATGGCCTTCGGAACAGAACCAAGACAATACTTCCGATTTGATTGAGCATAATTTTGCGCAAAATCCTGAAGACGGCATTTCTCTAGTCATTCAACTTGAACGACTGTCGCAATCGGATGCGACGGTTCGAAAGGAGTATGCTGATGGGGCAATCGTAAAAATCTCTGCAAAGTACTTGGCTACGAATTACAAGTCGATAACCGCAAAGTTGCTATTCCCAACGAAAGGCTTTTCGCTTAGCGTATTTCATCCTTCGGACATTCGTTGTAAAGTCGAGTCATATGGATTTAATATGGAGACGCACGCATGCGAGCACACCAATACACCGCAAGGCTTTACTTTGAATTATTCGGACTGGATGCTTCCTTATAGTGGGGTTTATGTTGCGATTGAGGAGGCTGACTTAGTCGGCCAAAAGGCACCTTCTACTGTTGATGGGGAAGATTTAGACGCATCTGTGGTGATTGCTGTGACTGAGAGCGAGCAATCATCTGAGGGATTTAACGAAGAAGGGAAATTGCTCCATGGGTAATTTTACAATTCGCGTGCATCTCCATGGCCCTGATGATCAACATTACATCGAGCTCAATAAAATAATGAGTACCGGGGGGTTTCGGCGTATTATTTCGTCTGATACTGGAAAGGCGTACCAATTGCCTCTCGGGGAATACACTTTTTCTGGTGAGATTGATCGAAAAGCTTTGCTGGAGAGGGTGCAAGCCTTTGCGGGTCAAGTTGGTCAGAAGTACTCCATTCTTATTACTGAATCAAAGGGGCGAACATGGTACAACTTGACGGAAATAGTTAAATCTTAGACAGAATGGCGGAATTCGAAGATTTCGATCGATTGATAATTCGAAATTTCTGAATGTAAGTCGAGCGCGCAGCCGCCGATCTAACGTTCGAGGAGCGCAGCCGTGTGCCCTACGTCCGGTCGCGCAGGGTGACCGACTGCATCAACGGCTCACTGCTTAACGACAGACGGTGCCAAAAAGCTCTGCCAAAGCCAAAGCCAAAGCCAAAGCCAAAGCCAAAGCCATCGTCTCGTCAGATCCGTGCGTGGGTCAACCCTAAGCAAGCGGTAGTCGCGTGCCGACGAGCGGTGCGCGACTATGTGGGCGATATTGGGAGACGCGCGACGAGTCACAATGGTTGAATGCGGCGCGCCGAGGGCTGCCTACCAGTCGCTAGTCCGTTCCACTGGCTTTATTGCCGCAGAGAAAACGAGCCCACCGCTCGCTGCCAGAACGCCCGCTGCACCTTTGCTACGGTAGCGGACCTTACTCTGCGAGTGCTTTTCGCTGTAGTATTCAATTCTGACTAGAACTACCAGGCTACGACCAGTCGCCGCAAGGTATTGCCTCAAAGTCCGCGCGTCGCACAGTAAGGCCTGAGCGGATAGCTTTCTCTCGTGCTCTCCATATCCTCGACGCTCGCCCCAAGCGATAGAACGCATCACCTCCTCCCCTTCCTCGTTGATCCAACTTCGCGCGAATGGATCAGCTGCGGACACGCCAGCCATCGCACGAAACGCGGAATCGGGCATTGCTCGCGTGTTTGCCGAAGTCGAACAGAAGGGATCGAACTCGTCCCATCCAGGGCTGGTGTCCACCGTGACTATCCAAGGCTCGAAAGGTAAGCGGGAATCGGACTCTTGTTGGTCGGTTCCCCGGTACTGTCGATGGCGAGGCAGCCAAACATCATGACTCTTCTTCGCTGCGAGGGCGCTGCACGCCCCAATTGCTTTGTCTGTCTTGATCATGGCTGTGTGCACATAAATCTTGACATCGTCGCGGCTCTCCCAAATGCCTTCGGCCACGATGGCGGCGAGAGCTCTTTCATTAGAGATTCCCGCCAAACTCAAGAGGGTAGGGACATCTGAGATCAATTCATCGCTGTCGCTTCCTTTGGAGCGCAGTCTGTAATTCGCTGCTGCGGGATAGGGGTCGGTACCATCGCTTAACCATAGACCGTCGATGCGACTTAGAGCATGCCGATGAATAAACTCTCGCCAAGGATCTCTATCCCACTCGTCGATCATGGCCAATGACTTCGCGGCCCGCAATCTCCCGGCGACCACGAAAAGCGCGTGCCATCCAAGATGGCCTCCGTAGCTGCGGAAACGTCCAGCTGCGTCCGACCGCCTTCCACTCGAATATCGCCCGTACTGGTCGTACATGCCAGGTGACTGGGGGTCCCAACTGGAGGCCTGCTCCTCCAGTAGTTCGGCAATTTTCCATGCCGGAACACCAAATGCAGCGCCCAGCGGTGGAGTCTCGTGCTTTCGAAAGTCGTAATCCAGCGAGAACTTGAATTCTGAGGCCGGCACCCCCACCGGGCGGTATGGGTCACTTGAAGTCCGCGGATACTTCACGCGAGGTCCACGTGCCGGGTCATTTTCGACTAGCAAGCGTTGGAGCTTTAGCTTCTCCGCAAGATCCTTCTGGGCGCAAAGCAGTGCGTTAACAGCCACGCTTTGCATGAGGACATGCGGAGTTGCTGGCGTGAACGCCTCTTCAAGTAAGAAAACCTGATATCGATCCACCAATTCCGAATGATCTTTGGCGGCTCGCGCCAACGCTAAGAGCAGCCACAGGCGAGCGTCCCACAAGTGAAATTTCATTGATGGCGCGAGAAACGGTCCACCTTTCCCGCTCCGGAATAGTATTACCAGCTCATCGACCACTGCCATTCGATTCGAGTCAATCAGGTTTCGAATCGCGTGAACTGCTCGCCAGCGTTCAAATGCATCAGCCGAAGCCAATCTCGTCCATATCACACCTGCAACGATGCAATCCTCATCCAAGCCCGGATCAAAGTCTGCTCGGAATGCGCCATCGCCAAAGTCTCCTGCCATCGCGAGAGCAGAACTGCTTAGGAGGCGATTTAGCGCGAGCTGCACAGCTGCGCCATCGTCGCCTTCCGCAACAAACACCGCC